>JADFVX010000002.1 GCA_015222755.1 Pseudomonadota bacterium | reverse complement strand
CTCCATCCAGTTTTTCAAATGGATGTTCCATGCACCAGAAACAGCCACCGGCAAAAGTCGCCTTCTTAAGAAATCCCATAGCGCTCCCTTTCTGTCCTGTAGTTTCAATGGCCCAAATATCTCCCGAAAGAAGCAAAAGCAGTATTAAGACCGGTATTATAAGTTTGTTAGACATTTCAACTCCTAACTGTCTATCTAACACTTAGATTAAGAAGAGCAGACTTCGGTTCAATTTATCATAAAGCCTGTTGTAGAATGATCAAATGCTGTGTTTTTATTTCCTGCGCCAGCGCGAGGGAGGGGATTTTCTGAGGTCTGCAAGATTGTTTTTGTGGCGGTAAAGAATCATGAGGGCTATCAGTAGCGCTATGGTAATAAAATAGGTGTGGCCGCCAAGGGCCCAGACTGTGAGGGGCAGGAATACGGTGGCTATAATGGCAGCAAGGTAGATATTGCGAAAGATAGTTATTATCACCAGCATGATAAGCATTTCAAGAAAGAGCAGGGTGGGTGATATTAAAAGAAGTGCCCCGGCGCTGGAGGCAAGCCCCTTGCCGCCCCTGAAACCAAGAAAAACAGACCAACAGTGACCGCATACAACACCGAGCCAGGCGATTAAGGGCGCAATGGGCTGTTCTGTAATCAATCCTGCAGCTGCAACGGCAGTGATGCCTTTCAGTATGTCCAGTATTAGGATGAAAAGGCCAGCCGCCTTGCCGAGTTTCCGGCCGGCATTTCTTGCGCCAAGTGTACCTGTCCCCTCTTTGCTTAGATCAAGGCCCTTTATTCGTCCGGCGATGTAGGCAAAGGATATAGATCCTAGAAGGTAGCTTAGGCTGAGGGCAAGAAAGAGATCTGTCATTACATTAATCCTTAGATCTTGACGAGAGGCTGCCAGCATGCCCAGTCCCCTGTGGGGGATAAGCGGGGATGAATGGCAGCTATAAAAATTGTAAATCAACCTTACTCGGATGCCCCGCCTTGTAGGCGGGGAGCATCACTGCTTAAGAGGCTTTTCTCTGCACATTTTTAACAAGATAACATAGATATTTTTGTTTAAATAGTTAAAGCGGGGTTCTCACACTTTGAGGTACAGTTAAAAGGTAGCTTTCAAAATGCCATGGAACTTTTGAGTCCTTATTTTTGCAAAGGGCCAGAATTGAGTTTGTAGCACCTATAAATATGCTTAGCCAGTCAAGATGCAAAACAAATTAGTTTTGCGGGAGACCTTTGCCGTGGCTGGAAAAATATGATAAAATACAGCCTGTAAAATTAAAAAAGAAGGTGTTTATGACTAGGGATGAAGTTCTGACAGTTATTCAAGAAGGTGGTTCGCTTGCCGATGAGGACATAAGCTTTACCGACCTTTCTGATATTGATTTTAAAGGTATAAATCTAAGTGGTGTCACTCTTACCGGGTCAAGGCTTGACAGATGCAAGCTGTCTGCTTGTGACCTTACAGGGGCATTTATGGGTGAGGTCTTTGCTATAGAAGCCGATTTTAGTAATGCCTCTATGGACGATGTATTTTTTCAGCGCGGAGATATAAGGGCTGCTGATTTCTCAAATACAAGTATGGTCGATGCATCTATATTTCGCATGGAGGGGGAGGGCGCCTGTTTTGAAGGAGCCAATATGTCAGGTGCACAGGTACTTAAATCTATACTGCCCAAGGCCAGTTTTAAAGGTGCAGTCCTTAAAATAGCCTCCCTTAAGGGGTCTGAACTGCATGACTGCAACTTTAGTGATGCTGATCTTTCAGGTTGTGATATGCGTCAGGTGATGGCTCAGGGTGCCGTCTTTGATGGGGCCAGGACGGATGATGTGAAGTTCTATGGAAAAAAACCATGGAGTGGTGAAGCGGATTCCCGGGACTGGAGTGAAGAAATAGCGCAATTTGATGGCGAATGATGCATTTTTGCATCAATTTTAGAGAATGACAGGTTTGTTTTGGCAAGACAAATCAAATTTAAGCTTGACCCCTTGCATTTTAAAGGCTATTTTGAGTTTGTCTCCTATATTTATAGAGTGACTATGCTGTCTGTTTATGTGTAAATCCATGATTTAAGGCTATAGCTGCTGAGGGCATAAGGCTTCTCCAGAAGATATGACCCGTGTAATTATTCCCACCAATGACCGTGTAGTGAAATTAACGGAAGAACCGGTTTTAAAAAAATAATCTCTCCAGAGTTTTTGTGGAGGGCATATAAAGGTATTGTTCCCTATGGATTCAGAAACTAAATCCCCAAAGAAGTATTCAGCCGGCAATCTCTCTCAGGAAGACAAACGTCTTAACAGGGTATTAAGTACCGTTGAGCGTGAAGTGAAATCCTACGCTGAACACCAGTTTTCCCACTTAAAGCAGCTTGCCGACATAGGCCTTGCCCTTTCATCCGAGGGAGATATGAATAAGCTCCTGGAGATGATTGTCGATGCGGCACGAGATTTGTCTTTCGCCGATGCCGGAACTCTTTACCTGCTGGATGAGAGAACAAAGACACTTCGCTTCGAGATACTTCAAAATGATAGTATGAATACAAGGATGGGAGGTGAAAGTGGAGACAAGATTACGCTGCCGCCCGTACCTATTGAAGTTGCTGGAAAGCCTAATTACACAAATGTTTCTTCTTATGTGGCAATATCCGGTGAAACGGTGAATATTGCTGATGTTTATGAAGCGGAAGGTTTTGATTTTACGGGGCCCAGAAAATATGACAAGGCTACAGGCTATAGGTCTAAGTCCATGCTTGTTATCCCTATGCGCAACCATGAAGGCGATATTATAGGTGTTCTGCAGCTGCTTAATGCCAAAGACGTAGATACAGGAGAGGTAGTAGCCTTTTCTTCTGATTATGTTGACCTTGTCGCTTCCCTCGCCTCGCAGGCGGCTGTTGCCCTGACAAATGCCCAGCTCGTACAGGACCTTAAAAACCTATTGTACTCATTCATCAAAAGTATAGCCGCCGCGATAGATGAAAAATCACCATACACCGCAGGTCATATAGAAAGAGTGGTAAAACTGACCACTATGATAGCTGAGGAGGTGAACTCCTGCGATTCAGGCCTTCTTGGAGATATTAATTTTTCTGAAGATGAAATGGAAGAGCTGAAACTTGCAGCGTGGATGCATGATGTCGGCAAGATAACCACGCCAGAGTATGTGGTAGATAAGCGTACGAAACTGGAGACTATACATGACAGGGTAGAGCTTATAGCGGCACGCTTTGATATGATTGAGTACATCATGAAGAGTAATCATCTGGAAAAAAAGCTGCATGCCGTCCTGTTGGGTGAAAAAGACCCAAAAGTACAGGAAGAGATGGATCTTCACTTTGAGCAAAGTGTTGCGCAACTTAGAGAGGATAAGGAGTTTGTTGCAAAATGTAATGTGCCAAAGGAATATATGGATGATGAAAAAATAAAGAAGATAGCAGAAATAGCCTCAAAGAAATACGAGGTCGAAGGAAAGGTGCATTATTACCTTACATCAGATGAGGCTGCAAATTTATCAATAAGGAAGGGTAGCCTTACGGCAAAAGAACGCCACTTAATTGAAAACCATGCTCTTGTTACCAAGAAGATGCTGTCAGAGCTTCCCTTTCCCAAAAAGCTTGCACGAGTGCCTGAGTTTGCCAGCGGGCACCACGAAAAACTTGACGGGTCCGGCTATCCATCAGGCCTTACTGCCAAGCAGCTTTCCATACAGGCTCGGATAATGGTTATTGCCGACATATTTGAGGCGCTGACAGCCAAAGACCGCCCTTACAAGGAACCTATGGGTTTATCTCAGGCACTGAAGATACTGGAGTTTATGAAGAAAGACGGACATATAGACCCGGATATCCATCATCTTTTTATGCAAAAAGCCATATTTAATAAATACGCAGAAAAGGAACTGAACCCCGAGCAGGCGGATTACGAAGCCAAATAGTGGTACTCCCCGCTTACAAAGCGGTGCCGTCAGGTTGCTGCAACAGCAATAAGCGCCATGAATATTATGAAGCAGACTGGAATTGGCAGCTTGCTCAGATATCCCTTCGACATATAGTCCAGCAGCACAAGCCCCGTTAGCAGTTTTGCGCTTACATACTCTTTCGTTAACAGGATTGCCAGCGCTCCTATTAAAATAAGAAGCGGGCCTAGCAGGTCTCTCATTAGGGAACCAGTTTTTTTGTTGCCGGTTTTCTCTTCTTCCATCAGGTGTTTCTCCTTTTTACCGTTAAACGCCGTTTGTTAATCACTTTCTGTATCAAATATCTCTTCCATTTTTCCCGCTACTTTTTTGAAGGCCTCCAGAACCTGAGGGTCAAAATCTTCAGGGCTGGTCCGCCTGTCACCCTCGGTAATTACTGATAAGGTCTTTGTGTGGTCAAATTCGGGCTTGTAGGGACGAGAGCTGCGCAATGCATCGTACTGGTCAACAATGTTGATTATTCTTCCCGCCATAGGTATCTCTTCTCCCTTAAGCCGATTAGGATATCCTTCACCGCTCCACCGTTCATGGTGAGTGAGCGCTATCTCCTCGGCCATCTTCAGAAAAGATGAATCTGATCCGCTGAGTATTTTTGCGCCTATGGTAGTGTGAGATTTCATGACCATAAATTCTTCATCTGTCAGCTTGCCCGGTTTTGTCAGTATATTGTCGGGAATGGCGACCTTGCCGATATCGTGCATTGGTGAAGCGTAGAATATAGTGTCGCAATAATCCCTGTCCATACCGATAACAGATGCAATTTCTCTGGCGTAGAGGCCAATCCTTTTGATATGGGCCCCTGTTTCTTCATCTTTATATTCTGCTGCAAGGTTCAGCCGGAATATGGTGTCTATGTAGGTCTCCTTGTTTTTCTCGTATGCCTTTTTTAGTTCAATGGTCCTCTCTGCGACACGTTCTTCAAGTATTTTGTTATGGTTTTTTAAGAGGTCATGATATTTTTTTATTTCTATGTTGTTTCTTATCCTTAAAGACAGTTCTTGAAGATCAACAGGTTTTGTAATTAAGTCGCTGGCACCGCTTTCTATCCCCTTTATGAGGTCATCCCTGGAATCAAGGGAAGTTACCAGTATTACAGGGATATTTTTTGTAATATGATCTTTTTTGATGTGTTTTGTAGCATCAAGGCCGTTCATCTCTGGCATCATTATGTCCATGAGTACCACATCGGGCATCTCTTTTTTAGTTGTTTCTACTCCTTCTTTTCCGTTAACTGCTGAAGCCGTCTCATAGCCGAGACTTTCACAGAGGTGTTTAAGCAGACTTATATTTCTTGGTTCATCATCTACAATCAGTATCTTTCCCATTTTTGATTGTTCAGAAGCCTCAGGCATTTGTTGTCTCCATTTTTATCTGCTTATTGACAGCGCTAAGTAAATCTTTCATGGCAAAAGGTTTTGTTACACAACCGTCAAAGCCTTGTGATAAGAAGTTTTCTCTATCTCCTTCCATTGCAGCTGCAGTAACGGCAATAACAGGTATATGTTTCAGCCCAGATCTTAACCTAAGCTGCTTAAGGGCCTCTATTCCGTCCATTTCCGGCATCTGGATGTCCATTAATATAAGGTCAGGTTTTTCCTTCATCGCAATGACTACAGACTCAATACCGTCTGTAGCCTCGACGATATTGTAATCTGCTGTATTCAGTATCTCACGCATAAGCTTAAGGTTTAAAGGATTATCATCAACAATCAATATTTTTTTCATGAACCAGTCTCCTGCTTTATATTGACAGGCAGGTATATAGTGAAACAACTCCCCTTGCCGAAGGTGCTTTCCAGGCCTATTTTGCCGCCGTGAAGTTCGACTATTTTCTTACAGAGCGCAAGTCCAAGGCCAGTTCCCGGGTGTTTTTTATGATAGGCTGATTCAAGTTGCACAAAGGGTGTGAAGAGTTTTTCCATGTCCTTTTCTCTGATGCCTTCACCGCTGTCTTCCACAGCAATAAATATAGCATCCCTGTCAGTATTAATTTTGCTGAGTCCTGCCTTGATTACAATACTTCCTCCTTCGGAAGTAAATTTCATTGCATTGCTCAAGAGGTTTACAAGCACCTGTTTGATCCTGCGCTCATCGCCTTTAATCTCGGGGAGTTCACCTTCAAGTTCATTGCTAAGGGCAATATTCTTTTTTATCATTTTTTCTTTGAAGAACATTGCACTGTTTTTCACAAGAGAGTTAACATTAAATGTATTTAAACTAAGTTCTGTTTGCTCAGCTTCTATCTTGCTTAGATCAAGTATGTCATTGATGACGTTCAAAAGATGGGTGCCGCTGGCATTTATATCTTCAGAAAACTCTAGCTGCTTTCCATTCAACTTTCCGGGAATGCCCGCGCTCAGCATTTCTGAAAAACCTATAATGGAGTTCAGGGGAGTTCTAAGCTCGTGAGACATGTTGGCCATAAACTCCGATTTTGCCCTGTTTGCATATTCTGCTATCTGTTTTGCCTCTACAAGGTCTATTTCTGTCTTTTTTTGATCTGTAATATCCTGAAGAGTACCTGTTAATGCCAATGATTTATTTGGCCTATCGGTGTTAAGCTGTCCTTCTGCATATACTGTCCTGAAAGTAGCATCGGAAAGGCATATGCGGTGTTCCAGTTTGTATTTGCCTCCGCTGTTTACAGCCTTGTCTATAGTGTAGCTGACGATATCCCTGTCATCGGGGTGGACTACTTCAGCTATAAAGCGGGTTTTTTCTATGCTCTTGCTTTCCCCAGGTAATCCGCAGAGCATAAAGAACTCCGGGGAGGCATAAATTTTGCCTTTCTCTACGTCGAGTTCCCAGTCACCCATGCGGGCTATTTCCTGCGCCCTTGCCCTTCTTTTTTCGCTTCTCTGAAGGTCGTTCAGCAAGTACTTGTACTCCGTAATATCCGCGGAGACCTTCATGTAGTGATTGATCTCTCCATCTGCGTCACGAACAGGTGAAATTGAGGCCAGATCCCAGTAAAGGTCACCATTTTTCCTTCTGTTGCAGAATTCGCCCACCCAGACTTTCCCGGAATTTATTGTGTCCCACATGTCGGTATAGGTCCCAGGAGGGGTCTTCCCTGATTTTAATATGCGAGTGTTTTTCCCAAGGACTTCTTCCTCTGAATACTGTGTTACTTCAGAAAACTTGGGGTTGATAAACTCGACATTCCCATTTTTGTCAGTGATTGCGACTACATTAGGGCTTTGTATTAAAGCCTGGCTCAGGTAGTTGAGCGTTGTAAGTGAATTCTTCTTTTGTCTTGATGACTGCTCAATGAATATGGAGAACAGGGCAAAAGCTGCCAGTGTAAGAATATAGAAGGGCAGGCAGTCTTTTGCTGCATCGAGAGTGAAGCCGCTTATATAGAGTTGAGGTATGTAAAACAGGATTATTATGTGGTCGGCGCCTGCCAATGTGTTTATGGAGATCGATTTGTCTTCAAGGAAAGATAAATATACTTTTGAATATGTAAAAAGCCCGCTGCTGTTTCTGAACTGTCCCGAGTCCTTTGATGAAATCTCCTTCCATGCGCCTGGGAAGCTCTTTTGGAATGTACGCCCTTTCCTCTCTTCAAGCATGAAGCCCCATTCATCGTCCTCGTCGGGTGAGTCAAGCCAGTAGCCATCGCTGTTAAGCACCATGCTTTTTCCATGGAGCTCCATGTGGATAGCCTTAAAACGTTTGAACATTATATCTGCAAGGTAGTTGACTATAATCATGCCATTAATGATGCCTTGCTCGTTATGGATGGGGGTTGAAATGCGCAGCGTAGGTTTTAAGGGCTCTTCAATTTTACCGCCTTCCATGTTGAGGTCGAAAGGTGAGATGAAGAGGCTGTCTATATCCAGCTTCATAGTCTCAAGGAAATAGTATCGGTCAGATTTATTTTGAAGCTCGCTTGCTGGAACAGGAAGGGGCAGATACTGGTCCCTGGAATTATTGTAGTTGATTCGTAGCATTTCATTGCCTGCACTGTCTATGATCCTTACCTGGTCAAATTGTTTTTTTATGGTCAGGAATGAAATGAAATCTTTTTTTATATCCCGGTAGAGGGCAGGTGAGGGTTTATCTGTGTATTTTTGTATTGTATTGTTTTCTGACAGGCTCAGAACATCTTTTATTACAGTTTCTAACCTCGAAAGAATATTTCTTGTCTGCTCTTCGACTTTTGCAGTAGCTTTTGTCTTTACGGCTCTAAGGTGTTCTTTGTGCGTGTCATAGATATATATGGAAAAAAGGAGTGTCGTCGCTATCATCCAGGGGATGAAAACATAAACAATATCTTTTATGGAGCGCTTTTCATTATCTGCATTGAATATATGAGAAGATGGGGTCATTGAAGATATAGTGTAACCTTTATCGTGATAGGGGCATTTGTTAAAAAGCTGTAGGAACAGGTATGGCAGAACACAGAGTTTAACAGATTTGGAGGTGATTTGCCACAGCTGTGGGGCTTTTGCTCTGCTGCTTCAGACGCTGGAGCTCATTAATTGAAAGCTCTAGTGGAAAAAATAATTTATGTAAAATTTGGCTGGTGCGGGTTAATAAAGGATTTACTTTTCCTCGGCAATTCGTCGCAATTCATCAATCTCTTTTTTCAGGTCTCCCTGCCTTTTGCCTATAAAGAAGACATAGGTGAAGATGATAAGCCATAGTACGCTGTAACCCATAAACATATATTTAAGACTGTTTTCCATATCAGGACTCCTTCAATACTTTCTTTCTAAGTTCAGATACTTCATCTCTCAGCTCTTCCAGTCTTATCCTTCTCAGAAGTACATAGAGGTAGAAGAGGGTGACGGCACACAGCGCCACATAAAGTGATTGCAACATCTGGGGAGCTAGTGCGGCGCCTTCAGGTTTAATAACATCGGGATGAATAGTCCTGCTCCACCAGTTGACCGAAAAATAGACGATAGGAACATCGAGAAAGCCGATGATGCCTATTACGGCGGAATATCTGGCACGCTTGGTCTCTTCAGTAATGGCCCCCCTTAAAATATGGTAGGCCGTGTATATAAAGAGGAGGATAAGTGTAGTTACAAGCCGCGGGTCCCAGGTCCAGTAAGCCCCCCAAACTGGCCTTGCCCAGATAGGGCCTGTGGTAAGTATTATGCAGCTAAAGGCAATACCGAGTTCTACCGATGAGGCGGCTACAGTATCCCAGAACTTTTTTCTTGTTACAAGATAGGCAATACTTGCTGCAAAGGTTACAAAAAATGCTATAAAGGAGGTCCAGGCGAATGCAACATGGAAGTAGAATATGCGTTGAACATGACCCATCGTCACCTCAGTAGGTGCGTACAAAAAAGCCATGTAGAGCGCCACTATAATAAGTGATGCCGCTGCAAGACCAATCAGGTTGGTAATCATCTTTCTCAAGTTATTCTCCTTTCGGGACTCTACACTATTCCTCGATGAGGTATTCGAAGGTGACAAACGCTATCATGACAAATATGACGTCAAATAGGGTCAAAACCTTCAGCCACATACTATAGTCCATCATAGGCGCACCGTCAAGTATCATCCCTGTAGCCTTTACCGCAGCTATTATGACGGGCACTTCAATGGGAAAAAGAAGGAGAGGGAGCATCATGTCTCCTCCCTTTACGCTGACGGAGATGGCGGAAAAAAGAGTCCCGACACTTATAAAACCAATTATTGTGAGGCTAATGACAAGAACGAGCTGTGGAAGTACGTCTAGTAGGGGAATGTTGAAAAAGACAGCGAAGAAAGGCAGAGTCAGCAGTGATATAATCAGGGAAAAGAGTATATTGCTGATGACCTTGCCGAAGTATATCCCCGTCCTGTCCATGGGTGAGAGCATAAGCCCCTGGAGGCAGTCCTGGTCAATTTCGGCGGCAAATGTCTTGTTTAGTCCAAGGGTTGCAGAAAAAATCAGGGCGACCCACAGAATGCCTGGGGCCACTTCACGGATATATTCGGCTCCCGGGTCGAAGGCGAAATTAAATATCACCATCACCAGCAGGGAGAAGACCATCATGGAGTAGATGCGTTCCTTGGACCTTACCTCCACCTTGAGGTCTTTCATGCATATATGCAATACCTTGCTGAAGTAGGCCATCAGTCCCTCTTTCCTACTTTTTCAAAATAGACCTTTTCAAAACTTTTCACTGTATGATCCTTTGTCTCACCCTCGTATACGATCTTGCCCGATATCTGTATGACTATTCTATCGCTTATCTCCAGGCCGTGGGTGATGTTGTGGGTGGTCATTATGATGGTCCTGGTCTGGGTGTGAAGCTTTTTAAGCAGGTTCCCAAGCATAAGGGCTGCATGCTGGTCCAGGCCGGAATAGGGTTCATCAAGGTATATGATGCTTGGGTCATGTATCAGTGCGCGTGCGATTGAAAGCCTCTGCTCCATGCCGCGCGAGAAGGTCCTTACCTGATGGTCTTCACGGCCTCTCAGGCCTACCTCACGGATTAGTTCTGCGGCCCTTGCCTTTGGGTTGGGAACGTCATACATCTTTGCGTAAAAGATGAGGTTTTCCATCGCAGAAAGATCACCGTAGAGGAATGTCTTATGTGATATGACGCCAATATTTTTGCGGATTTCATAATTTGCTTTCTTGAGGTCGAGGCCGCCTATTATGACGCTGCCCGATGTTGGTGCTATGATTGTAGACAGTATTTTTAGGAGTGTAGTCTTGCCGGCACCGTTGGGGCCAAAAAGGGTCAGAAACTCACCCATGCGGACGTTTAAGTCTATTCCTCTAAGGGCATCGATGGAACCGTATGATTTTCTTAAGCCCGAGACTTTTATCATTTGAGCAGTTTATCCGCCCTAGCAAAGGGGAGAGTTTTCATTTTCATTGAGACATGTCTGAAGGGTCTCTATCTGTTTGACCGTTTGTATGGCCTTTTCCTTATAGTAATCTCTTAGTTCCTGGTGGTCTTTGTCCGTCAGTTTCCCTTCGGCACACTCAAAGTCGATATCCTTTATGGCCTGATAGAATATCTCTTTCTCATTTTGTAATTTCTCAAGTTTTTTATTGAGAGATACTATTTTCCACTCCTCACGCTTTGTCAAAAAGGGTGAAGCGGCCATGCCGGCAGATATGATTGCCAAGACTGTAATTAGAGCATTTTCCATGATGGTATTAGTCCATCTCCTCAAGTTCTTTTTCTATCTGTTTATCGATATCGGAGCCGAAGTCATCCTTGGCCATGGGCAGGGTTTTTTCTTCATCTTCAATGCCTGTCTTGGTCCATCCCCGAATAATTAGCACAATGACTCCTACTGCAGCAAAAAGGGCCAGGAAGGGCATTATGTAGCCAAGCAGGTTAAAACCCTCTTTTTTAGGCGCGGCCAGCACCTCTTCTCCGTTTTGACTTACAAATATATCTATGATCTCATCCTTGGTCTTTCCCTCACTAAGGTATTCCTTAATCTTTGCCTTTGCCGGTATAGCAAAGCCGCAGTTCTGGTGAGGGCAGTTTTTAATGGTCTGGCCGCAGCCACAGAGGCATATAAGGGTCTCTTCTATCTCTGATTGTGTATCTCCAGCTAAAAGCGATACAGGGTAAGATGCTGTAAGTGTAGCGACTGCTATAAAGGCAATAATTAAAAACCTTTTTTTCACGCTTTCACCTTTTTGCGTCCATCGGGTAAAAGCACATAGAAACCGCCAAAAATAGCCAAGCAGGCACCTATCCACATCCAATTTATAAGAGGGTTTATGATTGCTTTTATTGTAATGGTTCTGTCTTTTTCAAATGCAGCAAGTATGACGAAGAGATCTTCTTTAAGTGTTCGTCTAATGGCAACTTCGCTTGTAGGCTCGCCTTGGAATTTATTGTAGAAACGTTTCTCCGGTGTTATAACCTCGATTTTCTCACCATTTTTGTATACAGAAAGAAAGGCCACAACAGCTTCGTAGTTGGGCTTTTCCCGGCTTCTTATTGCCTCATACTTCAATTTATAGTCGCCGATCTCCATTGTTTCGCCTATATGAAGGTTCTTTGCTTTTTCTGTCACAAAAACGCTTGAACCCGTTGCACCTATAAAGACCATCACTATGCCGGCATGTATTAAATATCCTCCATAGCGCCTCTTCTTCTTCCATAATAAATTCACCAATGCCTTAAGTGTGCCTTCACCTTTAAGCTTTTTCCTGGCCTTAACGCCACGGTAATATTCCATGAATATGGTGTGAAGTACAAAGGTGGAAAATGAAAAGCATAATATGGCATATACGTGACGCATCTTAAATACAAAGAGGAGTACTGCTGTAAGTATAAGCAGTACTGTTGGTACTACGAAGTTACGACGCAGGTTCTCAGGAGATGCCTTGCGCCAGCCGATGAGCGGGCATATTCCCGTGATAATGAGAAGTATAAGGAAGAGGGGCGTATTTACCTGCGCAAAGAAAGGAGGCCCTACGGTTATCTTGTTGCCCGTGGCAAGTTCCGATATGAGTGGGAAGACAGTCCCCCACAGCGTTGCAAATGCCAGGGCAAGGAGTATCACATTATTTAAAAGGAATGTCGCCTCGCGAGAGAGGAATGATTCCAGCTGGTTGTTGTCGCTTTTTAGGTCGTCATAGCGGTAAATTATCAGGCCGAATGCAATGGCCGATGTGAGAGCCATGAAGACTATGAAGTATGGACCCATCTCGGACACACCGAAGTCATGCACTGATTGAAGCACACCGCTTCTTACAAGGAATGTTCCGAATATGGTAAGGGCGAATGTAATAACTATGAGGAACATGTTCCATACTTTGAGCATGTTGCGCCGTTCCTGGATCATTACCGAATGAAGATAGGCCGTAGCTGTGAGCCATGGAATGAATGAGGCGTTTTCTACAGGATCCCATGCCCAGAAGCCCCCCCAGCCCAGTTCATCATAGGCCCATTCTGCACCCATTATGTTGCCTATGCTCAAAAGGGTCCATGAAAAGAGGGTCCACTTTCTTGTCTTAATGATCCATACAGAGTCAAGTTCACGTGTTAAAAGTGCAGCAACTGCGAACGCAAAGGGTATTGTGAATCCCACATATCCCCATAGCAGGGCCGGAGGGTGGAATATCATCCCCGGAGTTTGAAGCATCGGGTTAAGGCCCCTTCCGTCGGCTGGCACCATACTTGGAGGGAATGTATCAAAAGGATTGGTCAGGAAGCATGTGAGTATCAGGAAAAAGATCAATATGACCATGATGACTGTGTATGTGTAGGGAATAAAGGCGTGGCTGCGATCTTTTCTGTTCTGGAATGCCATAAGTGCCGCAAAGGATGCAAGGCCGAATATCCAGAAAAGCAAGGAGCCATCATTTCCACCCCAAAGGGCCGCAATCTTATAGTGCAGGCCTAAGGCTTTTTCAGAATAGCTAGCTACATACTTTATGCTGAAATCATTTGTTAAAAATGCGTTAAGCAGGACGCCCGTTGATGTTGTTGCGAGAAAAAATATTGCGTATATACCACGGCGGGCACTTGTTACAAAGCGGAGGTCTTTTCTGACGACACCGATTACAGAGGCAATGGCTACATATATAGCCATAACAAAGGCTATGTTAAGTGAGGCACGGCCTATTTCAATCAGCAAGAGGCTTCTCCTCTACGGCAGGCTCGTCGTCTAGTTTCTTCCCACCGGTGGAATAATCATGCTCTTCCGGAGGGGTCTCACCCTCATAGCGAGAAGGACATTTTACAAGCAGGGTAGTTGCCTTGAAGAGGTTTTCTGCCTTGTTATATTTCCCCTCAAGTATGACCTGCACATCGGCCTTGAAGGAATCGGGTTTGACCCCCTTGTAGTATACATTTACGAAGATATTGTCATCTCCCTTTACCTCTCCCTCTTCATCTTCATCCCTGACCTTGAACCTCAGTATAAGCTCTTTAGTCTCTTCCGTAATGGAGCCTTCAATAACAGAGCCACTGATTCTAAGCCCCTCTCCCTCTTTTAGCTTGGTAGATGTTTTGAGTTCGGCAACAGTCATAAAATAAACACCAGACTCCTTGACACCGACGTATATGAGGTAGGATATGGCAGTCGCAATAACAATGCCTGCAATAAGAAATTTCTGTGTCTTTTTCACAAACCCTCCTGCTCGGTTTTATTTTTTATGTGAGGCCAGTTGCGATGCCCTTGATTTCTTAGATGTGGTACCGCCGGATTAGTTTCTTTATTTTAAATTAAGTCCCTTACAGGTGGTCCTGCAAATTAAGCATATCAGCACAATTTATCAAAAAACAGATATTATATCAAGCAGTAAAAGGGGTGGTGCTAGGAGCTGATATCCGTTGAAGATCGCTGTCTTTGTAGCTCATACATTGCAACACCGGCAGATACGGAGGCGTTAAGTGAGTTTATCTTTCCTCTCATCGGTATGTTTATTAGAAAATCGCATTTTTTTCTTACAAGAGGACGTATTCCCTTACCCTCGCTACCTACGACAAGAGCTGTATCTAATTTAAGGTCTGCGCTGTAAAGGGATGTATCCCCGCTGCCATCAAGGCCGGCAACCCATATGCCTGCCTCCTTTATCTCTTCAAGAGTTCTGGCAATATTTGTGACACGTGCGATTTTTATGTGCTGCGTTGCGCCGCAGGCTACTTTTTCAACTGTGGAGGTGACTCCTACCGCCCTGTCTTTTGGAATTATTATGCCATGTGCGCCGGCTGCTTCTGCGGAGCGAGCTATTGCTCCAAGGTTGTGGGGGTCCTGTATGCCGTCAAGCACCAGGATAAATGCTGCATCATCGCTGCCTTTGCAGACATCAAGTATGTCATGCAGGTCTGAGTAGCTGAAATCGGATATGAGGGCTGCGACCCCCTGGTGCTTTGGTTCACCGGTGAGCTTATCCAGATATTTTTTTTCTTCCCTGCTGGTCTTTATGTGGCATTTTTTAGCATCATTGACGAGTCTTTGGGCCTCGCCCTTTGGATGCTCACAATAGAATACCCTCTCCACTTCATCGGGAGATGAGCGAATCGCTTCCCTGACAGGATTTATTCCGAATACTATTCTTGACATATCTCTTCTGTAATAAGTGATACCGCTTCTATCGGGTCGTCCGCCTTTGTGATGGGGCGGCCTATTACAAGGTAGTCGGCTCCCTTTTTCACCGCCTCGGCAGGGGTCATGATACGCCTCTGGTCGTCTTTAGACGCAAAGGTCGGTCTTACTCCGGGAGTGACTACGACAAATTCGCTACCGCAGGCATTCTTTATGGCTTCGATCTCGTGGGGGGAGGCTACAACACCGTCGAGGCCTGCCTTTTTAGCAAGTTTTGCAAGATTTATGACATGTTCAGTCAGCGGAACGGTAACGCCTGTTTCCCTAAGCCCTTCCTCATTCATGCTTGTAAGTACGGTGACTGCTATGAGTACAGGTTTCTTAATGTCCAGCCTCTCTGCTTCATCACGAACGGCCTCTGCTGTTTTGCTCATCATCTCAAAGCCGCCTGATGCATGTACATTGAACATACTTGCCCCAAGCCTCACTGCCTCAACGGCTGCGGCGGCAACGGTGTTGGGAATGTCATGATACTTCAGGTCTAAAAATACTTCGCCCCCTTCACTGCGCACCCTTCGTACTATGTCAGGGCCTGCGGCGGTGAAAAGCTGCTTGCCTATCTTAAACATACCCACTTTGTCTTTGAGCCTGTGCGCCCACAGGGCTGCTTCTTCCGCACTGTCCACATCCAGCGCCACTATTATTTTATTTTTCATCATTGTCATTCCTGTTGTTGTTATCATCAGAGTTGACCATCCCGCCGGAAAGGATAAGCTTAAAGGCCGTTTCCACATCTATATCAAGTGTTACGGTATCTTCCTCGGGGATCATTATCAGGTAGCCCGATGTAGGGTTTGGGGAGGTGGGGATAAATATATTCAGCACCTTGCCTGAAGTCTTTGCCTGAATTTCACCACCGGCAATGCCCGTCACAAAGCCTATGGAATAAAGCCCCCTTCTTGGATACTCCACCATGATCACCTTTTTGAAGCTCTCTTTGTCCTTATTAAATATGGTCTCAAGTACCTGCTTGGCAAGGAGATAGATGCTCCTGAAAAATGGTATCTTATCGACGATCTTTTCTCCAAGACCTACAAACCATCTGCCTACAACGTTGGTTGTAATCACTCCTATGAACATTATCCCCATAAGGGTTATCATAAGACCCAGCCCGGGAACGGGGAAGGGCAGGTAGGTATCGGGATGCAGCGAAGGAGGAAGGAGGGCCAGTTTGCCGTCCGCCCAAGTTATGGCTATTTGCAGGATATTAAATGTCAGGCCCACAGGTATAACAACAAGGAGGCCCGTCAGAAAATATGTCCTTATGTGGTGCTTAATACGTTTGAGCATTTATCAGGATACCGCCATTAGAGAGGACTTTTTAGCAGTCATACAGTTTTTTTCATCAACATAAATAAGCTTTGGCTCGTGCTCAATGGCTTCATCCTCACTGAGCGTGAAATAGCTTGCGATTATGATAAGGTCTCCGGGGCTGACCAGACGTGCCGCGGCTCCGTTTACGCAGACTACACCGCTGTCTTTTTCTCCCTTTATAACATAGGTCTCAAACCTATTGCCGTTATTTATATCGTATATCTGTACCTGTTCAAAGGCAAGGATGTCAGCTGCCTTCATGAGCGTTTCATCTATCGTAATGCTCCCTTCGTAGTTGAGGTTTGCATCCGTAAGTGTTGCCCTGTGGATTTTTGATTTCAGCATGATTCTCTTCAATGTTATTTCTCCTTTAGGATGATGTTGTCAATCAGTCTTGTTTTGCCTAGCCTTGCGGCGATGGCGAAGGCTGCCTCGCCTGAAATTTCTTCTATTTTAGCCAGTGTCTCGCTATCCCTTATCTCAAGATAGTCAAGTTCAATGGGGTTTTCTATTACGCCTTTTGCTTCGCCTATTATAGCTTCGGCCTTTCTCTCTCCCCTTTCAAAGAGCTTCCTTCCCCTTGAAAGGGCCCTGTAAAGTGAAGGTGCCGCCTTGCGTTCTTCAGGCGAAAGCCCTGCATTTCTTGAACTCATTGCCAGCCCGTCATGCTCTCTCACAGTAGGGACGCCTACTATTGAAATGCCGAAGTTAAGATCGGCATTCATCCTGCGTATAAGAGCAAGCTGCTGGTAGTCCTTTTCACCGAACAATGCCACGTCGGGCCTTAGAATATTAAAAAGTTTAGCAACAACCGTTGCGACAGCACTGAAGTGCCCGGGCCTTGATGAACCGCAGAGGCCTTCCGACAGCCCTGTTACGTCGATGGTGGTCTGGAAACCTTCCGGGTACACTTCCTCCGTAGCGGGAAGAAATAGTATGTCTACTCCATTTTCTTCCAGCAGCTTCCTGTCTCTTTCCGGCTCCCTTGGGTAAGAGCTAAAATCCTCACTTTCGTTGAACTGGGTGGGGTTGACGAAGATACTTGCAACAACTAGATCAGCACGTTTTTTTGCCTCCTTAAGCAGGGCAAGGTGGCCTCTATGGAGATAGCCCATTGTGGGAACAAATGCCATCGTCTTACCTTCCCGTCTGGCCCCTCTTGAGGTTTCCCGCATTGCGGCAACTGTAGCTATGAGTCTCATTTCTGGCTGTCTGCTCCGAAACTTTCCTCTGCTGAGGGGAAGCTGCCTGCATCTACGGCCTTGCCGTAGTTTGAGACGGCACTCACTATCTCTTTTGAAAGGTCTGCAAATTTGCGGACAAATTTCGGTGTAAATTCAGACAGGCCCAGCAGGTCGTCTATTACCAGAACCTGCCCGTTACAGTCCGGCCCTGCTCCTATGCCTATGGTCGGTATGCTAAGGGCCTCTGTGATCCTTGCAGCAGTGGCTGAAGGCACTCCCTCAATAACAATGGCAAATGCCCCCGCTTCCTGGGCGGCACTTGCATCTTCGAGCAGTATGGCTTCTTCCTGTTCGCTTCGTCCCTGCACCTTGTACCCGCCCATCATGTTGACTGCCTGCGGCCTCAATCCGATATGGCCCATGACAGGGATGTCTGCCTCTACAATGCGCCTTATCCTGCCAGCCATGGCTACACCACCTTCAAGCTTGACGGCCTCTGCGCCGCCTTCTTTGACGAGCCGCCCGGCATTCATTACTGCATCTTCTTCTGACACCTGATAAGACATGAAGGGGAGGTCGGAGACGACAAGCGCCCTTTCTCTGCCGCGAGCTACGGCAGCGCTGTGGGCTATCATCATATCCATGGTGACAGGCAGGGTGCTGTCAAAACCATAGACGACATTTCCCAGAGAGTCTCCCACAAGAAGTATGTCTATGCCGCAACTGTCCAGCAGGGCAGACATGCGGAAGTCGTATGCCGTCAATACCTTTATGGGCTCTTTCTGGGTTCTTTTACCGACTATGATGGGGACTGTTATCTTGTCCTTGCTTTTAGCTACGCACATAAAAAAACCTTCCATTTTTCCAGGCGGAAGGCAGCGCAAGACTTACTCCATAAGAAATATGAAGCGACCTTGAAACTATCTGCTTTTTCCGTCCCGGTCCAGCTATATGGATCCAAGCGGTACAAAATGCTTTATGCCCTTTTTCATCTCCCTGATCTCCTTTATAAGCAGTTCAAGGTCGCCTTCGTTGTTCACGAAGTCGATTTCAGATGAGTTTATTACCAGCAGGGGGGTTTCATCATAGTGAAAGAAAAAATCGTTATATGCCTGCTGCAATGCTTCAAGGTAGTCAGGCTTGATCTCTTTTTCATAGTCCCTGTTACGTGTGTTTACGCGCTCTGTGAGCACCTCCGTAGTTGCCTGCAAAAAGATGACAAGATCCGGTTTTGGCAGTTTCGCGTCGAGCGTCTTATAGACCTGTTCATAAAGATCCGTCTCGTTTTTATCGAGGTTAAGATACGCGAAAATTCTGTCTTTTGCAAACAGATAATCGCTTATTATGGTTTTGTTGAAAAGGTCGCACTGGGCCAGTTCCTGCTGCTGGCGATAGCGGCTTAAAAGGAAAAAAAGTTGTGTCTGGAAGGAGTATTTTTGTCTGTCGCTATAAAAATCTTTAAGAAAAGGGTTCTCTTCAACCTGTTCTTCAATGACCCTTCCCTTCATGGCCCTGGCCAGAAGCTCGGCAAGGCTGGTTTTGCCTACGCCGATGGGGCCTTCTATCGCGATATATCTAGCGCCTTCCATTGTTGGGTATTATTGATGTTTTATGGGACAAGTGCGTAGGTTTAGGGTACAGTTTCTATGCATCAATTTTTTGTTTTGCCATGAGTTTTTTTATGATCAACTCTAGTTCTTCACTTTTTACAGGCTTGTTAATATATTCCGCAGCGCCCAGGTCCATAGCCTCAAGGTATGTACTTATTTCGCCAAATCCTGTCATTATAATGGCCCCCATGGAGGGGTAAAGTTTCCTTGCTGCCTTCAAAAGCTCTATGCCCCCCATTTCCGGCATCCTCAGATCTGTCAGCAAAACATCATAGGGTGAACTCCTAAGCTTTGTGACTGCATCCTTGCCACAGGCGCAAGCCTCGGCCAGGTATCCTCTCTTCTTGAGGATCAAGGAGAGACTTTGACGTATTCCCTCATCATCGTCTACTACCAGTATTCTGGCTTTGCTCATTAACTTCCCACCCCCATTGTTGACAAATAATACCATATACCTTTTGGGACTGCAATTTTGATTTTATGTAAAGCCTCCCTAAAAAATGGCGCTTAGGTGTATGGGCAGGGTTTTTATAGGCATAAGGTGCTGAATGTAAAGGCCGGGTCCTCAGGATGCGGGCTCGCAATTACTGCAAGTAGGGACTTTTAAAGCTCCCTACTTGCAATGTCCGATAAATATCCCGCCACTTGCGCTGGGGATCATTTGTTTATTTTCAGCGGCCTGTAGGTAATGACGTAGCTAAAGCTCTCCGGGGCGAGCCAATCGAGCGTTTTTTTGCCGATTTGTGCGAAGGGATACATGAGGTAGTTGACGGCTTCTCCATGCTGCGGCGGGTTCAGCGTAAGGTCGCGCCCTGTGCCCAGCCTGATGCGGTAGGCGTCTATACCACCCCAAAAGTAGTCCCGGAGTTCTGCTGTTTTAGTGTCATTCAGAGCAAGGTCGTCCCTGAACATCATCTTTCTTACATCCGCCGGGTCGACGGGCACCCAGCCGTGGCCGGGAAGGTAAAATTCGGCCCAGCAGTGCTGCCACTGCGAGATATCATCACCCGCCTTTTTACCCTGCCGGATACCGAATGTCTCTCTTGCAGGCACGCCGGCAGCGCGTGAGAGGGCGACAAAAATTGAACTGATGTCGGTACACTTTCCGCCTGGGTCCTTAAGAAGCTCACAGACATCGCCCTTGCCGCATCCGCGCGTCTTAGGATTGCGGTAGGTGTTTTCCACGCTCCAGTCGTAGATCGCCTTTGCTTTGTCGAGCACACTTTTCTTTCCTGCCGTGATCTTTTCAGCAAGTTTTTTTACGTCGCCACCCAGTGGTCCCAACCTGGTTGGGGCCAGAAAGAGCGTGTAATCAGCAGGGTCCCAAGGCACCTCCTTTTCAGGAAAGTTTTGTCGGATAATTTCCTTTCTTGTTACGTCAAAGGAGAAGGTCAGCTTACGCTCCTTCACTCCCGCATCCCACTTGGCGTAGAGCATGGGGGTCTGAAAGCGCTTATCGGAGTAAACAGCCGATGAGGCTGCGTTGCTATCTACCCGGATATTCATGATAGTCTGATCCTGGTCCGACATGGGGTAGGGTATCCAAAGTTGGGCCACTTTGTCACCTGGATGGGCCGAAAGGTCAAACTTCATGGTCACATTGCCGCTAACTGTTTCAGCCGTGGCGGAGGAGGTGAAGAAAAGGAATGAAAAAACAAAAAGGTAAGAAGTGACTCGCTTCATAAATATGATTTCCTTATGTTGATTTTTTTGAAAAAAGATACAGTATCCAGGGCGAAAATTCAAATCTGAAATATCTATGTCTTCGATGAAGTTTATAGAAATATTCTATGTTGCAGGCTTATCCTTTGTTTTAGAATAGTAAAAAAGGCGTTCCAAATGAGGTATTTGCTGGAACAAAATGATTGAAGGAGAAAGGGGTTTTGTGCTATCATGTGCGTTCTATTCAAGTGGCTTAGTTAATCGAAATAAATAGTTCAACTGTCTCCGTTGTTTTCTTGAAAAACGCTTAGATATAGCGGCATTGATTGTCGTTGTCCTTATTTTTTTCCTCTGTTTTTCCACTGATATTTACGCTCTCTTTGTCTATTTTTAAGTCCATTAAAACTATCTGAGAGAAAATCAGTTTTAAGGAGATTTTATGTTTGCGCTTTATTACAGGCATGCTGCGCGTGCCAAAGATGATGTTCTTTCAGGTTTAACGGTAGCGCTGGCACTGGTGCCGGAGGCTGTGGCCTTTTCATTTGTGGCGGGGGTGCATCCCCTGACAGGCCTTTATGCTGCCTTCATGGTTGGTTTGATCTCGGCGATTGTGGGCGGAAGGCCTGGAATGATTTCCGGCGCTACGGGCGCATTGGCCGTTGTAATGGTGAGCCTTGTTGCAAGGCATGGTGTGGAATATCTGTTTGCCACCGTAGTTTTAATGGGTGCTTTGCAAATCGCGGCAGGTCTTTTAAAGCTTGGAAAGTTTATACGTATGGTTCCCTATCCCGTCATGCTGGGCTTTGTGAACGGTTTGGCCATTGTTATTTTTCTGGCCCAGATTCCTCAGTTTAAGGTGACACTTGCCGATGGCAGCCTTGCATGGATGCCGTCTGCACAGTTAGGGCTCATGCTGGCACTGGTTTTTGGGACGATGTCTGTTATGCATTTTCTGCCCAAATTTACGCGCGCCCTGCCTGCCGGACTGATAGCCATTCTTAGTATTTCGCTGATAGTTATTTTTGGCGGGCTCGATACAAAATCGGTCGGCGACATTGCTAAAATCGGTGGTGGATTTCCACCCTTTCATATCCCTCAGGTTCCATTTAACATTGATACAATTAAAATCATCTTTCCCTACTCGATAATTCTCGCGGCCATCGGCCTGATAGAATCACTGCTTACGATGACCGTTATTGATGAAATGACCGAAACTCGCGGCCAGGGTAATCGGGTTTGCCTCGGACAGGGGGCGGCAAATGTCGTAACCGGCTTTTTTAGCGGCATGGGGGGCTGTGCAATGATCGGTCAGAGTATGATCAATATCAGCTCAGGCGGTCAGCGAAACCTGTCGGGAATTTCAGCGGCGCTCTTTCTCCTTAGTTTTATTCTTTTCGGCTCCTCACTTATTGAAATGATCCCCGTTGCAGCACTTGTGGGCGTGATGTTTATGGTCGTACTGGGAACGTTTGAATGGGGCTCTTTCAGGTTGATGAAACGTGTCCCCTCTGAAGATTTCTTTGTTGTCATCCTTGTCGCAGTTGTGACCGTTGTCACCGATCTTGCCATTGCCGTTGTTGTCGGTGTCATTGTCTCAGCCCTTGTATATGCCTGGAATCATGCAAAACAGATTCATGCTGAAACCCATGCCGACCTTGGGGGTGCAAAGATTTATATGCTCGATGGCCCTCTCTTTTTCGCATCCATCCACCGTTTTAATGAAATATTTGACCCGAAGGAAGATCCTGATGAAGTGATTGTAGACTTTGCCCGTTCACGCGTAGCAGATCATTCTGCTATTGAGGCCATTGATTCACTGGCAGAGCGTTACACAAAGGCGGGCAAGACTCTCAGGCTTCGCCACCTGAGCCCAGAGTGCAGAAAGTTACTGAGTAAGGCGGGAGACCTTGTGGAGGTCAATATTATGGAAGACCCGCGCTACCACGTTGCTGACGACAAGTTAGCATTTTAGTTGAATTGGGTCTATATCCCATAAAATCAGGTAAAAGGGCATAATAATGAAAAGTAAGTCGGCTGCAGGGGAAAACACAGTCTGTTACTGCACCAAGTGCAAGATGGATCTTAGTCATACTATTGTTGCGATGATAGAAGATAAGATTGTCAGGGTCAAATGCCGAACCTGCGGGAGCGAGCACAATTACAGGGACAGGACAAAAAAGAGGGCCACGATAAAGAAGGGGACCTCTACAGCCAAGAGAGCCACTCCGGTCAAGAGCCCTGAGAGACGTTGGGAGGAGGCTGTTTTTAAGGCCAAGGGGCAAGACATTCCCTATGAGATGTCCGGGTCATACAATAAAGGCGATATCGTTTTGCATGTGAGCTTTGGCAGGGGAGTTGTGCTGGAAGTTTTTGAAAAGAAGGTGACAATTATCTTTGAGGACAAAGAGAGAGTCCTGGCTGCTTCCTACTAGGTGCTTAAAAATCAAAAAGAGGAGGGCTGGCAGGGCGTTTGTAATAAGAACTTTCCTCAACTCTCCGGAAGAAAAAAAGAGCTTTTCCCCTGGTGATATTTAAGATGGGCCGTTTTATGCCAAGGGATTTCTTTTGTATAGAGCGAGAAGGGCCGGTTTTTACCGGTCCTTTTTTTATTTGGATGAGAGAATGGGAATTGTCAAAAACATGCTTTGCCGTTATATTCCAAAAACCCTTAGAATAGTGGAAGAAAGGTCGCTTATCCACAGATGCCACATGTGGCTGTGGATAAAAATGTGCCAAGAAATGAAAATGTTATGAAAAAATTTAAAGAGACAAGTTTGGCAAATGGCATAGTCTGTAAGTTCATGAAAAGTAAGGGCAAATTGTCCCTTGTTATGTGCCTAAAAAATAGGCAATTTGCTCTACGCCCAGCTTTGTAAGGCTTTAAGGCCAGATGTAGATTTTTTTGGACACAGTTTATCCACAGTTTTTGTGCATAAAACTCTAAGTGTTGTTTTTGTTGCGTTTTTTTCGTTTTCCGCCTTAATGAAATATGCCTCAGCAGCCTGTCAAAAATCTGTAAGGGGAGGGGGAGTATTGGCTTGTTTAGCTTCCTCTTGTGGATCTGTGAGGATTGCAGAATTAAGCTCTGTCATCCGTAATTTTTGCTTGGCAGAGATCATCTGATAAATTTCCAAGAAAACATTAAATGCCTACCTCAAAATATCTACCCCAAAATACACCTTTTTGAGTATTGATTTATTGACTTAATCTTGATAGGTTGTGGGCGTAGTTGACTATCTATACAGTCACAGCTTTCTAAAAAATGTAAAAGAACTGTACGAGTCGCAAAAATAACAAAATGGATTGTTGCTACATCCATTAGTTTTTATAAAATCGTTAATAGAAATAAAAATCATTAAAGGAGGTAAGACGTGACTAAAGATGAACTCGTAACAAAGATTGCAGAAGATGCAGGTATATCAAAGAAGGAGGCAGGTGCGGCACTAAAGGCTTTTACAGGAAGTGTATCAGGTGCATTGGCCAAAGGTGAAAGCGTCAGTCTTGTTGGTTTCGGTACCTTCTCTGTCTCTCAAAGGGCAGCCAGGACAGGAAGAAATCCTCAGACTGGGGCAACCATCCAGATTAAGGCAAGAAAAGTCCCTAAATTTAAGGGCGGCAAGGCACTTAAAGACGCAGTTAATTAATATAATATAGTTTGCAATTAAGAGGGACAGGGATAAACCCCTGTCCTTTTTTATTGGTAGCAAGTAAGCCTTACTTCCTGAAAGCGAGATTTTTCGACCT
Organism: Pseudomonadota bacterium; assembly: GCA_015222755.1. Classification (GTDB taxonomy): domain Bacteria; phylum Desulfobacterota; class JADFVX01; order JADFVX01; family JADFVX01; genus JADFVX01. Next base: position 8,334 of record JADFVX010000002.1, on the reverse strand, counting down.
CCTCCATGCATGCAACATTTCAACTAGTAATTTGCAATTTATTCGAATTTATGATTGAATCAATTTCTATACATTCTAGGGTTATTGTTGTCTGAATTATAAGAAGGCAAGTATGCATGGAAGAAAATCAAACTAAAAAAGTACTTCCTGTTTTTTATATTATCAAGAGTGCTGTTGTTGCTTCATGGAATCAGTCTGCCTATTTGACAAAATCTCTTTTCATCATGACCACGTCTCTTGTCTTCATTCAAATACTCTATGATATCCAGCCAACCACTAATATTGCAAAGCCTATAGTTATTGCCAAAATCGTAATTCAAAGCGTCATATATACGCTTTTCGCTATTACATGCCATCGAATAATTTTACTTGGTCCTAATTCTGTTTCGATATATGGAGTTTTAAAGTGGTCAAAAAGAGAATGGCAATTTATAAGATTTGGACTCATCGTGGCATTCTTTTTCATACTAATATACATAGTAGGCCTAGTGCTGTTTTTCATGTCTTATTATGTTTTTCCAATACTTTCAAATAACAAGGTTGGAACGATAGTCAGCTTTACAGCTATGACCTTGGCAAGCCTGTATATGATTTCTCGACTCTGTGTTTTATTTCCAGCTACAGCAATTGATAAGAAAATTGGTGTGAACACGGCATTGGATTTAACGATTGGTAACGGCTGGAGGCTTGTCGTAGTTTTTACAGCTTTTCCTTTGGTCTCATCGTTGTTTATTGCATTTCTTACTGGGAAACATCTACTTATAGATATAATCGTTTACTATTTAAGCTATGCATTAATTGCTGTAGAAATCTCCGCGCTGTCATTGTCATATAAGTACTTGGTAGAAACCGATGAAGATAAGGTAAATGAACTAGAGTTGAACAGTAATAATTATAATTCGTAATAGTTAAACCATTTAAATTAAAAATTGTTTAGTAGTAGGTGAAGTCCTCAACGCTTCCTTCCTAAAAGTGTGATTTTTCAATTGCGTCTTCACATACAATATTTCACCTATAAATAAACCCAAACCACTCCTTTTCTCCAAAAAATACACAAAAGCAATATATGTCGCATATTAAGCAATATGTGTCGCACTTTCATATTGATTTTGTGATATGTTCAGCTTGTTTCAAGATTTGCTAATTATATACATCAAATCTACGATTTTTTTTGTAAACTTAGTGATGCAAACTCGTCAACTTTAATTGATATGCTGGTTGTCAAAATAGGGTAAAGGACCTCTTGAAAATGGAAGTTTATTGTAAAACATGTCAAAAGGTCTTGGGCAAAATTGCCGACGAGAAGATCCCGCACAACGTCAAGAAGTATGTCACTTGTAAAATCTGCAAGGAAAAGATTCTTCTCTCCAGAAAGGTTGAGACCCTAGCACCAGTTGAAGGTATCAAAGAGAGGAAAAAGAGGGAGGTCGCTACAATAAAAGCTCCCGCAACACCCAAACAAACCAAGACACTCTCAGCCTCTCGAAAAACTTCAGATCGGCCGAAAGGAAGGACATTCAGGCCTCAGTTTTCCGGTACGGCAGGTGAATATTTCAGAATATGGATAGTTAATACCTTTCTGACCATAGTTACACTAGGCATCTATGCAGCATGGGCAAAGGTCAGGACAAGACGTTACTTCTATGCCCACACGAAGCTGGCGGGACACCCATTTGACTACCTCGCTAACCCTGTAGCTATTTTGAAGGGAAACCTGATCATGGGGGGTGGACTTGCTTTATATTCAACATCTGATTTTTTCTATCCCAGCATGAAAATATTTATAGGCATAGCCCTTGCCATCATATTTCCCTTCCTGATCTATAAGTCGCTTCGTTTCTATGCCCACAACTCCTCTTTCAGGAATATTCGTTTCCACTTTCGAGGAGGATTGAAGGAGAGCTATTTTAACTACCTATTGATCCCGCTGCTGATCCCACTCACCTTTGGCTTAATCACGCCCTACTGGGCATACAAGCGCAAAGGCTACTTCTTCAATAATTTTGCCTATGGAAAAACGGGAAGCAACTTTGCTGGAAGGATTGCCCCCTTCTATAGAATCCATGCTGTAGCTGCAGTCCTGATTATACTAACCCTCGTTGCTGCTCTATCCCTCTTTTTTGGTCTCGGGGCTGGCTCTATAGCTGCCCTGGTGGCAAAGCTAGGGTCTATTAATAGCGCTGGTCCAGGTGGTAAGATTGGACAGGCTATGCTCATTGGAGCGATTTTTTCATACTTAACTATCATGCTTCTTTTCACAATTGTTCAGCAGTATGTTTTTGTACGTCTAACCAACTACTGTTGGCACCATTCCAGATTAGGCAAGGTGATGTTTAAAAGTGATATACAGGTTAGAAAACTGGTCTGGATACAGATGACTAACATACTTGCCATTATTTGTTCTCTCGGACTCATGGCGCCCTGGGCAAAGATCCGGCGTGCACGTTATATCCTTGATAACCTGGCTGTTGAAGCCTACTGCAACCTTGATGAATTCACAGCTGATGTGGCGGAAGACGAAAGTGCCCTGGGAGATGCGGCAACAGACTTCTTCGATTTTGAAATTGGCCTATGATCGAGTTCAGAGGGAACTATTTCGATGGACAGACATCCAGATCCTATACCGTTACGGTTAAGCTTGCCGGCCAAAGTCTTTCCATAAGAGGCGAAGGCCTGAAAGACATTGTTGTCCCCCTTGTGGATTGTGAAATAACACCCGCCTTGGGCCAGACGACCCGATCCATACTCCTTCCTGGTGGAGCCAGGTGTGATACTGATGAATTTAAGTCGGTAGCCGTTCTTGAAAGGTTATTAGGACTCAATCCTGGCATGCGAATTGTCAACCTCCTGGAGTCACATTGGCAGTTGGTGGCAGTCTGTTTTGTCGGCTTGATCCTTTGCACCTGGCTCTTTATAAGCCACGGCATACCAGTTATTGCTAAAAAGGCTGCCGCCGCTATCCCTCCAAAAGTAACGGAGAAAATAAGCCTGCACACCCTTGAGTTTTTGGATAAGAACTACCTTGCACCGACTAAGCTGAGTGAGAATAGGGCCAGAGAACTTGAGGAAACCTTTCAGATGCTCGTCGCTGGCAAAGGTAAGGAATTTGACTTCCGCCTTGAATTTCGAGAGGGCAAGATAATAGGTGCCAATGCCTTTGCCCTTCCCTCGGGTCTTATATTGATGACCGATGAGCTTGTTGATATGTCGGAGAGTGACGCAGAGCTCATTGGAATACTTTACCATGAAATAACCCATGTGGAAAAACGGCATGGCATGCGAAGTGTTTTCCAGAATGCCGGGGTATTCCTCCTCGTATCGGCACTGGCAGGGGATATCGCTTCTATCACCTCTGTCGCCTCCACGCTTCCGACGGTGCTGGCCCAAACAGGTTATTCCCGCAATTTTGAGAGAGAGGCAGATGAAGCTGCGGGGCTTTACATGATGGACAAAGGATGGGGGACAAAACCTCTTCAAGATATTCTGCTGCGCCTTACCAAGAGGGGAGCCAATATTACGGGTATGTCTTTGATCTCAACCCACCCCGAAACGGATGAAAGGGTGCATAATCTGAAGTTGCTAGAGGATTAAGGGAGTACTTTAATAATGAAAGTCTACTGCAAAACATGTCAAAAGGTTCTTGGAACCATTGCCGATGAGAAGATCCCGCCCAACATCAAGAAGTATATCACTTGTAAAACCTGCAATGAAAAGATCCTTCTCTTCAGAAAGGTTGAGACCTCAGCAGCAGTTGAAGGTGCCGAAGGGAGTAAGAAGAGACAGGAGGCTGTCGCAAAGACGCTGACAGGAAAAGTCGAGTCTTTATCAATACCTAGTAGTAGTTCAGATGTGCAGAAAGGAAGTGCTTCCATATCTCATGCCCCCCGGACTACAAAAAGACCTAACAATAATTCAATAGGCTTTCCCTTTCCCCCCAAAAAAGATGACAAGGGAATAAAGAAAGCAGATCTATTGGCAGTAATGTTGATGGGAGGAGTCGTTCTTCTACTAGTAGCTTTTGCCAAACCTGAATTTAATCTTTCCAAATTTTTACCTGCTGGAACAGAGTATGAGGTAACAAAGGCAGCGAGTAATCTTCCAGTTTCAAGAGAGGCAAAAGAAACCATAACTGTTGCCCGAGTTGTACAGTTGCGGGAAATGTTAAGAAAAAGGCAGTTTGAACAGCTAAACACAGCGCTGGAGAAATATCAAAAAAGCTTTGAGGCAGACCAAACAAATGAGTATAAAGTCTTCGATGCCTATGGAGCATTTCGTCTAACAAACCCTTCATATGAGGGATATATGGAGGAGTGGGTAAAACGTTACCCTGATAGCTACCAGCCACGTCTGGCTATAGCTCAATATTACTATACGAAAGGATGGGAAAGCAGAGGACACAAATTTATAAAGGATACATCTGAAGATCAAATTGAAGAAATGAACTCATACTTTGTAAAGGTAGAGGAAAACATCAATAATGCATTAGAGATCAATCCAAATTTAATGCCTGCTTATCGCATATTAATAGGAATTTCTAATACAAGCTCAATTGCTGGTGATGAAAATGAAATTATTAATAAGGTACTGGAGCTTTTCCCCCATTCTTACATTGCTGCCTCTAACAGTACATGGGCGAAAGAGCCACGGTGGGGTGGAAACTATGCAGTGATGGAAAATATAGCCAAAGGTGCCGAGAGGTATTCTGACGTGAATCCTAAGCTCACGGCGCTTTATGGGCAAATCTATTACGATCAGGGAAGAATTCTTTTTGGGAAAGAAAAATATAAAGAAGCGGTGGACAAATTGACAAAGGCCATTACCTTTGGTGATGATAGCTCTTTTTATAAGATGCGAGCAAGGATTTACCATTACCATTTAAAAGACTACAGCCTGGCCTTAGAAGATATTAGCCGAGCCATTGAGCTCCGACCTGTAATGGACGAATATTATCTCTTGCGTGCAAAAATATACTTTACAACCGGTAACTATTACGATTCCCTTGAAGACCTACATGCAGCAGAACTTATAAAACCTGATGACCCTAAAATTAGCGAATGGAAGGAGTGGGTATCCAAGGCACTCGTCTACCAAGGCCACCAACTTTACAAGGAGTCAGACTATAATGGATCTGTTGAAATGTTTGGACTTGCGATAGATTCCAATGATAAAAATTTCGAGGCATACTATTGGCGGGGAATGGCTTTTACCTATTTGGCGGATATAGATTCAGCCTTCTCAGATTTTGAAAAAGCAATTGATGTCAACCCCAGTCACTTTGAATCATATCGCATGATAGACTATATCCTCGCAAAAGATAAACAGTGGGAAAGTATCATCGGTTATTGGGATTCATTTATTGCTGTTGAACCAGATAATGCAGAGGCATACCTTGAAAGAGCAGGCACATACTATCATAATAGAGATCTGATAAATGCATCGAGTGATCTGGAAAAGTCTTGTGAACTTGGAAACAAGGAGGCCTGCAGCAGGTACCAAGGGTTGAAATCAAAAGTGTAGATAATTTTCATCGTGCTGCTTCTTCCAGTGTCACTTTGCTGGATTTGGCCCCACAAATTTTCACCTACACTGAGACTATCATGAACCTTGTTGCAATGGAGGCGTGGTCGTACTCAGATGGGCATAATTAAATCTATCCCTGTTTGAAATGCTGTTTTTTTATCCTGTAATCTTTAATTCCGAATCGTTCAAATTTTGAGTCCTTGTATGTGAAAGCTTCAGCTATTACTTCCTGTAACAAACAAAACTAGGTCTTTTAGAAAACTGCCACATTTCAGTCAGTAATCATCAAGTCCCTTCAAGTTTTATTGCTTCGATAAGTTCTTGCCAAGATAAGTTCTTTGTGATAATTATCACCTGTTTCAGAAAAACGATTTTCTGTTACTTAATTTAGGATAAGGGAAATATGAAAAACAATGTAAACGCTCTTATGCTTCTATTACTGTTTATTTCGGCCTTTGCCGTCGGCTGTACTTTTAATGCAGAATACAGAAAGGTGGGCAACCTCAAGCTCTGTATTGAGAACGAATGTAATACTCTCGACGAAAACCCCAACATGGTCAAGAAGGAAGAACTGTTGGAGGATCTTTACTCCTTACTCAATGTGAACGAAGGTGAAACTATCATTCCTTGCTGGGGCAACCCGGAGACGAAGGAATGCAAGGGTCGCATGAAAGAATTTGTTCAAGGAGGTCCTATACCGGGGGTAGTATTTATAAAGAGTATTTGGAGGACAGATGCCAAACGAAATAAGGAACGTTCTGAGATAACCTTTAATGAAAAAGAGTCAGCATCATGGATGGGTATACCCATAATGGCGTCAGGGAAAGGCAAGTTAATGGTGAGGGATCCAAACAATGTAAGACTACAGTCTGGGAATAAAGGGGTCGCGTTGGGATTTATTCCAGGAGGTGCAGAAAAAAAACTCGCTATTGATTATATCGACTTCGACAAGGGCATTTTGGGAGGTGAGCTTGACGTTGATAGTGGTGGTTTTTTGGCTAAAGGCTTTGCTTGGGGTTATGCATTGTACCAGTTTCCTATGACAGGCAAAAGCTTATATAGCGCAAGAGGGCCGAAGAGAAAGTACATGGCTGCGGCAAATACACGGTCAACTCAACCTGTTGCAAAGGCTACATCAGGAACAAAGGAACCACTTGTAATGATGCCTATTAGATTGAGTGGAGTAGATGCAGGCTATAGTGGCCCTATGGAGGCAGCTCTTGTAAATAGCCTTCAGGCAAAGTATCAGGTTTTTTCAGGAGAGCAGGTACACAAGAAAGTTCGTGAGATTTTTACCAGAGAGGCCAAAGCTACAGAAGTGGGTAAGGAGTGTGATGAGACAAGATGCATGCAGGATATTGCCATAGCCTTTCAGACTGAGCTTATCGCCACAGCACAGGTGATGAAGAACAGCGGCGGCTATATCATTGCACTGAGCATACGTAATATATTTGACGACACATCGGTCTATTCCAACTCTATACCTTGCAAAGGTTGTGATGAGTTTCAGGTGATAGACAGGTTAAAGATCATGACTGGCCTGTAATTATTACCACCTCTTTCTTTCTGTAATCGTCAATTCTAAGCCTGCAACATTTTTGATGCTTTGTAGGTGAAAGTCCCAAGCTGATGGAGGTCCAGGGTAGTTCAGCACGAGCTTAAACCAAACAAAAAAGGCCGCCCACTTGGGGCGGCCTTTTTAATAATTTAGAAGCCGGTAACTACTTCTTATACTTTTTCATGTAATATTCTTTTATCTTGGTCCTCTGCTCGGGCGTCATAAGAGCGCTTATATCTTTCCTTAACTTGAAACTGGCGATTTTTTCATCACTCTTTTTTGCCTCTATCTCCCTTACCTTCCTGGCATAGACCTTGATATTCGTGCTGTAATCATGGCTGAGCTCTTTAAGCTCGATCTTGAGTACATCGATCTCGGCATTTGTCATGATCTGAGCTTTTCCATGTGAAGATTTGATGCCTTTTATGCTTTCCACCTGGTCTGCAGAGAGGCCGATCTTGTCGGCGATCATGAGTATGTTGAACCCTCCCTTTCCGCGCTTATAATCCCCACGGCTATGGCGCTCTCCTCCTTTTTTATCACAGTCTTTTTTTGACTTTTTGTCGCAATCTTTTTTCTGTGTCTTGTCGCACTCTTTACCTGTACGCTTTATTTCTGGCTCGGCCGGGGCAGACTGGGTAAAGACCAAAATGGCAATGAGCATAACTGGTAGTGCTAGAAATTTTTTAAACATGATTTTCCTCCTTAGGGTTTGTTTTTTATATTTATTGTAGAAAATTTTTTCTATTATTGCGAGTAAAGCGCGTTAAGCCTTTTCTTTTTGTAGACTCTTGGAATACCTTAAAGTTCAAGCTTTAGATAAATATACATTAAAGAAGATTAAGGAAAGATTAAAACATCAGCGTCATTATCATATTAAATATATATAGTATAAAGGATATGAAGACCATAAGGCCGAACGGCCAGACCGCCTTCGGTTTGATGGGCGACTTTGGAAATCTGCTCCCTACCCAAACAAAGCCCATTCCCAGCAGTCCCACGTTGCCCAGGACGAAGTGAACGTAGGGGAGTGTATCGCTGTATAGCTCTTTACCGGCAAGTACGGGCAGGAAGTTGTAGGAGAAGCCGAATATCATCATAGATACCCATCCCATGATGTTGAAATGTGTATGCGCCGCCATAAGCCTGAGCACCCATTTCCCTCTAAGGTAGGCCATGAGGAAACCCATAAGGGGACCTGCAGCCAGATAAAAAAAGCTCGCCAGTATGAAAAACTTACCTGCTCCCTCTTGCAT
>JADFVX010000140.1 GCA_015222755.1 Pseudomonadota bacterium | reverse complement strand
TCCCTTGAAAGTCTGGATAAGTCACACCCTTTTCTTGATTTATATGCTGATGTGGAGAAAATCGGACGGCAACGTCACATTGAAGTCCTTAATCTCTATCCCTACTTCGAAGGAAAAAATGCAAGTTCATTAAGGGTAAGTCTGTTAAATGGGCATCCTAACGAAAAGGCTTATGAAATTGCATCGGAGGCGATATATAACAGACTGGTCAGCAAAGGCTTCCTAAGCGAATGATTTTGCGCAAGTATTTGTTTAATAAATTATAGAAATCCCCGTGCTCTATATGTCCTGCCGTGCCTATCATCATTGCTTAATATCCTTCAGAGAGGAACAATAGTAACAACGGCGGCACGCTAAATGCGGTCCAGTAAGTTTAGCCGCGCTCAACTTGCCGAAGCGGTTAAATAGAGGTATAATCCCATCATGATCTTGCCATATAACTTTGATTTTAGAGAAAAGAACAGCCGGCTCAGGTTTACCTTCGGCCTTTCCATCATGCTTCATATTACGATGGCTCTTATTTTTGCGGTAGCCCTTGGTTTAGATGACCAGGCTATTGTCCCTGTAAAGAGGTTCGTAGTAGAGATATTCGAGCAGGATGATGCCGCCTTGGAAAAAACTGCTTCCGAGGATAGCAAGCGTCTTGCAGAAAAAACTCGGAAGATTGAAAAGGAAAGCGCTCCGAAGAATGTAGCAGGTGATTCCATGTCAGCCGTCACCGCTAAAGAGGAATCTTCATCATCTTCGATGTCCCTTGAAAAGAAAAACAATGAAGCCAGGGTGAAAGATAAAAAACTGCCTGAAGCTAAAGTCGAAAAAACAGATATAGTGGAAAAGCAGGTACAAGCTGTGACTACAATGCTCATACAAAAAGACAATGAAGAATTGCCAGCCAGACCGCTGGATCTCCATCCGACGTATAGAGACAGCGCAGCTTCTAAAAGCTCAGATCCCGTTTCCAGTGATGTGCCGGAAGGCAAGGTCATATCTCTGGATACGATGGCCTTCAGTGATACGGGTTATTTTGCCCAGATAAGGGGAAGGCTTGGTGCAAACAACCACTATCCCCCGGCGGCAAAACTTTCAGGGCTGCAGGGCAAGGTGAAACTTCAGTTTCGCCTTGCTGCTGATGGACGATTGCTGGGTATAAGGATTGTCAAGCACTCCGGCTTTCCCATACTGGATGATGCTGCAAAGAATACAGTAAAAAAATCGGCCCCCTTCGGTGCGCTGCCTAAGTCAATGGGCAAAACCGTAAACATTGAGGTTACATTCGAGTATGCCCTCAGCTATCTATACGCACGTTAGCATATCTACTTCAACAGTGAAGCAGCCTCTTTTCTGATATCCTTCATACGGTCAATAATACGCTTTGCCTCTCCGGGTCTTCCTTCCATAGCATGGATTCTGGCCTGAGTTTGCATAGCCCTCAGATAGGCCAGAGAAAAGGCCTTTATGAAAGGAGTCCTAGGTATATCCCGGTCCATGGTCGACCTAAGCTCGTAGCCTTTCAAGATGGAAAAATCCGGCCTTGATGCGCTTGGGCTTATTCTGTATAAGAGGCCGTGTTCTATAACAAAGTGTTCACTTCTGTTGTACTGTCTGTAGACAGGGCCGAATTCATATGAAAGATATAGTGGGCGGGTGGAGATAAGACTAGTGGCAAGAAATTCTACCTGCCCGGCCTTGTAGCTGTCCAGAATGTTCCCGAAGCTGCTTGCCTGCGAGCTTGAGCCCGAGTGCTGCCCCAGATCCTCCGTAGGGATTTCCAGTCCGGGATAGAGTTTCTCCATTTGTCCCTTAAACCAGGGCAGCATCAAAAAATCGACGTCTATCACAGCCACATCCCGGCGCTTTCCCTCTACCTGCTGTAAATACCAGAGAGGGAAAAGACTGTTGTCGGATTCGACAAAGACCACAGCACCTCTGTCTATGGATTTGAAGATATTTTCCGCCATATCAAGGGCATAGTAGTCACCACGGTGATTGTTCTCCTTGAAACTGCCCGGAAGCGGGTAGATTACAGCCACCGCCAGAAGAGCGGTGACAGTAGCGGCCCCAGCTTTGTTCTTTATGCCAGCAATAATACTACTGGCACCCATTCCGACCCAGATAGCTGTAATGGCAAAAGATGGTATGAGCATCACAAGCACATCTTCATAGGCCTCCTGCGGGGGGTTGAGGAAGAAAAGTGTGCCCAGGCCGTTTACAATGAAGAGAAAGGTCAAAAGTGCCCATGAAAGAGTGTCCCTGCGAAAGAGCTTGATCTTCCCAAAGAGAGCAACAAGAAGCAGCGGATAGCCCATCTCCCTTCCGAGTTGCTTAAGATACCAGCCAATATGCTTGAAAGTAGAGGCAAGGCTCAGTTCTCCCCCCGAGGCGGGAAACTGTCGGCGCAGTACAACATCAAAGAAACGCTCCACAGTTTCCGGGTCTCCCCAGTCTATTAGAGGGGCCTGCATGGAGCGCAGCGGCAGATAGATATAGACAGTCATACCCAAAAGAAACAGCAGGGTCATGAGAATATAAAGCCTGGCATGTTTCAAGGCCCTTTCTTTTCCTAAAAAGGGGGCCATAAAGACCATTGGTATCAGTGACAGCAGCGTGTGATGATTTCCCATCCCCAGCCCGCAGATAAAGGCCCCGGCATATAGAAAGCGCCTGTCACTACCGTCTCTCCAGCGTAGAAGCAGAAATACAAGCAGGCTAAAGGCGAAAAGGTTCAAGCTGTAGACCTCTGCCACCACGGCCTGTGACCATATAGTCGGCGAGAGGGCCAGGACAAGGACTGCAAAGACGGCCCCAAGCCTTGCCTTTTCACCGGCAAGGCGAGTAGTTATGAGGGTAAGAATGAAGACCGATGTAGCGGTGAAGAAGGCTGAAAGCAGGTTGACCCTCCCGGCGATATCTCCCCCGGCAGGGATAAATGCAAACAGTCTTCCCACAAGTGAATAGAGCGGATAACCCGGCGGGTGGGCTATGCCAAGGTTGTAAGCGGCAGAAACAAGTTCAGGAGAATCACCGAAATTTATGGAAGGGGAAAGGGTGAAGATATAGAGTAGAAATGCAAGTATTGAGAGGGTGAAAGGCAGGGCATATTGAGGGTCTAAAGGGCGCCTCAGCAAATCAATCGACTCCCTGGGCCGCTATTTCAAGCGCTCTTATCATCCCTTGTGCCTTGTTTATGGTTTCCGTATATTCGCTCTCGGCATCTGAGTAGGCTACAATACCCGCCCCGGCCTGTACGTAGGCCTTGTCGTCTTTAAGCAGTATCGTTCGTATTGTTATACATATGTCCATGTTGCCGGAAAAGGAGAAATAACCTACAGCGCCAGCATAGGGTCCACGCTTTGTGGGTTCCAGTTCGTCGATTATCTCCATGGCCCTGACCTTCGGCGCGCCAGATACGGTGCCGGCTGGAAAGCAGGCACGGAGTACGCTGTAGGCATCGAGACCTTTTTTCAGTCTTCCCCTTACGTTGGAAACAATATGCATGACATGGGAGTAGCGCTCTATAATCATCAACTCGTCGGGGACTACACTGCCCGTCTCTGAAACCCTTCCCACATCGTTCCTGCCGAGGTCTACGAGCATGATATGTTCGGCGCACTCTTTAGGATCGGCAAGGAGGTCTTTTTCCAGGGCGAGGTCTTCTTGCTCCGTCTTTCCGCGCTTCCTCGTTCCGGCTATGGGGCGCAGTGTTATTTCCTCATCTTCGACACGTACCAGCACCTCCGGCGAAGAGCCGACCATGCTTATACCGTCAAGGTTGAGGAGGAACATGTATGGTGAGGGGTTCAGGGAGCGTATGGCCCTGTAGAGCTCGAATGGCTCGGCATTATTTTCCACCTCGAAACGCTGTGACAGGACGACCTGGAATATATCACCGTCGCGGATATATTCCTTTGCCTTTTCGACTATATCCTTAAAGGCCTCCTTTTCAAAATTGGAGCTCACCGTCTTGCCCTGCATACTTGGAGTTTTTTTCTCTGCCTGAGGAAGAGGGGTCTTCAGTCGCCTGATTACCTCCTCCACCCGTGCGACGGCCTTTTCGTAGGTCTCGGTAATATCTGCACCTTCAGTGTAGGCATTTGAGACGACCTTTATCTTCTGGCTGACGTTATCGAATACGACTATCGTATCGGCGAGCATGAAGAGGGAATCGGGCAAATCCAGATCGTCATTTGTCGAGTCAGGAAGCTCCTCGAAAAAGCGCACCATATCGTAGCCGAGATAGCCCACGGCACCGCCTGAAAACCTTGGCAGCCCATCAAGCTTGACGGGGCGGTAGCGTGCCATCAGTTCCTTAAGCGCGTCAAGGGGATCGGCCTCGAAGGCCGTTTTTTTATCCCCCTCGATGATCTCCACGTTCTTGCCCTTGCTGCGAAAGATTAGCGAAGGCTCGCAGCCGAGGAAGGAGTAGCGCGCCCATTTTTCGCCACCCACCACACTTTCAAAGAGAAAGGAGTAAGATGTGGCTCCCAGCTTACGGTAGGCGGAGACGGGGGTATCCATATCGGCAAGGATCTCCCTGTAGACCGGGATGAGGTTCCCTTCCTTGCTTAATTCCTTGAATTGTTCCAGTGTGGGGCTGTGCATATCAGTTTCCTTTATAAAGCCGTATATTAGGCTAAGCATTGGTAAAAGTCAAAAAATAGACAGGGATAAATACGGGTTTTTATGCTATTCACTGATTGTAGAAACGGTGTCATATTCATAACTCCCCCTTGCCCCTCTTATCTCAAGAGGGGGGGGGTATCCGGTCAATCCTGTAATCCTGTCTAATTCTCTTGGTCTTGGTGCCTCTAAGGGTAATCTGATGTGATATCAAATATCGCCAAGCATCTTTAGAAGGTCCAGTATGGTCACATCGGCTATGATCTTTTTTTCATCGCTGATGATTGCTATCTCCTTCACGTTGGCGTCTATCATCCTTTTAATCACCAGCTCCACCTCTTCTTCCTCAGTGGCAACGGTCGGTTTTTTATGCATGATGTCTCTTGCCGTCTCATAAGTGACCATACCGAGAATCGTACGGGGGTGTACCTTCGGCTCATACTTGTGGCAGAGCACTTGCCGCATGATTGTCCCCAGCGATATTGTCCCTGTCAGCTCATCGCTTTCATTGACGACGTAGACAAGGTGGCTGTGGGGACAGCAGTGCATCGTTTCAATCACCTCCTTGATGAAGGTGCTCTCAAGAACGGTGGGAATATCCCTCCCCTTGAGATTTACCCTTATCTCTCTTATCTTCATATCCCTTGCTCCATTATTACGATGTTTTAGATCCTTCCGCCTCGCCCGACCTGACAAGTGCGTACTTGACAAGTGGTGGCGCTATTAACTCGTTTATAATGACCGAGCCCAGTACGGCATTGACCATAATGTCTGCCAGTGGCGAGTCCCCGAAACTGTTCTTGGCAAGAAGAACCAGGCCGACGGTGACGCCAGCCTTTGGAAGCAGTGCCAGTCCCAGATAGCGCCGCACAAGGGAGGGGGCCTTGGCGATGGAGGCTCCTAGCCTGGTGCCATAGAGCTTCCCTGTAAACCTGCCCATAACAATAAGCCCGATGATCAACCAGCCGCCAGATGTCAGGGCCCCTATGTTCAGGTGCGCCCCTGCCAGGGTGAAGAAGAGGCTGAAGATCATCTCCTCCGTCATCTCCACGACACTAAATAGATCGTGGGCATGCTTTATAAAGTTGACTACAAAAAATCCGAAGACCATGTTGGCTATGAGTGGTGATGCATCCAGGTTGTTTGCAAGGCCTGTTATGAGGAAGATAAAGCCCACTACGACGCCCAGCATAGTCTCCCGCCGTTTGACAGAAGATGCCATCAGCTTCATTAGGATTGCGGGGATAATGCCTATAAAGATTGCCGTTAGTATGGAAGTTGCGGGCATGTATACCATCGTCTGCCATGAAAGATCCGATTGGGTCATAAGGCTCTGTGCAAGGGCGATGGCAAAGGAGTAAAAGACTATGGCCGTTGCATCATCGAGGGCTACAACGCTTAGCAGCGTCGTTGTAAAGGGCCCCTTTGCACGGTGCTCGTGGACGATAGCCAGTACTGCAGCCGGTGCCGTGGCGGCCGAGATAGCGCCTATTATGAGCGCCATGGGGAAGATGGCCTGCCAGAAGGAAAAGTTAGCGGCCCCGTTTAAGATGTAGGGGGCGGCCAGAGAGATGAGCAGTGTAGTCGCAAGAAAGGCCCCGATGGCCTGTGTGAAGTTTATCCAGAGTATGGAGCTATACAGCTTTTTAAGTTGTTTGACTACGAGGCTTCCGCCGATAGAGAAGGCGATGATACCGAGTGCGATATCGGTGATTATGGAGAGTTCGTCCCGGATCAGTTCTTCCCTGAAAAAACCGGAGACAGATGGGCTTAGCAGCATACCGGTCACTATGTAACCGCTTACACGTGGGAAGCCTACACGGTTGGCCGCCATACCACCCAGGAAGCCGAGAAGCAGTAGCATGCCTACCTGCAGCAGCGGATCGTGGTTGTGGAGTAGAGCAGTTATATTATGTAAAAAACCGTTCATCGTTCAAGTCTCTTTTTTAAGTCTGTATACGTAAATAAAAAGTTTCCCTCCACCTTGAGGGGGGAGGGTCAGGGTGGGGGTGAAAATATTATATTAAAAAATTTATAGTTTATTATTCCCCCTCCCCTTAATCCCCTCCCACCAAGGGAGGGGGAAAAGGTGGACACAATTTTTATATATTCAGGTAAGCAATCTCCCTACCAACAAAACTATCACACCCATTATAAGGTAGCAAGCCTTGACAAAGGGCTAATCGATGCTTACCTTTATTGGGCACAAAGGTAAAAACAAAAAAATGATGGAGAAATCAATGACTACAAGCGCAAGTAAGGCAAAAAGCAAGAACACACATTATGAATTCAAGACCGACGTCAAGCAGCTTCTTGACCTCGTGACCCATTCACTTTATTCCCACAAGGACATATTTTTGAGGGAACTTATATCCAATGCCTCCGATGCCATCGACAAGGTGCGCTTCGAGTCGCTCACCAATGCAGACCTGCTGGAAGACAATAGCGAATGGCAGGTGGAGATCACCCCTGACGAAAAGGAGAAGACCCTTACCATCAAGGACAACGGTTGCGGCATGAGCAGGGAAGACCTGATAGACCACATAGGCACCATCGCCAAGTCCGGCACGCAGGATTTTATCGATAAGATCAAGGAAAGTAAGAAGCAGGACAACCCCGATCTTATCGGTCAGTTCGGCGTAGGTTTCTACTCATCCTTCATGGTGGCAGACAAGGTGACAGTCCGCACCCGTACCGCAGGTGGTACAGGCTGGCAGTGGGTCTCCACCGGCGAGGCCAGCTTCGATCTGGATGAGTGCGACAAGCAGGACAGGGGCACGGAAGTAGTACTCCACCTGAAAGAGGAGTGCGAGGACTATCTCCAGGAATACACCATCCGTGAGACTGTAAAAAAATATTCCAACTTCGTCGAGTTCCCCATCTGCATGGAGGTGGAGCGCAACGAATACCCCAAGGACAAGGACGGCAACGACGACTACAAGGCGGAGCCAAAGAAGGTAAAAAGTACAGAGACACTCAACTCTGCCGAGGCCATCTGGATGCAGCCTAAATCAGAGATCAAGAAAGAGGACTACAGCAGCTTCTACAAGCAGATAAGCCACGACTTCCAGGACCCTATGGAGACGATCCACTACAGCGCAGAAGGGGCAATGGAATACAAGGCCCTCATGTACCTCCCTTCAAAGGCGCCGCAGAACATCTTCAGCCCCGATTCCATCAAGGGGATGCACCTCTACATCAACCGCGTCTTCATCATGAACGACTGCAAGAAGCTTCTGCCTGAATACCTGCGTTTTGTAAACGGCGTCGTAGATTCCAGCGATCTGCCGCTCAACGTATCCAGGGAGATACTGCAGGACAACCCGCAACTTGAGAAAATCAACAAGGGTCTGGTCAACAAGCTCCTTTCCACACTTAAGACCATGAAGAACAAGAAGCCCGAAGAATACCTCAAGTTCTACAATGAATTCGGCATGGTGCTCAAAGAGGGCCTCCACTATGACCAGGACAACAAGGAAAAGCTCATGGAGCTTGTCATGTTCCCGACTACCAAGACGGCGGAAGGTGAGTTTAAATCTCTCAAAGATTATGTCGATGGGATGAAGAAAAACCAGAAGGAGATCTACTACATCTCTGCGGAAAACAGGGCCAAGGCACTCAACTCACCACATTTGGAGCTCTACAAGTCTAAAAACATGGAAGTCCTCCTCATGATAGACAACGTTGACGAGTACATACTTCCCCAGCTCACCGAGTATGACAAGAAACCTATCAAGTCGGTCACTGCCGGTGCCGAGAGCCTCAAGGGCAACAAGGAAAAGGAGAAGGCTGCCAAGGAGAAGGCTAAAGAGCTGGGCGACCTTCTCACCGCTGTAAAGGAGAAGCTAGGTGACGACATTAAGGAAGTCAAGTTCTCTGGTAAGCTGACGGAAAGTGCCTGCTGTCTCACAGCGGACGATTCCGAGATGAACGCCCAGATGGCGCAGATGATGCGCTCCATGGGACAGGCTATGCCTGACCCCAAGAAGATTCTGGAGCTGAACCCGACCCATCCGCTCATCGATGTATTGAACGGCCTCTTCGAGGCGGACAAGGACTCCGAGCAGTTCGGCGAGTACGTAGGTCTCATCTACGAGCAGGCTCTCCTTACCGAAGGTTCACAGCTTAAAGACCCGCTCGGTTTTGCCAAAAAGGTAAGCGAGCTCATGGTGAAGGCGCAGAAGGCGTAGTAAGCCTTAACCCCTTCTTCCCTGTTGACAGCCCTCACGCCCTGTTATAGTCTTGCAGACAGGTGGAGGGGAGATGAAAAATTCAATCAAAAATTAAAGCCCGTTTTCGGATAAACACCGAAGCGGGCTTTTTTATTTTGAATTGGGACTAGGGATTTAAATGGTCGCTGACCCTATTTGATTTCAATTAGCAATTTGCAATCTCTTCGAATTTATGTTTTAGTTGAGATTGCAGGCGTATAAAGAAAAGGTAAAATTACAGCTTATATCTATGAGTATGAAAAAGAATGAGCCGGAAATAAACGGGGAATGGCCGGACCTGGAGGGGAAGACGCTTCAGGAGTTGCTTGCCCAGGAGTGCTGGTACCAGAAGGACCTGGAAGAGGAGGCCAATGTTATCCTCATAAAGGCTGAAGGGACCTGGCATCATCTCTATTTCGACATGGGCACCCTTTTCTGCAGGATGTCTCAAGATGAGCCGCACGAAATCACGACAGAGGACAGAGCTGAGATTTCCTACCATTTGAGAGATCTGGGAGTGGATCTTGATCTCGTGGGCAGGGTTATCAAGAGCTGCTCCGCAAAGGTCATCCCCGGTGGGTCGAAAGTGGAGATCGGTTTTGAAGGTGGCAAAAAGATTTCCTTCAAGAATGTTGACAACATGACAAGCTATGAAACATGAAGAGAGGCGCATGTTTTATGCATTTCACTTTATTTCGCTCTAAGCTGCATATTAACGGTCTTGATATGAGCTCTGCTTGTAAAGAGATGAGAGGGGGCAGATAATGCTTAGACTGACAAAAATATTCCTTGCTATCCCACTACTCATAACAGCCGCTTTATTACCGGATACGCTTAGCGCTAAAAGCCCTGGCGGCCATGTCGTCCAGCTTAGCATCGAGGATGCCATCGGGCCTGCAACGGATGACTACCTTGCAAGGGCGCTGGAATCGGCTGCCGGAAGCGATGCCGAGATGGTCGTGATCCGTATGGATACTCCGGGCGGCCTGGATAAGGCCATGCGGGGCATCATCAAAAACATCAGCAATTCCGCCCTTCCGGTGGCGACCTATGTGGCACCGACCGGTGCACGTGCAGCCAGCGCAGGCACATATATCCTGTATGCAAGTCATATAGCAGCAATGGCCCCCGGCACTAATCTGGGTGCTGCCACACCTGTCCAGATTGGCGGTATTTCTCCGCCAGGCTCTAAGGAAAAAAAGAAAGAAAAGGATCAGGCTGACGATACAGACAGCGATTCGATGAAGAAGAAGGCGATCAATGACGCCGCTGCCTACATCCGTGGTCTCGCCGGGCTCCATGGCCGCAACGAGGAGTGGGCGGAAAAGGCGGTGCGGGAGGCGGCCAGCCTCACTGCGAGCGAGGCCCTGAAGATGAATGTTATAGATATCGTCGCAATCGACATGGCCGACCTGCTGAAACAGATGGACGGGAGAGAGGTCGTGGTACAGGGCCAGAAGCGCACACTGAAGACGGCAGGTCTCTCCATCAGGCAGCTTGATCCGGACTGGCGCAGTCGTCTGCTGAGCGTTATCACCAACCCCAATATAGCCTACATCCTGATGCTTATAGGCATATACGGACTCATACTGGAATTCTACAACCCGGGCTCCATAGTGCCTGGCACTGTCGGCGCCATAGCCCTTCTTCTCGCCCTTTATTCATTCCAGCTCCTGCCGATCAACTATGCAGGGATGGCTCTCATACTGCTCGGTGTCGCATTGATGGTCGCTGAAGCCTTTGAACCGAGTTTCGGCATTCTAGGCATCGGAGGGATAGTTGCCTTCGTTATCGGCTCGATCATCCTGATAGATACGGATCTGCCCGGCTTCGGCATCGATATTTCTGTGATTATCACCTTTGCCGCCACAAGCGCACTGATCTTCATCTTTGTCATCGGCGTTGCCATCAAGGCGCGCCGCAGGCCCGTGGTGAGTGGAGCTGAAGAACTGATCGGCGGCGAGGCGACAGTGATCAACGATTTTGACCATAAAGGGACCGTTTCCATCCACAGCGAAACCTGGAATGCCTTAAGCAAGACAGCCCTGAAAAAAGGCCAGCAGGTCAAGGTTACCGGCATGAAAGGCCTGATTCTGGAGGTTGAACCCAAAAAAATATCAACAAAGGAGGAAGAATGATGACGAACTATAATCTTTACGTTGTACTAATATTTGTGCTGCTCTTTCTGG
>JADFVX010000029.1 GCA_015222755.1 Pseudomonadota bacterium | reverse complement strand
GTATTTCCGGCAGACATATGAGAGTGCCCGGATTCTCCTGCAAATGCGCTAGCCGAGACAAAAGAACCTACTACTATTAAATATCCAATTTTTCTTATCACAGATACCTCCTGAAAAATGTTAGTTAATACTTACTAACCTAGTCTACCTTCGGAGCATACTAAATGTCAATATCCTTATCCCCTGTTTTTTTTTTGAACCCAAATACCATATAGACATCTAATTAGCAGGGAAAATTTCTCTGATTAAAGGACAAGAGCTTTAAGCTGTCTTCTATATAAGAAGCGCTATAAATGTAGTTTTATTCTTGACAATAGAGATTTTAGGCGTTCAGATAAAAAAATGGTCTATGGCACACTACTTGTATACAGTATACAATATGCCAAGGATTTTCCCGGAAAGGCCGACAGCTAAAATAAAGAAAAAAATCAAAGTCTCTTAACATTGTCACAGGAGGTGTCCCATGGAACTTAAAACTAATATAATCATACGATACTGCCAGGCAATAGACCGTTTTATAAAGGTAAGGGTCTTTTCCGACAGTGAGATACAGCATCTTTTCAAAAACGTAAACCTGACAGGCAAGCGCTCCTACCAGCAGCTGGTCATAAATACAGCCATAGTAAACTACAGTGACAATCTCTCACAGGAGGCTACCCAACTCAGCGACATGATAGGCAAAGATGCCGAGTGGCTGGAAGATGAGCTTTACCAGCTTATAATAAGGATAAATCCTGCAATGGACATAAACCGCGTTTCCATCAACATGGAGGAAAAAGAGACCCCCGACAAGCTCTTCCTCCTTGAGGGAGTTAAAGATGCCAGGCAGGAAGAAAGCATCCTCTCTCTGGAAAAAAGACTTCAAGAGCGCGTAGTAGGCCAGGACGAGGCAATAAGTAAGGTTGTCCATGCACTCAAGAGGGCGCAGACAGGGATCAAATCACCTGACAGGCCTGTGGGCTGCTTCCTCTTCGCAGGGCAGACGGGTGTGGGGAAAACAGAACTTGCCAAGAACCTTGCAGAGATGGTACTAGGCGATGGAAAGAACATGCTCCGCATAGACTGTTCAGAGTATGCCCTTCCTCATGAATACTCCAAACTGATAGGCGCTCCTCCGGGATATGTGGGATATGACGATGGCGGCGTACTGAGCGCCCCAATGCACAAAAAACCTGAGACAGTTGTCCTATTTGACGAGATCGAAAAGGCCAACGGCAAGGTACACAACCTCCTCCTTCAGATAATGGATGAAGGCTTTGCAACGGATAACAAGGGGCGGCGTATCGACTTTAACAAGAGTATCATTATAATGACAAGCAATGTTGGGGCCGGTGCCATATCGGATCATGAGGGAGCTATAGGTTTTGGCGACAGGAAGTCCGAAGTAGACCACAACTTCAAGGAAAAACAGACCATCATGGCCCTTGAAGGCGCCTTTGCACCGGAATTTATGAACCGCATAGACGATGTTGTCATATTCCGGGCGCTGGACAATGGAGACAACATTAAAATAGTCGACATACTTCTTAAACAGGTGTCCGAAAGGCTGGGTGCCATGGGAAAAAAGATCGTATTCCCTACGCGTATCAAGGAGCACCTTGCCCGCAAGATACAGCATTCCAGGTACGGCGCAAGACCGCTGAAAAGGATAGTAAGCCGTTATATAGAGACTCCTTTGAGCGATTGCCTGCTAAACTGCAAGTTCAAGGAGGCCGGAGAGATAAAGGTTTCCTTAAAGAAAGGTAAGGTCGGTTTCTATCCGGCCTGAAGCGATCGCCTCCTCGCTTAAATAAAGAGGCAACACCTCCTTTGGCCGTACCTCTGACAGGGTACGGCCTTTTTTTGAACCTTTTATACCATTATCACATCAAAAGGGCGCATATGAACTGCTATAAGGATAAGGATAAATGAAAATCACCCGTAAAATACTAAAAATCATAAGGCTTGCCTTTATTGCCTTTGTTCTACTTATAAATATACCTGAAGATCTCTACGCTGGGGGGGCCTTATTTGATATCTCTCACCGGGTAATATTTCAGCCAGACTCAGAAAGGCCTCTTGGACTGAAAAAATTTGTGAATCTCTTCAAAACTGCCGGCAAGAAAGTTACCCTTTCTGAAGGCAGCTTATCTTCCAAAACGCTTACCAACTCCGATGTACTTATCATACCCGGCTCCATGAGATCCTATAGCAAGGAAGAGATAGGCACGATAGAGGCTTATGTGAAAGATGGCGGCAGCCTGCTTGTACTACTACATATAGCACCACCCCTGGCCCGCCTTACAGAGCGCTTCGGCATCATACTTTCCAACTTTGTAGTCTCTGAAAGCATCAATATCATAGGCAAGCAGAGCCAGGATTTTTATGCCCGTGATATTGCACCTCACCCTGTTACAGAAGGTGTTAAGTCCATAGCCCTTTACGGGGCATGGGCCCTGATTACCGAGGGCAATGCTAAGACAGTAGCCTATACAAGTGACCGTGCCTGGGGCGACATGAACAGGAACCGCATGTTTGACGGTGGCGAACCAATGCTTAAATTAGGCCTCGTTGCTGCGGCACAGTTCGGCAAGGGCCGGGTCGTGGTCGTTGCAGACGATGCCCCCCTTGCCAATGCCTTCATAGGCGAAGCCGATAACATAAAACTGGCAAAAAATATCATTAACTGGCTAATAAAATAACTCTCCCCCATCCACCTGTCTGCTCCAAAACAGCATCTTTTTCCAGCTTTTCCCCTATAAAATTCCTTTAAAATTAAACGCTTATAACTCAGCCTAAAAAAACCTGTTTTTTTTCTTGACACCACAAGATATGGTGGTATGATTCTCTACGATACACAATATAGCGTAGGCGAGACGGAGGGTGGCAATATTCAATTATTTCCCTTACTTAGCCTGAAACACCCTATGTTTTACTTTACCAGGCGCCTTCTAGGGGCCTGTTTAAAAACAGGAAATCATTTAATTGTATTTTTTATTGAGGAGGTAACAAATGGGGACGGTGAGCATGATTGCAGGAGAAAGCGGGGACAGCAAATTGAAAGGGAAAGAAGGAAAAGCAAAGGGGCTGCCACTTACGGAAAACGCCATTACCGTACTGGAGCGCCGCTACCTTAAAAAGGACGACAACGGCAAGCCCATCGAAAAGATAGAGGACATGTTTCACCGCGTTGCACGCACCATCGCAGAGGCGGACCTCAAGCACGACCCTGAGGTGGACATCAAGGCCCTGGAGCAGGAATTCTTTGATATGATGACCAACCTGGAATTTCTGCCGAACTCCCCTACGCTCATGAACGCCGGACGCGACCTTGGCCAGCTTGCAGCCTGTTTTGTGCTTCCTATAGAAGACTCTATGGAGTCCATCTTCGAGTCTATCAAGGACACTGCTCTCATACATAAAAGCGGTGGCGGTACAGGTTTTGACTTTTCCGACCTTCGTCCAAAGAACTCCCTTGTCGGTTCCACCAAGGGCGTAAGTTCCGGGCCCATCTCCTTTATGAAGGTATTCGATTCTGCGACAGAGGCCATCAAACAGGGCGGTACACGCCGTGGTGCAAACATGGGTATCCTCCGTATCGATCACCCCGACATCATGGACTTCATCATCTGTAAGGAAGACAGCGTTACTCTTACCAACTTCAATATCTCCGTTGCCCTCACAGAGGACTTCATGCTGGCAGTGGAAAAGGGCGCGAAGTACGACCTTATTGACCCTAAGACAAAAAAAGTTGTGGAGCAGCTGGACGCAAAGAAGGTCTACGACAAGATAGTGAATCTGGCCTGGACAAACGGCGACCCAG
Source organism: Pseudomonadota bacterium (assembly GCA_015222755.1). Lineage (GTDB taxonomy): Bacteria > Desulfobacterota > JADFVX01 > JADFVX01 > JADFVX01 > JADFVX01. The sequence goes on along the minus strand of JADFVX010000029.1, from coordinate 12,507 downwards.
GACTTGTATTTATCGACAGGATGAACCGCGACAACCCTACACCAAAACTCGGCAAGATTGCGGCCACAAACCCATGCGGTGAGCAGCCCCTTCTCCCCTACGAGGCATGCAACCTCGGCTCCATCAACCTTGTCAACATGCTAAGCGCAGGCGAGATCGACTACGAGAAGCTGGGCAACACCGTCAAAAAGGCTGTTCACTTCCTTGATAACGTTATCGAGGCAAATAAATATCCTATCGACAAGATAGCCAAGATGACACGGGCCAACCGCAAGATAGGCCTTGGCGTAATGGGCTTTGCCGACATGCTGATAAGACTCGGCATACCCTACAACTCTACAGCGGGTGTTGAGACTGCGGAAAAGGTGATGAAGTTCATCGACGACACATCAAAAGAGGCATCACAGGAACTGGCTGAAAAACGCGGCGCATTCTCCAACTTCAAAGGAAGCATCTATGACACAGGCAAAGATGCCGTCAAGATAAGGAACGCCACTACATCTACTATAGCTCCTACGGGAACCATATCCATCATCGCCAGTTGTTCCAGCGGCGTGGAACCTCTCTTCGCCATCTCTTATGTGAGAAACGTAATGGACAACGACGAGCTTGTAGAGGTGAACCCAATATTCGAAGAGATGGCCAAAAAGGAAGGCTTCTACTCCGTCGATCTGATGAAGAAAATAGCAGAAAAGGGCGGCGTTCACGATATAACAGAAGTCCCCAAGCATATCCGTGATATCTTCGTGACATCCCACGATATAACACCGGAATGGCACATCAAGATGCAGGCCGCCTTCCAGAAATACACGGACAACGCCGTATCCAAGACGGTAAATTTCTGCAACTCCGCCACAAAGGAGGACGTAGAAAAAGCCTACATGCTGGCATACAAAGAAGGCTGCAAGGGCATCACCATCTACCGTGACGGCAGCCGCGACGTGCAGGTTCTCTCCATTAAAAAGGAGGCGAAGGAAGCACCCAAGCATGAGGTCCACGTCCATCCCGATGAGATCATAGCGCCAAGGAAGCGTCCCGACGTTACATTCGGAAAGACTGAAAAGGTACTCACAGGCTGCGGAAGCCTCTTTGTTACGGTAAACGAAGATGAAGACGGTATCTGCGAGATGTTCACCAGGATGGGTAAGTCCGGTGGATGTATCAACTCATACTCCGAGGCGATAGGCCGCCTCGTATCCCTTTCCCTAAGGGCGGGCGTGAAGATAGAGTCTATCATTGACCAGATGAGGGGGGTAAGGTGCCCAGTTCCTCTCGGCATAGGTAAGAACGCCGTCCTTTCATGTTCCGATGGAATTGGCCGCGTCCTTGAGCATTACATAGGAAAGGAATCAGGCAACGGAAACGGCGGAATTGCATCTGCCATGGCGCCAGATCCTACCCCTCTTGCAACGGCTGCAATGCAGGCGGCAGCGCCTACATCGAAGAACGATTCTTCCATAGATATGGGGGTATGCCCCGAGTGCCCCGAGTGCGGCCACATGATCGAGTTTATCGAAGGCTGCCTCACCTGCCGAGGCTGCGGATACTCCAAATGCTAAAGGGAAAAAGGTAGGACTATGACCGCAAAAAAAGGGCTTTTTACCGCCACAGACTGGATGGCCTACTACGAAAAGCTGTTCCAAAACGATACGCCCATCAAGGTGAGCCCTCTCTACCTGGGGAAGGACGGCAAGGCAGAGCAGGCAGGCGTGAAGGGCAAGGACAGTTTGAAAAGCTAAGCAATCTAAGCAATGTGCAGCGAGGAATAAGATGTCGATAAAATCGGATAAGTGGATACGCCGCATGGCGGAAAATGAAGGGATGATAGAGCCCTTCGAAGCGGACCAGGTGAAGCATGTTGACGGCAAGCGCGTCGTCAGCTACGGCACTTCCAGCTATGGCTATGACATCCGCTGTTCCAACGAGTTCAAACTCTTTACCAACATCAACAGTGCCATTGTAGATCCGAAAAACTTCTGCGAATCCTCCTTCGTAGATTTTCGGGGGGATGTCTGTATCATCCCCCCGAACTCTTTTGCCCTGGCACGCACGGTGGAGTATTTCCGCATCCCGCGGAATGTGCTCACCATATGCCTTGGCAAGAGCACCTATGCCCGCTGCGGCATTATAGTAAATGTGACTCCCTTCGAGCCGGAATGGGAGGGCTACGTCACCCTGGAGTTTTCCAACACGACGCCGCTTCCGGCAAAGATCTATGCAAACGAAGGGGTGGCACAGGTGCTCTTTTTTGAGTCAGACGAGGTCTGCGACGTTTCCTACAAGGACCGTGGAGGAAAGTACCAGGGACAGGTGGGAGTTACTCTGCCCAAGACCTAGCAAAGTCAGGGAAAGTAAAAAAGGGGAGGGGGGAAGCTTTGATAATAATATCTGCAACTGCAAACATAAAGGGACAGCAGCCGTGAGGGTTTCTGTCCCTTTTTTGTGTTTATCAATACAAAGTGCGGCCTGAAACAGTGCTCTATTTCGCCTACGGCCCCGATATCTCATCAAGGTGGATGAGGCATGTCCTGTCCTCCGTGAGACCCACTATGAGGGGCTGGCTCGGGCAGCACCGCATCTATTTCCACAAGCTGGGGACAGACGGCTCAGGAAAGTGCGACGCCTTTTTTACAGGCAACGACAAGGACAATATACTGGGACTACTCTATGAAATAGCCCCCGGCGACAAGGACATGCTTGCAAAGACGGGAGAGTTTGCCAATGGCTATGCAGAGAAGGCAGTAAGCATTATCACCGACGAGGGTAAAAAGGTGGATGCCTTCACCTATTGTGCCACCAATATTGAAACGGCTCTCAAGCCCTTCCACTGGTACAAGGGCCATGTCCTGATCGGTGCAAGGGAGTTTGATTTCCCCGGGGAGTATACCTCGCGGTTCCTAAGCGTCGAGTCCATTGATGACCCCGACAGTTCAAGGGAGAGCAGGGAGCTTGCAATACAGGGGATAGGCCAGAGCAGGCAACTGGGGCGGCTCTAGGCTGCCATGCCTTTACAAACAGGAATCCAATATCTCTCTCCCTGAAATAAGGTGGAAGGAGAGAGTGATTAAAAAAATAAGGAGCAAACTATGCTGATAAAAAGAGTTAAGGAAAATTATAATTTTTCAAGCTGGGATGAAAAACTTCTGGCCAATCTCGCACCGACTATGGAAGAAGCTGCAGATGACTTTGTAGATGCCTTTTATAAAAAGATAATGCAATTCAAAAACGCCTCTAAATATCTGAAAGATGAAGAAGTGATCGAAAGGCACAAGGGGGCCGTACGAGCTTGGTTCCTGAAGATTTTTCAAGGCCAATATGACGACGACTATCTCCATTACCTCGAGGGGATCGGCTACACCCATGTCAAGACAAAGCTGCCATCCCACTACGTCAATGTCTGCATCAGCTTTGTAAGAAAGTACTGCAACGACCTTATATTGAAGACCTCATCGGCCTGCGAGGAACGTACAGACTCTATCCTGGCAGTTGGCAAAGTTCTCGACATCAATCTCGACATCCTGACCAGTTCATACATCGAGGAAGAAAAAAATATATTCTTTATCTCAAAAAAAGCGGAAGGCAAACTCATAACCTTTGCAGAGCGTTTCTCCTACGGCCTTAACCTTGTGCTTATGGTTGGTCTCGTACTGCTGGGACTTATGGTACTGGGGCTTTTTGCCTATGATATTAGCCAGATGTTCCAGGGTGACATGGAAAAGGGACTCCTTGCGACCCTGGGGGCGCTCCTCATGCTCTGGGTCGTCATAGAACTTGTCGATACCGAGGTAGAGCACCTGAGGGGGGCAAAGTTTTCCGTCAAGGTCTTTGTCAGTGTGGCGATGGTGGCGGTCATACGAAAGGTGCTAGTTACCACCCTCAAAAGTGAACCGGCCGCCATACAGGCGCAGTATTCCCTCATAGTGGCGCTGGCCGTCCTGGGTCTGGTCTACTGGATCATTCATAAGACAGAAAAGATGTAGATTTCAAGAAGGCCACATTAGGGGGGAAAGGGCCAAAAATATGGAGGATTGGGCTGTCCCCGACCCCAAAGATATGGACATGGAAGAATTCAGGGAGGTCCGGGACCTTATTGAATCAAAGGTAAAAGACATGCTGAGCAGGACCTAGAAAAGAATGTTGCGGGATTGTCTCTGCTAGTTTTAAAACCCTAATAATGGAGTATCCATGAATATGTATGTGGGTAAGCTTTCCTTCGACGTTACGGAAGATGATCTGAGAAAGGCATTTTCCGAATTCGGACTTGTAGAGAGCGTAAATCTTGTTATGGATAATTATTCAAAGAGGTCAAAGGGTTTCGGTTTTGTGGACATGCCCGATAACTCGGAGGCGGACACAGCAATAAAAACGCTGAACAAAGAAGGCCTTAATGGCAAGATGATAAAGGTGAACGCGGCGGATTCAGGCGGTAACAGGCGTCTTCAGCGCAAGAAGATGAAGAGGAAAAGGTTTTAATACACCGACTGCCTTTACATACCTCGACCCTGAGTGGAGCGCTAGCTTCTTTATTTCAACATAGGATCTTTCTTGTTATTATAATCTAAGCGCGGTGCCCTGAGCATTAGCGAGGAAATACTCTTGGGGTGCAATCACTTGTGGATTGCCTTGTCTTTTAGTAATGACTCCCCCGCAGGCTTGATACCGCCCGCCCTTTTATATACATATTAGCTTAAAATGAGTAAGGCCAATTGATGTTAGGCGCAATGCCTTTTCCTTGTAGCGCCTTGCATAGTTGAGGATAAAAATGAAGAAGATCTTTCTCTGGAGTTGCATGTTTTTTCTGCTGCTTGTTTTTTTTGAAGCAGCTTCTTTACTGGGATTGTATGCACTTAAAGAAATCCGTGACATCGAGTATAAACCGCTATCTGCAAAAGAGCTTATGCCTGAGCATAAAGATATTCTGTCGGATCTGATCCATAATAAATTGAATTATATAAAATTCAGCCCCACACTGGGCTGGAAGATAAAGGAAAATGGATATAGTCCCTTATATAAATCAAATGCAGATGGTATAAGGTCTGACAGGGAGTATGAGCGCACATTTTCTTCAAATATTGTAAGAATTGCATCTTTTGGTGATTCCTTCACCCATGGTGATGAGGTAGAGAACAAAGATACCTGGCAGTCTCAAATGAGCGCAAAAAAGGAAAACCTGGAGGTGCTTAACTTCGGTGTGGGGGGCTACGGCCTGGATCAGGCCTTTTTGCGTTACAAGGAAGACGGCCTTTTTTACAGACCCAATATTGTATTAGCTGGATATATGACGGAAAATATTGCCCGTAATGTAAATGCCTACCGTCCCTTTTACTTTCCTGAAACAGCCGGGCCTCTGGCAAAACCACGTTTTATTGTTGATGGAAATGGTCTTGAACTGCTTGATAATCCTATTCAGAAAAAGGAGGAATATTACAGGCTGTTGATAAACCCGGAGAAAGTTCTGTCCAGGCTGGGAGAAAAAGACTTTTATTATCAAACAAAGTACCATAAAAGTGCAGTCGACGTGCTGCCATCGGTACGTTTGTTTAAGATATTATATTACGAACTTTTCAAGGAAAAGGTCTTTAATGATGGGGACTATAATGTAAGTTCCGAGGCATTTAAGGTGACTACAAAGATATTTGACGAGTTTGTCGATACTGCCTTGGAAAATCAGTCATTGCCGCTTATTCTTGTTTTTCCTAACAGGCTTGATCTGTATAGATATGGAAATTTCAGGACGAAAGGATATCAGGCACTTCTGGATTACTTTGAAGACAAAGAATATCTCTATGTTGATCTTTTTGACGCATTTAATAAGCTTGGGAGTGGCCGTCATATGGATGATTTTTATGCTCAAGCACATTACTCTCCCTTGGGCAATGAGCTGATTGCAAGCTACCTTTTGTCCTATCTAAAGGACAATAATTTGCTTGATCAAAAATCCGTTTATAGCAAAATGCATGGGTATAGAAGCAAATTAGAGAAAGTGAGAAGCAACTAAACTGCTATTCATTCCCGCTTAAAAAGCGGGGCATCCTGACAGCTCCTCGTGAAACTTATACCCGAAGGGTACTGAATTAATTAAAAGGATTAAGCAATGCCGGAACCTAAACCCCAGATATTGATCATTGATGACAGCAGCTTCAACCGCAATTTAATCAGCAGCGTTCTGCTTGAGGTCGATTACCGGGTGATTGAGGCGCCTGATGCTGAGAAAGGCCTTGCCCTGGCAAGCGAGGAATCCCCCGACCTGATCCTCCTGGATGTGACCATGCCGGCCATGGATGGTTACGAGGCCTGCGAAAGGCTTAAAAAATCCGAGGAAACCAAAGACCTCCCAGTCGTATTTCTCAGCAATCGGTCTAAAAAAGAGGAAATCATCAAAGGCTTTGAATGCGGCGCCGTCGACTACATCACCACCCCCTTTTGCCGGGAAGAACTCCTCTCCCGCGTCAGGACGCACATAGACCTCAGCAGGAGTCGGAAGGCGATAGCCGCCATGAAGGACGATTACCAGCAGCTCCTGCAGATGGTTTGCCATGACCTCTTAAACCCTCTCTCCCATATCAGATATATCTTTGAAGCCGAAAAAGACCATCCCGACCTGCTAATAACAATGAAAGAAGAAATCAGGGAGGCTGTCGAAAACGGTATCGGCATTATCGAAATTGTCAGGAAGATGAGGCGCGTATCTGATGCCGGGGAGAGGCTCGATCTTGATGCCGTTGACCTTGCTGCCGTCGCGGGAGATCTGTCCCATATGCTCCAGGAGAGGTTCCGTGAAAAAGGGATTGAGCTGACCATCGATATTGAAAAGGGCGTCCACGTGATCGCCGAAAGGACGTCACTCCTCAATTCTGTGCTGAACAACCTTCTTACTAACGCACTCAAATTTTCCAACCCCGCCTCCACTGTCGTTCTTGGCGCTCGGGAAGTGGGAGGGCAGATCCACATCACTGTGAAGGATTCTGGCATCGGGATGAGTGAAAGGCTCATTGAAGACCTCTTTAAAATGAATGCCGTAACGACAAGAGAGGGGACGACAGGTGAGAAGGGGACGGGATACGGCATGCGGCTCGTCAAGCGATTTGTGGATGCCTACGGCGGCAGCATAGAGGTTTCATCGAAGGTGCAGGAGGAAGGTGTTAATGACCACGGCACCAGCGTTACGGTGAAACTTGAAAAGGCGGACCCTGTGTGATCGTGGCCCGACTTGCAGGAAGCTAGCGAGAAGAAGTAAACAGAGAAAAAGGGAACTTAGAGAAAAGAATAATGGAAAATCGTGGGCAGGCTTTTATTCAGACGGGGAGGAAGTTCTTCCCTGCAATCGCATTTTCAGGAGGCTTCCTGTGGGACTCTTTGACAATGGGACGGGTGGTGTCAACCCTGGATCTCTGGGTTCTTGTCGCATATTATATAGGTGCAGGCCTGTCCCTGGCAATCATGGCGGGGGGATACAGGCAGGAATGGAACAGGCGGCTTACGCTTCTTTTGCAGTTCTTTTTCGGGGGGCTCTTCAGCGCACTGGTAATATTCTACTTTAAAAGCTCCAGGTCACTGGGGGCATTCATTGTAGTGGGAATACTGGTAATTCTCCTTATAGCAAATGAGTTTCTAAAGGATAAGTACGACAACCGCGTGGTTTCATGGGCACTGTTCTGTCTTTCCGGGACTATGTACCTCAATTTCCTCATACCCCATATCGCCAGCAGCGTCAACTACCTCTGGTTTTACATCGGTTCTTCTGTCAGTTTTATTATTGTCCTCATGATCTGGCGGCTAAGCTCAACTCCGCCCCGTACACTGGCCTCTCCCATAGCGGTAACCATCTCTTCACTTTTTCTCTACGGCTTCCAGGTAATCCCCCCCGTTCCGCTCGTTCTCAAGCAGGACTTTGCCTGCAAGGATTTCTCAAGGGAGAAAAAGCAGTACAGCTGCAAGGTGGAAGAGCAGGGATTTTTTGCAAATACGGGACTAACAAGCAATAAAATACACTTCACAAAGGGCGAAAAGATTTATTACCTCAGTTCCATCTTTGCGCCGTCCAAGGTAAAGGTAGACCTCGAACACAGGTGGTGGATGTGGGATGAAGTGGAGGGGGAATGGGCTCTAAAATTCAAGCTGTCACTCCCGATGACGGGAGGGCGTGAAAATGGGTGGAGGACATACTCCTACGTACAAAACGCCGCTAAGAAGGGGCTATGGAAGGTGGAAACAGCCCTCAAGGACGGTGCCGTACTGGGTTACCGTTCTTTTAAGCTGGAGTCTGCTATGAAAGATGCCAGCTACAAGATGAATTCTGTCCAACTTAATTAATGGGAGGCCTGATTAGATGGAAATGACTTGTCCTAAATGTGGTGCTGTTCAACCTGAATCCGACGTCTGCTCAAAATGCCAAGTAATCATAGAAAAGTATCTACAATATCTCGAAAGAAAACAGGAACAAGTAGCCCAGCAACCACTGGAAGAAGCGCCCGCTCAAAAGAAAGCAGGCTCAACTGGAAAGATCATTGTTGCCTTCGTTGTTATTTTGGTAACAGCTATTCTCTGGAACAAAGGGCATCTCCCCTCCGCAGTTTATAGCAACCATGGCAATTATAGCCCCATATCAGGATTTTACGAAAACACCTATTATGGATTTAGTGTTGAACTGCCTGAAAACTGGAAGCAATATACTGTCAAAGAAAAGCTTCCCCCTGCCTTTCAAGCATACTCAAAATTTTATCATTTTTTAGGAGCGCCTGAAAATACCAGCTCTTACCTCTTTGTAATCAACACGGCAAGCGTAAGCGCTGAAAGTTTCATATCAGACACCTGGGCAGGTTGGGTTGCATACAAAGCTAAAACTCATAAAATCATTTTTGATGAGGTGGAAGACGTCAGTGGTTTTACAATTCATAAGGTTGGCTACATGATCAGGAACGTTTATAGAGAAGACCACCTGTTCATAGCAAAAGGCAAACTCATAGAACTATATTTTTATGTGAAGCCTTCCGAAGATAAAGATGAAATCACTCAGCAAATGAGAGAGGCATTGAGTACACTCAAAAAGATATAAAGCAATGTATAGAAGATATATATTTCGTGGAGGGATAAGCTTTTTAGTAGGCGGCATTCTTTTTGGCCTTATCCAGCCGATCTATACACTAACTAATGTATTGATCAAAGATGTCATGTCATTTACCGCACTTGGCACCATTGGAGCCTACTATTTAGCTATATATAGTGATAATGCTGAGCGTGTAGCATACTATGCTGCTGCAGGTTTTGCTATTGCTGGGATTATTTTCAACCTTATAAGCTATAATCCCACAATAGATGCTGCAATTGCAGGTTTGATAGGAGGGGCTGCATTGGGGATGGGATGGCGTGACATGCGATACGCAAAAATACTTGGCGCCTCATCTGCTATCCTTGTACCTTTTACTTTCTACCTGCACAATGTTTTTATCCCCAATATGCAGGGTAACGGTATGGAAGTAAGTGGAAGTGTTTTTATTACCATCCCTGCACTTTTTTTCTTTATTGTTCTTAATCATTTCGCATTTATGGTTTTTGGCTTCGGCATTGCTGCAGTGTTAGCCTGCCTTGATTCAAAAAATAATAATAAAGTGGATGTCTCAACCCACTCTACTAAGCTGGAGCCTGCAGGGGAAGATACTGGCTACAATATGAATTTCGTTCAACTCAATTAATGGGGTGGTTTGTATGACACTATCAGGGAATAAAATGCTCAATGGTGGAGACGCACAAAAGGAGTTAATATGACGGAACAGATCAAAACATTCCGTTTTCCGCTGGCATTAATAGGCTTGCTCCAGGGTTTTGTTTACTTCGGAGTAAGTGAGTATACCTCTTCGAATCCGCAGACAAATGCCATTCTGGCGTCTGCCGTTGTCTTTGCCGCCATGGGCGGAACAATCCTTCAACTCATATGGAGTGAGGGGAAAAGTAAATCCCGCTACCTCCTTTCAGTACTCCCCTCCCTGATATTTGCCCTGGCTGCACTATGGACATGGTGGCAGCTTCCTGAATCAAAAGGGGCGTTCAGGGGTGACAGTTTCAGGCTAGGCACATTTAACACAGCCACTATAATTTCCCTCTACGTGCTTCTCCCTTACATCCAGACATACGAGGAAGAGGGAAAGCTCTCCTTTTCCTATGAGAAGCTCTTTCGTCATGGATGGAACAACTTTTTTATTATTTCAGTCGCTTTGTTTTTTATGTGCGCCTTCTGGGGATTGATGGTGCTATGGGGTGGCCTATTCAAGATGATTGGAATAGAATTTTTCTGGAAGGCCTTTACCTCAAAATATTTCAATCTCGTCTTTCTCCCTGCCGCCTTCGGCTTTGGACTTGCCCTTGGCCGTCAGAATGAAAAGATCATTAATACCCTTAGAAATATCGCCCTAACTCTTTTCAAGTACCTGACGCCAATTGTTGCGCTCATTTCCATACTTTTTATCGCCTCCCTTCCGTTTACCGGTCTGCAGCCGCTGTGGGACACAAAGCAGGCCTCTGCACTGCTTCTCTGCCTTGTCATACTGGCAATCCTCTTTGTTAATGCCGTCTTCCAGGACGGTTCTCTGGAGAGACCCTACCCTGTGCCGGTACAACGTCTTTTAGATATAATGCTCTTTTTTCTACCAATATTTACAGTCATCACCCTCTACTCCATATATCTTCGCATCAGCCAGTACGGCTATACACCTGAGCGTGTCTACGTGCTGGTTTTTGCTATTTTGACAGGCCTTTATGGTACGGGATATGCCTTTGCCGTTTACAGGCGTACAGCAATATGGATAGATAAAATCAGGCATGTGAATATTGGCATGTCTTTCATTGTAGTTCTAATAGCCTTTCTGCTGCATACACCGATTATGGACCCTTTCACAATCAGCGCCAACAACCAGTTTAACCGACTAATAAACGGGGTTGCTGATGCCGCCAATTTCGACTATGAAGCTCTGAAATTCAAACTAGGCAGAAAAGGGTATGAAAAGCTTCTTTCCCTCGCTGAAGAAAAAGATCATCCCCAATTTGAGGCTATAAAGAAGGGAGTGGAAAAAGCAAAAAAAGCTGAATACTACCCCTACCGCGGAAGCAAACCTGACAAGGAAGTAAAACGGGAAGATATGAAAATCTATCCTTCCGGAATTAAAGTGCCTGAAGAACTGATTGAGGCAATCAATACTGACATTCCTACATGGCAGAAAGAGCAATGCACAAAAAAGGATTGCCTGCTCTTATCTATTGACCTGGACGGTGACGATATAGAGGAGTTTGTATTCATCCCAGGATATACTTCAAGTTCATTTCTTTTTGACAGAGGTGTCGAAGGATGGGAAATGACAGGAACTCTGAATATTGTAGATGGCCCATCATCGAGCTGCTGTATGGCAGACCTAATTAAAAGCCTTGAATATGGGGATGTTCAGATAGTGGAAAATGAGTATAAAGATTTGAAGATAGGTCAATCACACTTTGAAGTGAGCAAGAAAAGGAAGAAGAGCAAAAAAAAGTAAGTCAATTAATGGGGAAATTTGTATGGTACAACGGGGGAATAAGATGCTGGAGGATGGGGCTGTATTTCCTAATATGCTCCTTAACCTTGCGGGGGGCGGTGCGCTTAATATACCTGAAGGGATAAAGGACTCGTGGACAACATTCCTTGTCTACCGCGGCCACTGGTGACCTTTCTGTCGTCAGCAGTTGGCTGATTTCGAAGGAAGATGGAGTGATTTTGAAAGCCGGGGTGTAAAGCTGCTTGCCGCTTCCGTTGATAGTCTTGAAGATGCAGACAAGACCGCCAATGATCTCAGCCTGAGTTTCCCCCTGGCCTACGGGCTGGAAGCAGAGGAGTTTTCCGAAGCAACCGGGGCCTTCTGGGAAGAGGGGCAAAAGATCATTCACGCCACCAAATTTATATTGAACCCCAAGGGTGAAGTAGCCTCTGCCGTCTACAGCAACGAGCCTGCCAACAGGTACAAGGCAGATGACTGTATCAGGTTGATTGATTTTTTAAAGAGGGCAAAGCAGGGAAAGGCATGGGAAGTACCCCTGTGATGCACTGGAAGTGGCGATAGATTTTTAAGGAAAAAGATTATTGTGGGGGTTGTCCCTATATTTTCCCTGTAATTTTCTGAGAGGAGGGATTTTGTGTCAATGATGATCCGCTTAGCACTGCTTCTGTCTTTCTTCATCGTCACTTGGACATCCTTGTCCATGGCTGCCGATATCGATAGAGAGGATGCCTCAATTGCATCGCTAGAGCGGAATAAAAACTCCAAGAACCTAGGGCTTAGGGAGGTAGAGAAATATTTTATCTATCGCGTCATCGACGATCTGAAGGCGACAAGCTCCTTTGCACTTAAGGCCATTGACGATATTGAATCCTATGGCGGAGTGATAAACTCAAGCTCCCCGGGGCAGGCTGAGCAATCGTATTACTCTGAAGACCTGCTCGAGTGGTATTACAGCTATGCGGGATGGGGCATCGATACGATGGCT
>JADFVX010000028.1 GCA_015222755.1 Pseudomonadota bacterium | reverse complement strand
GCCTCTATCCTCTCGGCCTCTATCCTCTCGGCTTCTATCCTCTCGGCTTCTATCCTCTCGGCTTCTATCCTCTCGGCTTCTATCCTCTCAGCTTCTATCTTCTCAGCTTCTATCCTCTCGGCTTCTATCCGCTTGGCCTCTTTCCAGGCAGCTTGTCCTAACTCAGCTTCACCTATAACGTCATCTATAGCTTCTTCTATTGTAACTTTAATCCTCAGATCATCAAGCCCGGTCAAAGCAACCTTATTACCAGGTTCTTTCTTGAGTACAGTCTCAAATTCATTTATAGCATTACTGTATTTGCCCTCTTTCTCATAGAGAAGGCCAAGCATAAGATGGGCCTTTGTAAGGTCTCGTATCTCAAGTACCTTCCTGTACTCACTTTCCGCCTCTTCCAGTCTCTCCATTCGCTGATAGGCAAAGGCAAGGTTGAACCTTGCACCTACGTGCGATGGATCCAGTTCAAGTGCCTCACTAAACCTCGAAACAGCCTCTGCCATACTTCCGGCTTTTACAAGAGCGACCCCTTCCCTGCTAAGACTCTCTGAGCTTGGTTCAGCAGTCCCAACCTGCATTTCTGCAGCTGCTATTGAAGCAATCGGCGACAAAACGAATTGTAGAATTAAAATGAGGACACAACAAACACCCCACCTGAACCTGTTGATCACAAACACACTCCTTGCACTTACAGATTCGCCTCAGTTCCAAAGCATAAATTTCAGCCTTTCAACTAGAGGCGTATCAGTGAAGCGGTAAATATCGTCCCCCCTCCGGGGGAAACAGCATGGAACAAAACCCTTAAAGATGACCAAGTCGAAGATTAGTGCTAATAAGGGCATAATTCAAATTATGCCAACTTTTTTGAGAAGCCCAACTCCGATTAAATTAATATGCAGGCGGATTCTTCAAAAATACTAATACTCCGCAGACTTTATAATTTTCGTGGAATTTTATTCCAAGCATGGCAGATTGTCAATAGTTACCTGTGCTAGGCTTTGGGGATATTATGCCCCTTACAAATCCAAGATATCTTTGTGAGATTGGCTTAATTGTGCTAAATCTTATATCAGGCGGGTTGCACTTGATAAAACACATTATATCCATACATATATCATCCAAAATAGTACTCATGTCTAAGGGGTAATGGCATGAAACCATCTAGATTTCTCCACCTTCACTGCCACAGCCAGCATAGCTTTTTTGAGTCAACAATCGCTGCGAGAGGTATGATTCGGCATACCAAAGGGCTCGCTTTCAAGGCCCCTGCCCTGATCTAGGAAAGGGGAATCTGACCGAGACTCTGGAATTTTGTAAGCTGCCATGCAGTGAGAATGTATATAAAGAAACAAGTGCTTGTTTTTCTTTTTTTCGATTTGTTAGCCTTGACTTATAATTTCTTCTATTTTATTTTTACGGTATAATCTTGCATCTTGGAGTGTTTCTTATGCCCTATTTGAAGGTCTCATTTCTATTTTTTCCTCTTTTTATCTTTGCCTGTGAGAAGGAGACTGTAGTTATTCTGGAAAATAAAGGGGCGGTCACAGGCACCGTCTCTGCTATGCCTCAAAAGGCTGGGAAGATGCCTAAACAGATGCGGCATTGCACCCCATGTCATTCAATCAAAAAAGGGGCTAAAAACAAGATAGGCCCCAACCTCTTCGGTGTAATAGGTCGTGAAGCAGGGCTTGTGCCGGGTTATAAATATTCCCGGGAGTATAAAGAAGGCAAATGGCTGTGGACAAGGGAAAACCTTGACCTGCTTATAAATAAAAAATACGGCACTCTGGAAGAGGCTGTCAGGAAGCTGACAGGTAACCCTAAGGCAAGAACAAAGATGAAGTTCTATGGAGCTGCCGACGAAGATGCACAGAAGATACTGGACTACCTGGAATCCCTGAAGTAAGCACAGACTTACTTCAGGCAGCTTTTTATAGAAACTAAGTAAGTGTTATTAACAGGATGATTTCTACTCAAGACAGGGAACAAACAGAACCTCGGGACAATGAGTTTTATCAAAATTTCGATTTCTTGCTGCGCAGAAGGAACGAAATTTTGTTTCTTCTAATTGTTTTTATTGTTGCCTTTGCCATAAGACTTTCTTATACGTTTCAGATTCAGGAACTTCCCCCCTTTAAGGTTTTAATTGTCGATGCTCTGTCCTACAACAACTGGGCCAAAGAGATTCTTAGTGATGGCTGGCTGGGCAAGGAGATTTTTTATCAAGCCCCTCTTTACCCTTATTTCCTCGCTGTCGTTTATAAAATATTTGGGGTAGATCTCTTCGCTGTCAGGTTTGTTCAAGTTGTTATGAGTGCACTCGTATGTATCATTTTCTATTTTCTAGGTAAACTATGGTTTGGTAATAAGGCTGGGGTCATTATGGCTTTTTTTACCACATTCTATGGAGTTTACATATTTTACTCACCAATGCATTTAAAGCCCACCCTGTATCTTTTTCTGGAAGCCTTATTCTTACTGACCATATCCTGGAGTGTTTTTAGCAATAGAAGGATATTGTTTTTTATCTCGGGACTTATTGTCGGGACCATGGTTTTGTGCAGAGAGAATACGATACTTGTAATTTTATTTATGTTTGTCTGGCTTCTTTGCTTCCATAGAAACAAGCATGAGAAAAAGATTCTAATCAATGGTGGATTGCTCGTCCTGGGAATCATCCTGGCACTGACTCCCTCCATAGTAAGAAATTATGCTGTTGGTGGTGATTTTGTAATTGCCACCTCACAAGGTGGAACAAACTTTTATATAGGGAATGGGCCAAATGCAACAGGTTTTTATACGCCACTGATAAAGCACCGGCAGACTCCACCTTATGAAGGGATTGATGCCAGGCAACTTGCAGAGGAAGAATCGGGGAGAAAGCTGGTCCCATCAGAAATATCTGCCTTCTGGTATAAAAAAGCGCTTACCCACATGATGCACAACAAGGTGGATTATCTGAAGTTGATGTGGAAAAAGTTCAAACTGTTTTTTAATGCATATGAAAGCCCTGATGCGGAAGACTACTACTTTTACAGGCGTTACTCTTCAATTTTAGACCTTCCGCTTGTTTCTTTCGGTTTCATATGCCCTCTTGCGATTGTGGGCATTTGTTTATCTGTTCGCGAATCTAAGCGATTTTCTCTTTTATATTTTCTGGCAGCTGCAAATTTCCTTTCTGTCGTAATGTTTTATATATTTTCAAGGTACAGGCTCCCAATAGTTCCCTTTTTTATGCTTTTTGCAAGCTATGCATTGATAAGGGTAGTTCGTGACTATAGCTTGAAGCGCTGGTTTTATGTTGCAACCTTTTGCGTATTGTTTATTGTTTCTTACCTTTTTACCCATCTTGACGAGGTTAATTCTGAAAATTCTGATGCATTATCCCATTTCAACTTTGGCCTGGCCTACGAGAAAGTGGGGAATATACCTGATGCCATCAAGGAATATAAGAAATCTATCGCTGTAGATCCAGCTTTTTTAAAGTCATCTAATAATCTAGCCATAACATATTACAATGATGGCAACTACAGGAAAGCTGCTGAATTCTGGGAGAGATCTATTGAATTAAGCTCTGGCGAATTAATGCTACACTTCAACCTGGGGAAGGCCTATCTGAAACTTGGAGAAAATGAAAAAGCGGAAAGAGAGTTTAATACTGCAATTGAAATAGATCCGGATTTTGAAAAAGCCATAAACAACCTGGCTTCAATTTATTTTAATAAAGAAAACTACCTTAAGGTTGCCGGACTCCTAAAAAAATCCAATCGATTAAATCCTGATAATGCTGTTGTTTTGCTGGTGTTGGCTAAGGCACAAATAAAGCTGGGAGAATTTCCGGAAGCAAAAATGTCTTTAATGAAGTTACTACAAATTGAAAAGAACCACCCGGAGGCTGCAAGACTCTTGAATGTTGTTAATAGGGGTTTATAAAGCGTCAAAATAATTACTAGATTGCGCTGAGACATAAGAGAACCTATTATATTTGATATTGGTCTGCTTTAAGTATAAATTGCCGCACAAAGTCTTTTTTAAATCCTTAACTTTTAAACATCAATATAAATCCACATTATGAATAAAAAAAACATACCCCTTTTAATTTTATCCATTTTGATTGCAGTTTTCATGTCCGAAATGATTTTAAATTTAATAAAGTGGGAACCAAGTAAAAAACAAGATGGCTACCTTCAATTTGGTTACAATACTGGAATACCCCTTTGGGATGAAGACGGAATTTTGGAAGAAGGAATGCCTGTCAAAATCCGCCTATTTCAACCGGATAAGGATTTGTTTTGGAGGCCTGTTCCAAACACCTCTTTTACAAACAGCGCTGGATTTCGAGGAAAAGTTGAATTCAGCATAGAGAAAAGAAAAAACACAAAGAGAATTGTTATATTAGGGGACTCTTGTTCTTTTTTGGGGAAAAAGCTATATGCAGATTTTTTAAAAGAGTCTCTTGAAAAACAAGACAAGGTAAATGAATATGAAATAATCAATGCTTCTGTTCCAGGTTATACAAGCTATCAAGGGAGAAAAAACTTAACATCTCTTCTTAAATATGATCCTGATTACGTCTGTATATATTTCGGGTGGAATGATCATTGGACCGTACCTTCCGGCTTTTCAGATAAGTTCCACAGTTCATTAGAGTCCGGTTTAAAATTTATTAACCTTATCAAACTATCTATCCATAAAATAAAAAAAGAGAAAAATGTTAGAGTTCCTATTGCGGCTTACAGAAAAAACATTTCAGAAATTGTTGCTGTTTTGACCGAGAGAAACATTACTCCCATATTGATTACTGCACCCTCGGGGTTTCAAAAAGGGAAGATGCCTTTATGGGTTTTTGATTTTTTTAAAAAGTTCTATCATATGAATGATAAAGAAATTATGAAAATCCCGGAAACGCATGAAAACTATGCAGATGTATTAATCGATATTTCAAAAACAAAAAAAGTAATTATTGTTGATGCACTTGAAGTATTCAAAAATCCAAAAGACCCTTGGCATAAATATTTCAGGAATGATTTGATCCATTTGAAAGAGAAAGGCCATAAGCTCTTGGCTGACGAAATCCTTCTTAAAATAAAAAAATATAATGATACAATTAACACAAATAACAGCAATAATATTTTATAGAAACTAGTAAGTTATTATAGCCCATTTATTTTTTTGTAAAGATCAGTTTCTCTTTTGCCGCTTTTGTAAATTCAAGATGCATTTTCTTCTCGGCTAGCAGTTTTTTCAGTCGTTCCAACTGGAGATCTTGCAAAATATTAATTACGTCTTTGCGAGCAAAGCCATCTTCCCCGTGCTAATTGTAAGCACTTTAGATTCCTGCCTTGACTGTACTCCTCGCAGTGACAATCAAACACTCCTTTTTCAGAGCCGCCACTACAACAAACCCCTCATAAAAAAATGAAACTTTTTCGAGTTGCTGCTGTCTCTATTCATACTTTTAGAAAAGAAGAAAAACAAAGGCCAACTGTTGCATTTTAAAGAGATAATTGTTATATTTTTAACACTCAAAGAATCACTAGCTGATACATATTCTGTTTTTTTAAGATCGGAGTTAAAAAGATGTACGCATTAACTACTACAAACAACCTTACTTTATACCTCAACGACATCAGTAGATATCCTCTTTTAACTAAGGAAGAGGAATATGATCTGGCGATGTGTCTACGTGAGGAAGGCGGTCGTGAGGCTGCCGAGAAACTTATTACCTCCAACCTTCGTTTTGTAGTCAAGGTCGCCAATGAATACCGCAGCTATGGTCTGCGCTTGATGGATCTTATTCAGGAAGGAAATATCGGCCTCATGCTGGCGGTAAAAAAGTTTGACCCCGATAAGGGCTACCGTCTTATAACCTATGCTGTATGGTGGATCAAGGCGCGCATCCAGGAATTTGTCATAAAAAACTGGAGTATAGTCAAGATCGGTACGACGCAGGCCCAGAAGAAGCTTTTTTACAAGCTTAAGCAGACAAGGGAAAAGCTCGGTGAACTTGCCGATTACGGGACTATCGCTAAAAGCCTGGATGTCAAAGAGTCAGATGTGGAGGAGATGGATCTCCGCATGGGAGCAAGGGACTTTTCTCTCAATGCTTCCGTTGGTGAAGATGGCAACACGACTCATATTGATCTTCTGCCCGAAAAAGGGATGAATCAGGAAGATATTGTTGCCGAGGCACAGGAACGTGCTGTCATAAAAAAAGATATCGAAGATGCCCTTTCCTCACTGGAAGAAAGAGACAGGTTTATCGTTGAAAAAAGATTGATGACTGATGAACCCATGACCCTTCAGGAGGTCGGTACTCAGCTTGGAGTATCCAGAGAGCGTGCCAGGCAGCTTGAAGCCAGGATAAAGAAGAATCTTAGGAGCAGCCTTTGTCAGAAACAGTTGACCTGGAACTGCTGAACAGGGAAGTAGTTGAAAAAAGCGCCTTTATCGATGCGATCCTTTCTGAAGTAGAGAAGGTCATTATCGGCCAGAAGGGCTTTATTGAAAGGCTTCTTATGGGTCTTTTGACTGGCGGGCATATACTTGTTGAAGGTATCCCTGGCCTCGCCAAGACACTCACCATAAAATCGCTTGCCGATGCGGTACATGCAGATTTCAGCCGTATCCAGTTTACCCCCGACCTTCTGCCTGCAGACCTGGTTGGTACGGAGATATACAACCAGCGTGAAGGAACCTTCTCTGTAAAAAAAGGCCCCATATTTTCAAATATCACACTGGCAGACGAGATAAACCGTTCTCCTGCCAAGGTGCAGAGCGCACTCCTGGAAGCTATGCAGGAACGTCAGGTCACCATAGGTGATGAGACCTTTCCCCTGGCAGACGCATTTCTTGTACTGGCAACTCAAAACCCAATTGAACAGGAAGGGACATACCCTCTTCCCGAGGCACAGGTTGACCGCTTCATGTTCAAGCTCAAGGTGGGCTATCCGAGCCGTGAGGAGGAAAAAGAGATCATAAGCCGGAACATTTCCGGCAAAACACCTGCAATAGAAAAGGTTACCACTACAGAGGATATCCTTAAGGCGAGAGAGGTGGTTAACCGCATATATGTGGATGATAAGATAAAGACCTATGTTGTAAACCTTGTATTTGCCAGCAGGTATCCGGAAGAATGCGGCCTCTCCGATCTTAAGGACATGATCCAGTATGGAGCTTCACCTAGGGCATCGATTTTCCTGACCCGTGCGGCGATGGCAAATGCATTCATGAAACACCGCGGTTTTGTGACTCCTGAAGATGTCAAGACCGTAGCAATGGATATATTGCGCCACCGTATCATACTGTCCTACGAGGCAGAGGCGGAAGAGGTGTCTACAGAGGATATTATCCGCAAAATATTTGATGCAGTGGAAGTGCCCTAGTAAAGAGCAATCCCTATGCCTTGATCTCTGGTCTCGATTTTTAAATTCCCCTTTTTTTAACAGAGTTGTTCGTGCCATATGCCTACCAAGGATATCCTTAAAAAAGTAAGAAAAGTCGAGATAACGACACGAAGGGCCGTAAATGACCTTGTGGGCGGTGAGTATCATTCCGTTTTTAAGGGGCGCGGAATGGAGTTTGACGAGGTGAGGCATTATACAGCCGGTGATCCCGTTAACTCTATAGACTGGAAGGTTACGGCAAGAACGGGTACGCCCTTTGTAAAGCGTTTTGTAGAGGAGAGGGAACTGACGGTCATTCTCGCAGTCGATGTCAGTGCCTCCCATGGTTTTGGTTCTTCTCTGAGGAGCAAAAAGGATATTATCGTCGAGCTTGGCGCACTCCTTGCCTTTTCTGCGATCAGAAATAACGACCGTGTAGGGCTGCTTACTTTTTCTGACAAAGTGGAGAAATATATCCCGCCAAAAAAGGGCCGTTCCCACGGCATGAGAGTCCTTAGCGAACTTGTGATGATGGAGCGTTCCAGTAGTGGGACATCCATATCTGATGCCCTTGACTATCTCGGACGGGTTGAAAAAAGCAGAGGCATAATATTCCTGATATCTGACTTTATCGATGAAGGATACGAGAAACAGGTAAACATCCTGTCCAAAAAACATGACCTCCTGCTGATGCGTGTCAGGGACAAGATGGAGACACAGCTTCCAGCCCATGGACTGATAGACCTTCAGGATGCCGAGACTGGAGAGATCTATACTGTCGATCCGGCTGACAGGCGCTGGCATGAAACCTTTTCAGAGATTATCAGGCTGAAAGAAGCAGCCTGGAGCGATTTTATAAAGAAGCACAGGCTGGATTCAATAGATATTGATACAGAGACTTCCTACCTTGTTCCCTTGCGTAATTTTTTCAGGCAGCGTTCAAAGAGATACTGATCCATGAAAACCTACATCCTCTTTTTACTGATATTTTTTTTAACGCCCGTACTTCTATCTGCCGAAGTTTCTTCTCCTTCACTTATGGTAGACAGGGAGGCCTATAATGTGGGCGATCCCATAAGATTGAAAATCGAGCTGGAAGGAAAGGGGCACAGGCTGGGAGATATCGATGCCGCCCGTATTGCTCCCTTCGAGGTCACAGGTAACGAAGAGATATATAACGAAGAGAAGGGGACTACAAGTTTTATCATAAAGGGTGTCATCTATGAGGTGGGAGAGTTTACTCTGCCGCCTTTTATGATCATCGATGCCGAGGGCAAGCAAACCCACAGCATGTCGGGGCTTATAAGCGTTGCGTCTGTACGGGATGAGGACGATGACAAGCTGAGAGCCCTTAAATCACAGATGAGTGTTGATGAGAGAGGCCCTGTATGGCCATGGGCGCTTCTGCTACTTATATCCATAGCTGTTTTATCTTTAATATATTATATCTACAGGAGAAAGAAGGTCTTAGCTCCTTCACCTCTTGTTCCTCAAAAGTCACCTTATGTTCTTGCTGTAGAGGCCCTTGCAGAGATCGAAGGGATGAACCTTATACGTGATGGAGAGATCAAGGCCCTTTATACCAGAGTCTCAGATGTTGTGCGCTGCTACGAAGGTGCCCTCTATGACTTTGATGCCATGGAGATGACGACGGGGGAGCTGGTAGTCGCCCTGAAAAAAAGCAGTTTTGCCGACCTTACGGAAGTATCAAGGTTCCTGGGTGACTGCGACCGGGTGAAGTTTGCAAAGTACAACCCTCCCGATATGGATGTGGAAGGTCTTATGGGCAGAGCCAGAAGAATAATTGATAAGCAGAAGGTCGATGTTGCCGTGGAGGAACCTCATGCGGATTGATGATCCCTGGTGGCTCGTTCTTTTAATACTTCCCCTCCTTGCTTTTTTCTATGGCCGGCGAAGAAAGACAGTCCTCGTATATCCTACTGTTCAGGTTGTTAAAAGAGTCTATCCCTCCCTCCGCATGAGATTGAGGTATCTGCCTGAGGTTTTGAAGCTGACAGCACTGTCAATAATAATAGTCGCACTTGCACGGCCTCAGATTACCAACAGCGAAAGAGAGGTGTCGACCAAGGGGACTGACATTATCCTGGCGCTGGATATCTCGGGAAGTATGCAGGCTGAAGATTTTGAGCCCAGGAACAGGCTTTTTGTAGCCAAAGAGGTATTGAAAAGCTTTATCAAGGGGCGTAGCAGTGACCGTTTAGGTCTTGTCGCCTTTGCCGGGGAGGCCTATACTCAATCGCCCCTGACAATGGACTATGGTATCCTCCTTTCCCTTGTCGATGAACTTGAGATAGGACGATATAAGGATGGCACTGCAATAGGGATGGCCATTGCAGAAAGTGCCAAACGCCTTAAAGACTCAGAGGCTAAATCAAAGATAATCATCCTCCTCACAGACGGTGTTAACAACATCGGAAATATAGAACCCCTCACAGCGGCACGTATCGCTAAGGCCCTGGGTATAAAGATATATACTATAGGTGTCGGTCGTGAGGGAGGCGCTCCCATACCCGTGATGAACCCCATATTCGGCAAGGGCTATGCCCGTGACAACAGCGGCAATATTATCCTCACAGAGATGGACGAGGATACATTGAGGAAAGTGGCACAGATAAGTGCTGCGAAGTACTACCGTGCGACAAGCAAGGATAGCCTGATAAAGATCTATGGCGAGATCGACTCCCTTGAAAAGACGGACATAAAGGTAAGAGAGTATTACACTTATACCGAGCTTTATCCCTGGCTGCTCTTTGCTGCCGCAGGGCTACTTCTTTTATCATCCACTTTAAGGGCCACATGGCTATGGTCATACCCCTGATGGTGCCTATAGAAATATGAATCTTGGCAAACCCGAATATTTGCACCTCCTTTGGATGCTGCTTCCCCTTGTACTGTTCTTTGCCTACAGGGAAAGGCGTGCAGGGCGCATAGCTTCATCCCGGTCTGGAAGCGACACAAAGACCCTTCTTGCAAAGCTTGGACATCGCGGGAAGGCAATGAGGTGGTTTAAGTACGCTCTTCAGTTTTCAGGTCTTTTTCTCCTTGCCATTGCCATTGCCGGTCCCAGATGGGGCATGAAAGAGGAACTTGTGGAAAGGCGCGGCATAGACATTGTAGTTGCACTTGATCTTTCAAAGAGTATGCTGGCTGCAGATATTCAGCCAAGCCGTATTGAGCGGGCAAAGATGGAACTGTCGGATTTTATCGACTCGCGCCGAGGCGACCGGATAGGGATAGTTGCCTTTGCAGGGACTGCAGTTGTGGCCTGTCCCTTGACTATGGACTACGGTGCAGCCAAAAATTTTCTCAGGCGTCTTGAGGCCGGGCTGATACCAAGCCCTGGGACCGACCTTGCCGCTGCGATAGCTGTATCATCCGATCTTTTGAAAGGATATGCGGGGCGCGAAAAAGTAGTAGTCCTGCTTACCGACGGGGAGGACACCCTGGGTGACCCGGCGAAAGCGGCCTCTGGCGCAGCAGATAAAGGGATATCTCTTTATATGCTGGGTTTTGGGACCAGTAAGGGGGCACCCGTCCCGGTCCATGACAAGACCGGCAAGATCGTGGACTACAAAAAGGACCGTTCCGGCAATATTGTGATTTCGAGGCTTGAAGGTGAACTCCTTGCTCAGGTAGCCGAACTTGGAGCTGGGGCCAGCTTTATGGGAGGAGATGCAGTTTCCAGGCTGTCGGAAGAGCTGGAAAAGAAGGAAAAATCGCTCATTGCCTCAAAGATGTTCAGGCTTATGGAAGAGCGTTTTCAGTATCCACTTTTTCTTTCGCTGCTGTGTTTTTTATCGGAACTGTTCATTTTTCCAAGGAGAAGGCGGTGATACGATTAATAATCATTGCCCTCCCGCTGCTATGTGGGTTCGGGCCTTTCGACTCACCTTCCCTGCTTGTTGAAGAGGGGAACAGGAACTTTGAGGAAGGTAGGTATGATGAATCTATGGAGTCTTATGAAAGGGCGGCTGAAATTGCAAAAGACAAAGCGCCAATAGACTATAATAAGGGGAACCTGCTCTTAAAAAAAGGTGATTTGGAAGCTGCGCTTAAAAGCTACAGGGAAAGTGCGGCCCATGGGAGTGACCCTGTAAAAGCTGGGAGTTTTTACAATTCTGGCAACGCCCTGTTTGAGGCTGAAAAATATAGCGAGGCGCTTAAGGCCTACAGGGAGGCCCTGAAGTACGACTCTACAGATACAGATACCAAGGCAAACCTGGAGCTGGCCCTGAAGAAGGTGGAGGAACAGAAAAAGCAGCAAAAACAGCAGCAGGAGGAGGAGAACAAAGACGACTCCGGCGATAAAAAGAAAGAGCAGGACAAAGAGGGGGCTGATGATGAAGGAGACCCCCAGAGCGACAAGCCGAAAAACAGCAATGAACCAGAGGATGCGAAGGAAGAGGATAGAGGCCGGGACAATGAAAAAGCGGCAGATAAAAAGATGAGCCGTGAAGAGGCGGAGAGGCTACTGGACAATATGGGCGATAGGAATATGGATTTACAAAACAGGGGTGATATGGTACAAGAACCAAAGGCAGGAATGGTTGAGAGGGACTGGTAGTCAGATGGGAACAGGTATATTTATAAGGCGAGGAGTCTTTCTCGCCATTTTTTTATTTTTAGG
>JADFVX010000139.1 GCA_015222755.1 Pseudomonadota bacterium | reverse complement strand
TTTTCTGTCTCCCTTTTTATAATTAATTAAGCCAGCCCTTGTGCCCTTGGCCGCCAGCGCAGCTTAGGGTCCCTTGCCGCCTTTACCTCGTCCAGTCTCCGAAACTTCGCATTGCTGGGGGCGTTTTTCAGCAGGTCAGGCTCTGTCTTCGCCTCTCCGGCAATAGCGATCATGGCGTCACAGAAGGCATCCAGTGTGCGTCGTCCTTCCGTCTCCGTCGGCTCTATCATGAGCGCGCCGTGTACCACAAGGGGGAAGTAGATAGTGGGGGGATGGAAACCATAGTCGATAAGGCGTTTGGCTATATCGAGGGTCTTTATGCCCTGGGGCGCCTGCAACTTGTCGCTGAATACGGCCTCGTGCATGGAGGGGGTATCGTAGGCAAGGTCGTAGTGACCTTTAAGCCTTTCACGGATATAGTTTGCATTAACCACCGCTGTTTTGCTGACACGTGCAAGGCCCTCGGCCCCCATGGTGAGTATGTAGGCATAGGCACGGACGAGGACTCCGAAGTTGCCGTAGAAGGCCTTTACGCGGCCTATAGTCTTGGGGAGATCGAAGTTTAGGCTGTATTTTTTACCATCTTTTTCTACTACAGGTACTGGCAGGTAGTCTGCAAGCTGCTCGGTCACGCAGACAGGGCCGGAACCGGGGCCGCCGCCGCCGTGGGGCGTGGAGAAGGTCTTGTGCAGGTTTATATGGAGGACATCGACACCCATATCACCGGGTTTGCCTACACCCATAAGTGCGTTCATATTGGCGCCGTCGCAGTAGATAAGGCCGCCCTTATCATGGATGATCTTTGCGATCTCGACGATGTTCTCCTCAAAAAGCCCGAGGGTGTTCGGGTTTGTAAGCATGAGGGCCGCCACATCCTCGTCCATAAGCTCATGGATCGCCTCTGCATCGATGATCCCCCGCTCGTTCGACTTTACGGGAACAACGCTATAGCCGCAGAGCGCTGAAGTTGCCGGGTTGGTGCCGTGGGCCGTATCGGGGATAAGGACCTTCTTCCTGGCATTGCCGTTCGCCTCGTGATAGGCGCGGATCATCATCATTCCAGTCATCTCGCCCTGCGCCCCGGCAGCGGGCTGGAGCGTTACCTTCGGCAGTCCGCTTATCTCGCCCATCATATCCTGTAGTTCATACATAAGCTGCAGGTTCCCCTGGGAGAGCGTTTCCGGCTGGTAGGGATGAGAGCCCGTAAAGCCGGGGAAGCGGCAGACATCTTCGTTTATCTTTGGATTATATTTCATTGTGCATGAGCCAAGCGGATAGAACCCGCTGTCTACGCCGTAGTTGAGCTGTGAAAGACGAGTGAAGTGGCGTACAACCTCCACCTCGCTGAGATCGGGCAGATCGGATATCTCATCACGGATCATGGATGCAGGCAGTACGGACTTCACATCGACTGCTTCAACGTCAGCAGCAGGCGTAGAGGCGCCGTCACGTCCGCTGGAACCACGCTCGAATATGACGGGCTCTGTATGGCTGAAAAGTTTATTGTTATCCACTGAGCACCTCCGCCAGCCTGTCTATATCCTCTTTCGTACACATCTCTGTCATGCAGAGGAGCATGGCATTATCAAGCTCAGGGTAAAAGCCGGCCAGAGACAGACCGCCGATTATAGCGGCATCGAGCAGTTTTGCATTTAAGGCCTCAGCCGACAGGGCTTCGGACTTTATTACAAACTCGTTAAAGGTGGGTGAGTCGAAGGCGAGCGACAGACCCTTTATGGCTACAAGCTGTTTTTTTGCATATTCAGCTAGCGAAAGGTTCGTGGAGGCAAGTTCCCTGAAGCCCTTTCTGCCGAGCAGTGAAAGATGAATAGTAAATGCAAGGGCGCAGAGTGACTGGTTGGAGCATATGTTGGAGGTCGCCTTTTCACGCCTGATATGCTGCTCCCGCGTTGAGAGAGTCAGGACGTAGCCGCGCTGCCCTTCCTGGTCCAGCGTCTCCCCGACTATACGCCCCGGCATATTGCGGATGTGCGCCTCTCGTACGGCAAAGAGACCCACATGGGGGCCGCCGAAATTGACAGCGTTGCCCAGCGATTGCCCTTCCGCCACGGCTATATCAACGCCGAAATCACCGGGAGGGCGAAGCAGGCCCAGAGCCACAGGCTCCGTAGTTGCAGTTATAAATAGGGCACCCTTGGCTTTTATGACAGCAGAAAAGCCCTCCATATCTTCGACTACTCCGAAGAAGTTTGGATATTGTAGCGCTACTGCCGCCGTATCGTCATCTATTTGACCTTTTAACCAGTCAAGGTCTGTTTTGCCCGCCTTATCAAAAGGTATCTCTACTATCTCTATGTCCAGATCGTTGGTGTAGGTACGCGCTACCGCCCGGTACTCGGGATGCATGGCCTTTGAGATAAATATCTTATGGGCCTTCTTCTTTATACGCGCCGCCATAAGCACAGCCTCGGCCAGTGCGCTGGCTCCATCATACATGGAGGCGTTGGCTGCATCGAGGCCTGTAAGCTGGCAGACAAGGGTCTGGAATTCAAATATTGCCTGCAGTGTACCCTGGCTTATTTCCGGCTGGTAGGGTGTATATGCGGTATAAAACTCCGAACGTGAGATCATATGATCCACAACGGAGGGTATGAAGTGGTTGTATGTCCCCGCGCCGAGGAAGCTCGGCACACCGCCTGCATCGGTGTTACGCTCACTAAGCGTCTTCATATGGCGACGCAGGCGAAGCTCGTCCATTGGCCCGCTAAGGTTTAAGGCCGCCTTTGTCCGAATATCAGCGGGGATAGTATCGAAGAGCTCGTCGTCGGAAGCGATACCAGAAGCGTCCATCATCGCCTTAAGGTCGGCGTCTGTAGCGGGGATGTACCTCAAATCAGGATATTTCCTCGACGTACTTACGGTATGCTTCCACATCCATCAGTTCATCAAGCTCAGAGTCATTATCTAGTTCTATGGATATCATCCAGCCGTCGTCGTAGGGATGTTCGTTTATCCCCTCAGGTGCATCTACAAGGGACTCGTTTATCTCCGCTACTGTACCGGTCAATGGGCTGTAGAGGTCGGAGACGGCTTTTACTGACTCCACAACACCAAAGGTATCTCCATGATTGAAGTGGATCCCGCTTTCTGGAAGCTCCAGAAAGACGATATCGCCCAGTGCCTCCTGTGCATAATCGGTAATGCCGATCTGGGCAACATTGCCATCGACACGAATCCACTCATGTTCTTTAGTAAATTTCAGACCGTCGGGAAACTCCATCTTTTTCTCCTGATTAACTTATTTTTTATAAAAGGGCGGCGCTACGACCTTTGCCGTAACCGCCTTGTCACGTATGATGATATCTACCTCCTGCCCTGCCTTGTCGAATTCCGCCTCAACATATCCTATGGCAATACCGATACCGATTGATGGTGACATGGTGCCGCTTGTCACAACACCGACCTTCCGCCCATCAATATGTATATCGTAGCCATGACGGGGAATACCGCGCCCTTCGACGACGAAACAGCTCAGTTTTTTCCCTATCCCTTCTCCCTGCTGCTTTAAAAGCGCCTCTTTCCCGATGAAGTCGGTCTTGTTGAATTTGACCACCCAGCCGAGCTTTGCCTCCAGCGCCGTTGTGTCGGCATCTATATCGTTACCGTAAAGGGAATACTTCATCTCCAGCCTGAGGGTGTCCCGGGCGCCAAGGCCCACCGGTTTTATCCCCTCGTCCTTGCCGGCATCCATTATGGCCTCCCAGAGGCGTGGAGCATCTTCAGGTGGAAGGTAGAGCTCGACACCGTCCTCACCGGTATAACCTGTACGGGATACCATAAGTTCTGCCCCGGCAAGTTCGGCGAAATCGAAACAGAAATAGGGGATTTCAGTCAGATCCCTGCCACAGAGACTGTTGATAATATCCATAGCCTTAGGCCCCTGCAGGGCTATCTGGGCGTAGCTGTTGCTTACGTTTGTCACCTGTGCCTCATGCTCGCCTAGGAGCTGCTCCTTCAGCCAGCTATAGTCCTTTTCGACATTGGATGCATTGACGCAGAGCATGTAGTGATGATCTCCCATCCTGTAGACGATGGTATCGTCAACCATGCCGCCCGTAGGGTAGCATATAAGGGAATACTGGGCCTGTCCTATTTCAAGGCGTGATGCGTCGTTGGTAGTTACAAGCTGTACAAAGTCGAGGGCATGAGGCCCCCTTACATCGATCTCACCCATATGGCTTACATCAAAGAGACCTGCCGCCTCACGCACCGCCCTGTGCTCATCGATTACACCGCTGTACTGTACAGGCATCTCCCAGCCTGCGAAGGGGACCATCCTGGCCCCCAAACCCTTGTGTATGGCGTTAAGTGTTGTCTTTTTTATCTCTGACATGGGGAGTAAATTATCCACCCTTTTTAGGAAGTCTGTTCAGCAGCCTTTCGCTTTCTGAAAGGCATATATAATAGGATTTTGTCACCCTCCATGTCAACTTGAAACTTGGCTTAAAGGGCGCTGTCGAGACAGGGATTGAAATAACCGAAACAGATAGCGGGACTGACCTTGCGGACCTCTTTCATCCATTGCCTGATGCCGAATCCACCTAAGTGCTCGAAGGCCTCTTCACCCAGAGTGGATATGTAGAGATCGGGATCCATGTTGAGGTTGCGCATCTGTATCATATCGACGGGAAACTGCCTGAGTAACGCGGTGAGTGCTGACAGCTCTGTCTCGCTGTCTGTAAAGCCGGGAAAGATGAAATAGTTCAGGGATACCCAGACATTGTGCCTTTTGGCTATGGCTATAGATTCTATAACATCATCGAAACTGTAGCCCTTCGGACTAAAATAGCGGTCGTAATAGCGCTTTTGGAGGCTGTTTGCCGAAACGCGAATACTGTCGAGACCTGCAATGCAGAGCCTTTCCACGGCAGCAGGAAGGGAGGCGTTGCTGTTCAGGTTGATGGTCCCCCTCTTTGTCCTTTTCCGTATCTCTCTTATGGAATCCTCGATGAGCATCGCCTGAGTCAGCGGCTCTCCCTCACATCCCTGACCGAAACTGACTACAGCCCCCGGCGCCTCTTCAAGGTGTGGAACGGTAAAGGCCGTGATCTCTTCCGCAGTGGGTGTAAAAAGGAGCCTGTCCTGGGTTGATGGTATGCCGGAGTCTTCCTCCTGCATGGAGATGCATCCCGTACACTGTGAGTTGCAACCCTGCGATACGGGGATCGGGGCCTCCCATCGGCCCATAACCCAGTTCCTGGCAGCGGGGCAGAGATAGGTGAAGGCACAGTTTTCTATCAGGTGCGTCGTGAGCCGGTTGCCGGCAAAGCGTTCCAGTAATTTTTTACCCCTACGGAGCACTTCATCCTGATCGAAGTTCTCACAGTCCTGCCGCACTTCCCTGTCTACCCGCATAGCGGTGGTGACAAAATCATCACCCTCTATACCAAGGGGGGCATAGGCGAAAAGAGGCAGGGTGTCAGCACCGGCCTGCCCTTCAAAGGCCGCAGTATGAAGCGCTGTATAGGCAGGGGCAAGAAAGGCCGACGCGGCACGCAGCCTCATACCCTCATACTCCCTGAGCGTTAGCATCTTCCCGCTGCGCCGGTCGATGCCGACTGGATAACGGCCTGGCAGTGTATGCAGGTCGCTGCCGCAGGGAAGGCTAATGATATCTTTTTTTCCCGGCAGGACTATGCTGTTGCCGTGACGTACGGGCATGGCATACTCGGGAAGGTCAAAAAGGTTCCCCTCTTCATCGCTCACCACAAGTGCCGGTAGCGCCTTCAAATGTTTTTTGTCTACCCTGCTGTCCATGGCGCAATATTATCACATTGAAGGGCAGAACAAAAACGGGAAAGAATCTCAAAGCCAAGAACTTTCACTTTCAAAATAGCCCGGTCATGACGCATAATGGAGCAGTATCATGTGGAATTCAAAAAATAACATAGAACTCCTGGCTCCGGCCCGTAATCTTGAGGCAGGCATGGCGGCGATTAACTGCGGGGCTGATGCCGTCTACATCGGTGCCGAGGCCTTCTCAGCGCGGGAAGATGCAGGCAACAGCGTCGAGGTGATTGAAAAACTAGCTGCCTATGCCCACCACTATTACGGCCGACTCTATGTTGCACTCAACACCCTGCTCTACGACAAGGAACTGCCGAAGGCGGAGCGGCTCATACACCGGCTTTACGAGGCAGGGGCAGACGCCATTATCATACAGGACATGGGGCTCCTCGAACTCGAACTCCCCCCTATCCCTCTTTTCGCCAGCACACAGATGCACAATACTACTCCTGAAAAGGTGAGGTTTTTACAGGAGGTCGGTTTCCAGCGGGTAATACTTGCACGTGAGCTCTCCCTTGATGCCATACAGGCAATAAGGAAAGAGACCACGGTGCCGCTGGAGTCTTTTGTTCACGGAGCGCTCTGCGTTTGCTACAGCGGCAGGTGCAGTATGAGCTACGCCATAGGGGGGCGGAGTGGCAACCGGGGACGATGTGCCCAGCCATGCCGCAAGCGCTACCAGCTATTTGATGCTGAGGGTAATGCTATTTCTGAAGAAGGCTACCTGCTGTCTCTAAAAGATATGAACCGAAGCGCCTCTCTTTCTGAAATGATTGACGCCGGTATTTCCTCCCTGAAGATAGAGGGGCGCCTGAAGGAATTACCCTATGTGGTCAATATCGTCAGTCACTACAGGCAGAGACTCGACAATATCCTTGAGGATAGGAACTTGCCCCCAGCCTCATCTGGAAGAACTGTAATAGATTTCAAACCCAACCCGGACAGGACCTTCAATCGGGGATATTCGGACTATCTCCTGAAGGGAGATCCCCGTGGTATCGCTTCACCTATGACGCCCAAATCCATGGGGGAAAGGATGGGTTCCGTCAAAAAGGTGGCGAAGGATCATTTTCTGCTCGATGAGGCAAGGCGTCTGACAAATGGTGACGGTCTCTGCTTTTTCGATGGGCAGAATGTTCTCAGGGGCATGACGGTCAACGGGGTGGATGGCAAAAAGATCTTCCCGCGAAAGATGGACCATCTTTCAGCCGGTACCCTTATATACCGCAACCATGACCATGCCTTTATAAAACTTATGCGCTTAGTCCCATGCAGGCGGGAGATACCCATATCTATGAATCTGTGCGAGACAGCGGAGGGTGTCGAGCTGACCGCTTCCGATGATGAGGGCAGCAGCGCCTCCTGGGGCATCGAACTAAAGAAAGAGGCGGCGCGTAATCCATCAAAGGCGGATGAGGCACTGAGAAAACAGCTAGCCAGGCTGGGCGACACCCCCTTCGTGCTGGACAAGTTGGCCATCGACCTCAGCCAGCCCCTCTTTATTCCCCCTTCGACACTGAACAGCCTGCGAAGAGACCTTGCCGAAAGGCTGCTGAGAGAGAGGGAGAAAAACTACTCCCGCCGGAAAGTCTCACTCATAAAAAATGACTTCCCCTACCCTGGAAAAGAGCTTTCCTACCTGGACAATGCCCTGAATGAAAAGGCAGCCACCTTCTACCGCCGCCATGGGGTGGAAAATATCGAGCCTGCGGCCGAGTCGGGACTCGACATGACGGGCAAAAAAGTTATGACCACCAAACACTGTATCCGCCGTGAGTTGGGACTTTGCATAAAAGACGGAGCAGACAGGCTTAGCGAACCGCTATATATCGAAGATGAGGAAGGACGCCGTTTTAGCCTGCGCTTTGACTGCGCTGCCTGCGAGATGGAAATATACAGCCGCTAAAAAAGCGAATGCTAGCGCTTGATCAGTTCTATCTTGTAGCCGTCGGGGTCTTCCACAAAGGCGATTACCGTAGTGCCATGTTTCATAGGCCCCGGCTCACGTATTATCTTTCCACCTTTCCCCCTGATATCTTCAGCAGTCTTGTAGATATCCTTCACTCCCAGGGCCATATGACCGAAGGCATTGCCAAGATCATAAGAGGAGGTCTCCCAGTTATGGGTCAGCTCTATCTCGTGCCCCCCTTCTTCTCCGTAGCCAAGAAAGGCCAGAGTGAATTTCCCGCCGGGATAGTCCTTTTTGCGGCGCATAGTCATTCCCAGCGCCTCTGTATAAAAACTAATCGATCTTTCCAGGTCGCCTACCCTTATCATGGTGTGCAGCATCTTCATCTCCTCCCCTCCAAAAAATGATTCTTCAATAATTCAACAGTATAGATCGCCCTATGTCAAGAAGGTAGGCAACATCTTCTTGTCAAAACCATGTTCCGTCCTCTATCATGCAGACGGAAGGCCAAGTTTAGCATAGAGAAAGAGAGCATATTTTCTAAAATATGGATAATACGGAAACAAACCTTGAGTTGAAAATCGATTCCCTCGCCTACGGCGGCAGTGGTGTGGGTCGCCTGCCGGAGGGCAAGGTGGTCTTTGTACCCTTAACTGCACCTGGGGATGTAATCCGATTTCGCAAAGTCCGCGAGAGGAAAGGCTATATAGAAGGGGAGATGGTGGAACTTATTAGTCCCTCACCGCTCCGACAGGAAGCGCCATGTCCAGCCTTTGGCGACTGCGGCGGCTGTGCCTGGCAGCACCTCCCCTATGAGCAGCAGCTAAAGGAAAAGGAATCTATCTTCAGGGAGACCCTGTGGCGGCTCGGTACAGTGGAAAGGGGGCGTATAGACCCTGTGGTTCCCTCACCCGAATCACTGAACTACCGCAACCGGGCGCAGTTCAAGGCAAGCTATGTGGAAGGCAGGCTCCACCTCGGTTTCTACCGCCGAAAGAGCCATGACCTAATCGACATTGGCGACTGCCCACTCATGTCTCCCCTTATCAACAAGCTTATGTCACAGTTTAAATCTCTCCTTGCAGGGGCGCCTTTCCGCGCGAGGATGTCGCAGATCGACATTAGTGTAGATGACAAAGACACTAAGGCTACGGCGATCATCCACATTACAACGAGGCCAACGGGAGAAGACCGTGCCTTTGCAGAAAAATCACTAGACAGCCTTTCATGCCTGAATGGGCTATTTTTCAAGTCCGGGCAAAAGCGTAGCCTCACGGCTATCTCTGTGCGGGAGGGTGGGAAACTTAGTTATAGCCTCCCTATGCCAGGCGATGCCGAGGGTCTGGATATGGCCTTTTCTTCCGGCGGTTTTACACAGGTAAATTACCTTCAGAACAGGGCACTTATCAGCCATGTACTTGATTTTCTTAAAGGGAGGGATATAGGCCGTGCCCTCGACCTCTTCTGCGGTATAGGTAATTTTTCACTGCCTCTGGCAGCCTTGGCAGGGGAGGTCATAGCTGTGGAAGACTATGCACCTGCCATAGAGGATGCCAAGCTC
The DNA here is from genome assembly GCA_015222755.1 of Pseudomonadota bacterium. Lineage (GTDB taxonomy): Bacteria > Desulfobacterota > JADFVX01 > JADFVX01 > JADFVX01 > JADFVX01. Next base: position 746 of record JADFVX010000139.1, on the reverse strand, counting down.
AACGCCCTGTCAGCAGGCATTGGCAACTGCCGTTTTTTTGCGGCTGATGCCAGACAATTTGTAAGAAAAGAGGATCTTAACAGTTTTGATCTGGTGCTTCTCGATCCCCCCAGGGAGGGGGCTGCATCTATAGCCAAGCAGCTTGCATCAAGCGATGTACCACAGATCATCTACGTTTCCTGCAATGCTACGACTCTGGCAAGAGATCTGAGGCTGCTAACGAGAAAGGGCTATTGTATCACCCGCTGTACTCCATTTGACCTCTTCCCCCAAACAGGGCACATCGAGTCGGTCACACTTATTGAGAAGGGTTAAGGATAGTCTTATCAAAATCCCGGTTAACCATGTCAAAAAATCTGATCTGACAAGGACCAAAACTTTTAAAGAAAGCATCACCAACAGCAGGTGAGTGGCAGGATGATAGAGGTTATGGGGGAGATGCCAAAGAGATAATTATAGTATGTTTAGCTGAAAATAATCAGGTTTTTGAAAACTTACATGAGATGTTCTTCTATCACCTCGGGGATCATATCGATTATGTCTGTCGCAACCAGCCCGGCCTCGCCCTTCTCTTCTGCCGCATAGTCTCCAGCAGTACCGTGTAGCCAGACAGCTGCGATTGCTGCCTCAAGAGGATCCAGTCCCTGGCCCAAAAAGGAAGCAATCATACCACACAAAACATCACCGGTCCCAGCCGTGGCCATGCCTGGATTTCCACTTGTATTCAAGTAGACCTCGCCCTCAGG
>JADFVX010000138.1 GCA_015222755.1 Pseudomonadota bacterium | reverse complement strand
TTTTATAAGAGAGTTCCTTAGTCTTTTCACTAACTGCACTTTCAAGTTGGATATTTATATCGGAAAGTTCCTCGTTTTGAGCATTAAGTTCTTCATTGATTGTTGTAATCTCCTGGTCCCTGTCTTCCAAGACATCAGACATAGAATTCAGGGCATCAGCAACCCTTGAAAGTTCACTTTCATAGTGGATTTTCACCCTATGACTATATTTTCCTACAGCGATACCTTCTATCCCTTCCAGCAGGTCATCAACAGGTCTGCTCAGCATTTGAACAATTAAGTAAACCGTAAAAGCTATAATAAGGATAGAGATGAGAGAGACAAGAACTATCACCTCCCTGCTCTTTTTAAGTGCCTCAAGGTTAGCTTCCCTTGCCCCCCCTTCTATGTCTTCTGCTTTCTGAATTGCCTGTTTAACGATGAGACCAATCTCTTCAGCAGACTGTGACACCTTGTTCACATAATTTTTTTTATGGGCCACCCCCTCGGCAGTCACCAAACCGCTAAGTGCTTCATTGTAATATCCTATTTTCAGGAGTATTGCTGCCAACTCCTCCTCTAACAGAGCACTTTCTGGCGCTTCCTTAATCGCTAAAACGTCAGACTCAAGGTCTATAGCCAGATCTATCTCTCGGTTCAGGTCTTCATTAAAACCTGCGACATACATATAAAAGTTGGTTCTCAACATCTGCGTGTCTTCACCGATATGAGAAAAATAATCTTTTAAGGACTCAGCACTCTGCCATTTATCATTAGACCTGTCTATAGAGTGGAGTTGATAAGATATGAGGTAGCCACCTATGGCAATTACGACTGCCAAAAGGATCACAACAGGAAGGATACGCCTTTTCAAGTTAATAACCTCTTTTCACGATAATTATTGGCCAGCATAAAGAGGGTCTTCCAAATCTATTTTTGCAGAACGTACCATATCAAATACAGGGTCAAAATCAGCCTTGACCGTCGGTAAAAATCTTTGGGCACCAAAATTGTCAAGAACTGCCCTCCCCTCCGGGTTGTCATTCATCTCGATGAGTACCTGTTTTAGACGGGCTCTCGTCTTGGGACTAAGACGCTTTGAGGCAGAAAAGGTATTAGATGGAACCTCTTTAGATACAGCAACGACCAGCATGGATCCCTTGAAATCAGGGTTCTTCTCTGCAAGTTTGTTAAATATATGGTTTTTCCCGGCACCAATATCGGCAGTCCCGTTGTAAACGGCAAGCAGTGAGGCATCATGGCTTCCTGTAAAAATGATCTCAGCAAAATAAGACTCAATATCATCAACTCCATGTTTATGGATATAGTCGACAGGAAAAACAAATCCTGCAGTAGTGGAACGGCTGACAAGGGAAAGACGCTTGCCCCCCCATTTTGATACATCAGCAGACAGTCCGCTGTCATGTCTGGTTACAATGTAGCCGGCATAAGTGGAGACATTGTTTTTCCACAGAGGACGGGCAAGGGGTTCAACTCCGACAAATCTATCAAGAAAAGCGAAGTTAAGGCTGCCGTGAACGGCTGCATCAATTTTACTCTCCTTAAAAGCCCCAAGCAGCGAGCCGTAATGGCCCGTTACCAGGCTGCTTACGTTCATTTCGAGGTGCCGGGAAAGATATCTCATTAAGGGTTCATAGCGCTTTTTTTGCTCAAAAATATTGACTTCAGGAATAAGACCGATGGTGATCCCTGAGGAATAGTTTTTGAGTTTCAACTCCTCTTGCAGACTGGGCTTTAAAGGTGAAGGATGTGGGTCTTCATCTGCCTGCTGGGTACAGGCAGGCAAAAGAAAGCAGGCCATCAGCAGGATAAAATAATATTTACTAATTTGGGGAAAGATAGGCTTTGGCATTTCATTTCATAAAGATGATTTTGTTGAGGACCATTAATAATGGCCAGCTTAAGTCCATTTTAATATGCTGTCTTTACCATTAACGACCTTATTAACCTTGTTCAAAAGAGCGCAAACAGTAAAAGGCTTGATAAGTATGGGTAATTAGTGTCTAAGAGCTTTTAAAAACCCTGACGATTAGAAATCCACACAATATTACCGCTAATTTTCACATGTCTTTAATCGACTATTTGAACAAAAAATCAAAAACTCAGCGCTGCACTTTCTTCTTGGGACAAAACCCTGCTTATGTCCAGCATTATGAGAAGCCTGTCATCCAGTTTTCCGACACCGCTTATATAGTCCGAATCTATCCCGGCAAGCATTGGGGGGGGCGGTTCAATAGTGCTAGCCGGGAGTCTAAGTACTTCTGATACGCCATCCACAACCAGGCCAACCACCTTATTGTCGAAATCTACAACTACAATACGAGTGTTCTTCGTATTTTCAATGGAAGGCAGACCAAAGCGCTTTCTTAAGTCTATTATTGGTATAACCTTACCCCTAAGATTAATAACACCTTCTACAAATTGAGGTGCCCTTGGAACTGTAGTCACCTCAACAGTTCGTATTATCTCCTGTATATTAAGAATATCTATGGCAAATTCTTCACTTCCTAACTTGAAGCTTACCAGCTGCAGCAGGTCGTCAGCGTGAGAATCCGTTGATTTATTTTCTTCTTCATTCATAGTAATGCCCTATTGCAATATGATGTTTAGAGCGCTGCCCCTCCCGGGACAGAGCAGACTTGCTATCACTTAACCTTAAAGGAGGAAACCATCTGCTGTATATCAACAGCCAACTTGCTAATCTCCTGCGTGGCAACTTTAGTCTCCTTAAGGCCGGAAGCTGTAGACTTACTTATAGCAGCTACCTCCTCGACATTAACGCTTATTTCCTCAGATGCTGCTGACTGCTCCTCGGCCGCAGTGGCTATCTGTTGGATCATATCGTTTACGCTCCCTACCACCTCGACGATCTGGTTCAACGAACTACCTGCCTCGTTCGCATACCCAACACCACGCTGCACTTCTTCCGTACCTGCAGCCATTGACTCAACAGCACCGGAGGTGTCCACCTGGATGGTTTTTATCATTGAGGCAATTTCCTTTGTTGCCTTGGTGGTACGCTCAGCAAGTTTTCTTACCTCGTCGGCAACAACGGCAAAACCACGACCCTGTTCTCCGGCCCTGGCCGCCTCGATTGCAGCATTAAGGGCAAGGAGGTTGGTCTGATCGGCAATATCATCAATTACAGCAATTATCTCGCCTATCTCATCGGAACTCCTGCCAAGGGCCTCTATGGTACGGGCAGATTGCTGGACTGAAGCGGAGATACTGTTCATGCCATCGATAGTTTGGGTTACTATATCACCACCGCTCTGTGCTACCTCAGCCGCCTTATAGGCAGCCTGAGATGCATCGTTGGAGTTTTTTGCCACTTCCAATACAGTAGCACTCATCTCTTCGACCGCCGCCGCAACTTGATCGGACTGGTGAGTCTGTCTCTCAGCCCCCTGGGCCATCTCTTCAGAAGAAGCCGCTATCTGCTCCGAGGCCGAAGCCATATGGTCAATGGTAACATTAAGTTTTGTTATGATTTCTTTTATGTTCATGGCCATCGCATTAAAAGATCTCCCAGCATCACCAACCTCATCGGAGGAAAAAACATCAACTGTTTGCGTCAAGTCTCCATTTGCCATCAGGTCTGCAGCTTTGGCCAGCGCAGTAGCAGGTTTGCTGATAGACCGGGCTAAGGTTATCCCCATAAACAAGGCGATTAGAACCGAGGCGGCGGAGATAGCCATAAGCAAAAAGTTTGCGCGGCTGACGGCTTCACCTGCCATCCGAGTGTTTCCAGAGGATAGAGTCATCGCCACTTTCTCAATATATTCCATTAGCTTTTCCTGTTCGGAAACCACCGCATCAAAAGACTCCATCAAGGCCATCCCTTCATTCCTGTTACCACTCAAAAAAGCACTGCCCATCGCCTTACCTACAGCGTCAAAGCTGGCATGGGCTTTCTTCAGCTTAGTAATCGCCGCCAGTTCTTCCTTGGTTTTTGCAAAGGTCTTTAAACGTTTTATGTTTTTCGCAAACTCTTTACTCAGGGCATCAACCTCTTTCAGGACATCAGCTTCTTGAGTCAGGGAGTAATCGGTCATGGCATCCTGTTTTTTCACGACTGTTATAATCGTGGACATAATGGCATCATCATAATCAGCGGAAAACTTTATCTCATCTGCAGCTTCATCCATATCTTTTATAGCCAATAAAGCTGTGGCAGCAACAATAATGAGCAATAACGCCATAACCATGAACCCGCTCATAATCTTTGGCAATAAATTTAATCTCATAACAATACTCTCCCTACATTAAAACACAAAAAATTATTAATAATTCACTCTTTTAGCTCTTCCGCTTCTTTCAAATGTTCAATATACTTCATCACCGCATTACGGTGTTCTTCATCTATACACTCAAAGGCGACCCCGACATCATAGCTGCCTCCTCCTCCCCGCTCTACCCTGACAACCTTTCCCAGTGTGACGAGGGGCTCCGCGACAGACTGCCAGTCCGGCTTCAAAACTCCATTTTATACTTGTCCCGGCCAGGAATTTTAAGCTTAATTTTCAGCATAGTCCCTATTTCCATGGGGTGTGGTGACTCGAAGAGTACTCCACCGCCACTAACACCCTTCAAGGTAGACGGAACAAACTGCCTATCCCCCAAAAAATCGCACTCACTAAACTCGATCAAGCACCCCATAGGCACCCTGTAGTAGTTGCGATTATTGTCAGACATTTATTCCTGTAGCAGAGCAGTCTTAAACCATATTTATCACTTCAGCGGCTATACTTTGCAGCGGGATGACCTTATCAACGACATTGGCATCAACTACCGCCTTTGGCATACCGTATACAACACATGTCGCCTCATCCTGGGCAATAGTCCTGCCATGTTTTTCCTTAATGGCAGACATACCCTTTACACCGTCAGACCCCATACCCGTCATCATCACAGCAACGGCTCGGCCCGGATAGACTTCCGCAACAGAGTTCATCATAACGTCTACAGAGGGTTTATAGAGCAATTCCTGCGGATCAGATGTCAGATGAACTGTCACCTCCGTAGGCTTAAGCTTTCTCACCTCCATATGGATACCCCCTGGAGCAACAAGAATCTCGCCAGGCTTTACAACATCACCTTCCTGGGCCTCTTTGACCTTCATGGGGCAAGATTCATTTAGCCTGTCGGCAAAAGGCCCAGTAAAAGCCTTGGGCATATGCTGAACTACAAGTATACCTACAGGGAGATCTGCCGGGAACAGAGGCAGCACCTCCTGTAGAGACTTTGGGCCTCCTGTAGAGGCGCCTATAGCGATAACTGCCGTTTTTTGTATAGACTTCCTGGCACCTTGAGGGATATGTCCTTTGGGTATGGACAGTACCTGAGGCCCGCCTTCCGGCAATTTGGCAGTCGGTGATAGAGGGGCAACCTTAGTCCCCGCAGAACTCTTCACCTTTGCCACAAGATCCTGCTCTATTTTCACAATATCCATGGTCGAGCCAGCGATCTGCTTTGCCATAAAGTCGACCGCTCCAAGATCCAGCGCATCAAGTGTGACCTGCGCACCTTCCTCCGTCAGAGAGCTTACCATTATGACCGGTGTGGGGGTATGGGTCATTATCTCCTTAAGAGCCTCCAGACCTCCCATGCGAGGCATTTCAATATCAAGGGTAACTACATCAGGTTTCAGGTCTTTTACAAGCTTGACCCCCTCTTCACCGTCCCTGGCAAGACCGACAACATGTATTGTCGGGTCAGACTCCAGCATCTTTGTCATCGCCTTCCTCATGAAAGCGGAATCATCTACCACCAGTACATTTATCATTGAGAAACTCCTCCATTATTAGCTAGCCCATGCATAGTTCTTCCATCGACTTGCTGTTGTATAAGTGTATTTATGTCCAGAATAAGAACAACCTTGCCATCTCCTGTAACTGTTGCCCCGGAAACTCCACTAATATTGGTAAGATAATCACCCAGCGGCTTTATCACCACCTCTTCCTGACCAAGCAGACCCTCTACCATTACACCTATACGTTTTTCAGACAAACCTATCACAACAACATACATGCTGTCCATATCTGCGGTGGCCTGCACATTAAACTCATCACTGAGGCGCACCAGGGAAAGAACACCATCACGCAGAGATATGACCTCTTTGTCACTGATCGTCTTTATATCTTCCTTATTTATCTTGAGGGTTTCAATAACGGAAGAAAGTGGTATGGCAAAAGTCTCATTTCCCGTTCCAACCATCAATGCATCAATTATGGCCACTGTCAATGGCAACTTAAGTGTGAACCTGCTGCCCTGCCCTACCTCGGACTCTATATAGACAATACCGTTAAGGTTTGTGATGTTCGTCTTAACCACATCCATGCCGACACCACGGCCCGATATGTCAGTCACCTTTTCAGCCGTGCTGAAACCGGGGGCAAAGATAAGGTTAAGGGCTTCTTTTTCGGACAAAGATGCAGCCTCAGATGAGCTTATCACGCCTTTTTCAACCGCCTTGTCACGAATCTTAGCATGATCTATTCCACGTCCATCATCAGCTATTTCTATCACGATCTGGTCGCCCTCGTGATAGGCAGAGAGCTTGATTACACCCGACCTGTGTTTTCCCGCCCTTTCCCTCTCTTCAGGAGGTTCAATTGCGTGGTCAACAGAGTTTCTGATAAGGTGCACCAAGGGATCTCCTATCTCCTCAATAATAACCTTGTCAAGTTCCGTATCCTCACCAAGCATTACAAGCTCTATCTCCTTACCTCTTGTCCTTGCAAGGTCCCTGACCATCCGTGGAAACTTGCTGAAAACCTTACCTACAGGCTGCATCCTGGTGCGCATTACGGCCATCTGAAGATCCGTTGTCAAAAGGTTTAAGCGCCCGCCCGTGCCTACAAGATGCACAAAATCCTCATCTTCTGAGTAGCGCTCTTCCATATTCTTTATGATACTGAACAGGCGGTTACGCTCAAGAACGAGCTCTCCCACAAGGTTCATTACATTATCCAATCGCTCCGTATCAATACGTAAAGTCCTTTCTACCTTAGCCTCTTTCTTGGCTACAACAGTCTTTTCAGTCCCCATAGAGGTTTCAACTTGCGGAGCGGAGGTTTCAACTTGCGGAGCGGAGGTTTCAACTTGCGGAGCGGAGGTTTCAACTTGCGGAG
>JADFVX010000027.1 GCA_015222755.1 Pseudomonadota bacterium | reverse complement strand
GGGGCGACCCTGTGGGAGAGTAGGTCGCTGCCAAAATTAATTTTAAAAGCCCTCATTCGAGTAATCGAATGGGGGCTTTTTGTTTTTGGAAATTATTGAAAAAATGTGTGTTTTACGGATTTAAGAAGTTGATAAATTATTATTTATAATGGCGAGTCATGGCACATTTAAACCTGCTTTTCTAAAGCTTCTCCTATCTCCTCAAACTCCTCCTGCTTGGAGGACAAATCTGCAAAATAGTACTATTGTTCCTGTATACCTCAGATGCGGTATTGTATGCAGTATACTTATGCGTTACTCTGATGGCATTTGTTGTTCTGGGTGCAACGTCAACTTGGATTTATGCGTGTAAAAATACTCTTGGTTGAAGACGATGAAGAATTGCTTTCGTATCTGCAAAGTGTTCTTAATAAAGAAGCAAAACTTTCTGTCGTTGGAGTTGCGACTGATGCTGAAGATGCTTTTTATCTGATTAGTAAAACCTGCCCTGACCTGATTATTGTGGATATTGATCTCCCTGGTATGTCGGGGATCGGACTTTTGAAAGATTTAAAGACCTCTTCTTTAAACCTGAAGGCGATTGCTTATAGTGGAATGGAGGACAAAGAGACAGTTCTTTCCGCCTTCAGAACAGGGATTCACGGATATATACTTAAGGGCGGTTCGCCTAAAGAATTTGTTCAGGCAGTTTTAGATGTTATGGAAGGTGGAGCACCTATGAGCTCAAGGATCGCAAGATTTATTGTAGAAAACTTCAGGGAAGGGGATGCCCAATATATTGATTCTCTGGGAAACCGTGAGAATGAAGTAATGCAGTACTTGTCAAATGGCCTTACCTATAAGGAGATTGCTTTAGAGTTGAATATAAGTCCTCATACGGTTAGGACTCATATTAAAAATATCTACGAAAAGCTTGGTGTTAAAAGCCGTTTTGAGGCTATTAAGTTCGCTAAAGAATATGGGTCGTAGGATGCCTCAGTTGAGGGATTGTTTTGCCTGGAAGTTTTTATTATATTCCACTAAAGAGAATAGGGAGTATGTTGCTTGAACAAATTTAAAGGTGATCCGCGTCTGCTTGGGAAAAAGGTGCTTGTAGTGAATGAGTGCAGCAAATTCAGGTTCTTTATCTCAACCGCATTCACCTATGTTGGGGCAAACGTTGTAGAAGCCGGCTGTGGCCACGAGATGTCACAAAGGATTTGGGAAGAAAACCCGGATATCATACTTATAGACAAAGAGATGCCGGACATGGACAGTCACTTATTAATGAATAATAAGGAAACGGAGCATGCCTCTGTCGTAATAACAACTTTTCAGAAGGACGCTTGCAAGCTAATGAGCAGGGAGCCTCTTATAGCGGAAAATCTTCTGATACGACCTTTCAGCCCTGAAGAGCTCTTGAGGAAGGTGACTGACGTCATAGACAAAAAATCCAAATATGAGCATAATTGCTGAATTGTAGGCCCTCAATATTAACCACCTCACGAAATCTGTAGTAATTTTTTAAAATTGACACCTTGCATTATTTTCGTTCAGACTTTCCTTCTGAAAAGCAGAGAGGCTTTACCGTCGGTGAGTCGTCGCAGCAAGGCCTTGGCCTGTAGAGCGGGGTAATAGACCTTTAAGTCAATCTCTCAAGGAGAAGGTGAGTAATGCGGGTTTGGACTTATGTTAGAAAGAAATATTGACAGGTTAAAGGTGAGACAACTGTAGATTTTGCTCAGCTGCCTTGTATGGCCCTTACATGTTCCGCAACCACGTCCTGCGGCGCTAGCTTGATAAAGCCCTTCATGGCGAGGGAAATAACAAGGATATCATCCATAAAGCCAAGAAGGGGATTGAGTATCTCGGGGATCAGGTCTATAGGGGAGAGAAAGTAGATTATAGCAGTTAGAAGCATTGCTTTCAGGTGAAAGGGCACACGGTAGTCAAAGAAGAGGCGCCAGTATATTTTTAGAAGTTGTGGAAAATGATAGATGATACGAAAAAGCTTGCTTGAGATATCTATTCTTCCTGGTCTGAATCGCTTCATAAAAAAGAGTATAGATGTGAAAAGTGTAAATGCCAAATAAAATAAAAGCTGCCACTTGCATCGGGATATTTTATTTCACAAAGGAACAGCAGTAATCGGCTAGAACCTTGATCTTGAGATTGAATTTCGAGTTGGCCGGGACTTCGTAGGACTCACACGCCTTGAAGGTCTTCCAATCATCAGCCCCTGGCAGGAGCACGTCCATCTCTCCAGCAATCACCTCTATGACCTCCTTCTCCGCCGTATTGAACTCATAGTCCCCGGGAAGCATAACACCGAGGGTCTTTTTCGATCCATCAGCAAAAACAATTGCCCGGCTAGTGACTTTGCCGTCGAAGTAGACATTCGCTTTTTTGATTATTGTGACATCTTTAAATTCTGACATTGTTTTACCTCTTAAATAGTTTATTGTTGGCTGCTAAAATTCAGCAATTAATTATGTAATATTATTTTTTACAGAATGTCCTTAAATGGTGAGGTTTAGCCTATAGCAACAATTCTAGCAAGGCAATAAAAAAGGGTTAGCCTTTTGAGCCAACCCTTTTTCCTGCGATATATTGTGTATTTTTAATAGTAGCAACGAAGAAGTAGCTCTTACAGCCCCCACTTCTCCTCGATCTTTTTCAGCACATCTTCAACATTAATACCGTAGTGCTTAGCCACTTCCTTTGCAGGGGCAGAGGCGCCAAAACGGTCTATACCGATGGCAAGGCCGTCACGTCCTATATACTTGTACCAGCCGAGGGTTGAGCCTGCTTCTATGGCGACGAGCTTTTTGCAGTCCCTGGGGATAACACTGTCCTTATAGCCTTCATCCTGCGCTTCAAAAAGTTCAACGGAAGGGAAGGATACTACGCGCACCTTCTGGCCCTTTGCAGTGAGCATATCTGCTGCCTCCATTGCAAGAGACACTTCGGAACCACTCGCCATGATCACCATGTCCGGTGTGCCGGAACAGTCGGCCAGCGTGTAGGCACCTTTTTTCAGGTTCGATTGGGAGGCGTACTTCGTCCTGTCGATTACAGGCAGGTTCTGCCTTGTCAATATCAACGCAGTTGGCCCGTCCTTCTTGTCCAGCGCCGCCTTCCACGCCGCCGCTGTTTCTGTTGCGTCGGCTGGGCGGATTACCTGCAGGTTAGGGATAATACGGAGCGAGGTTATATGCTCAACAGGCTCATGGGTCGGACCGTCTTCACCCACAAATATTGAGTCATGTGTAAATACATATATTGCCTGGAGGTTCATCAGTGCAGAGAGTCTTATTGCAGGTCTCACGTAGTCGGAAAAAACGAGAAAGGTGGAACCGTAGGGAATCAGTCCGTCGTAGACTGCCATACCGTTCATCATGGCGCCCATTGCATGTTCTCGTATACCGAAGTGGATGTTCTTACCTGTGAACTCACCTTTTGCGATGGAGGGAGAACCCTTTATGGCTGTCTTGGTGGAGGGAGCCAGGTCGGCGGAACCACCTATAAGTGCCGGTACCTCTTTAGCGACAACCTGCATCATATCACCCGATGCTGCACGGGTGGCGATGGAATCTTTTGTAATGGTGGCAAGGAGTTTCTCCTCGATATCTGACGGGACAATGCTGCCTACATGTGCATCCCAGAAGGTGGATAGTTCGCTGTCTCCCTTTATTGCCTTTTCAAAGGTAGCCTGCCAGCTGTTATAATCCGCCTTCAGCTCTTCAACCCGATTGCTGAAAAGTTCTTTCGCATCTTCAGGAACGTAGAAGGTCTCATCGGGAAAGCCTATGGCCTTTTTGGTGAGCGCTGTCTCTTCAGCGCCCATCGCCTCGCCGTGGGCCGAAGCGCTGTTTGCCTTGTTGGGACTTCCCTTTCCTATGATTGTCTTGGCAATTATCATGGTGGGTCGATTTACTTCTTTCTGTCCGGCAATGATCGCCTCGCGGATGGCGCGATGATCGTAGCCGTCTACATTTAGTACCTGCCAGTTGTAGGCCTCGAAGCGCTTGCCGACATCCTCGGAGAAGGTGAAGTTAGTATCTCCCTCGATAGTGATCTGGTTGCTGTCGTAGACGTAGATCAACTTGCCAAGACCGAGATGTCCGGCGATAGATGCCGCCTCGGAGGTAATACCTTCCATCATATCGCCGTCTCCGGCGAGGGAGTATATGAAGTGGTCGATGACAGTGCCATTCTTGTTGAACTTGTTTGCCAGCACGCGCTCAGCCAGCGCCATACCTACACCGTTGGCAAAACCCTGCCCAAGTGGGCCCGTCGTCGTCTCTATACCGGGTGTGTGCCCGTACTCTGGGTGTCCCGGCGTCTTACTTCCCCACTGGCGGAAGTTTTTGATCTCATCCATGGAGAGATCAAAACCGTAGAGATGGAGCAGGGAATAGACAAGGGCCGAGCCGTGACCAGCGGAGAGGACAAAGCGGTCCCTGTTTGGCCATTCGGGGTCTTTCGGGTTAAAACGGAGGAACTCGTTCCAGAGGACAAAGGCGATATCTGAACAACCCATAGGCAGGCCGGGATGACCGGAGTTTGCCTTGTCGATGGCGTCTACGGAGAGCATCTTGATGGTGTTTACCGCCTTTTCTGCCAGCGCCTTGTCGAGCTTTGTCGTGTCCAATTGTTCCTCCTGGAATAGGTATTTTTCGGTTTTTTTTGAACAAAAAATGAGAGGTGATTCTAGCAGATTTACTTTTTTTTTAAAAGTTTAAATCATTGCCGCTGCTGCACCAGAACGAAGGGATCAATGACGAGGGCCGTCAACTCTGTCCCGGCCTTTTCCCATCCATCGGCATCGGTCTGGCTAGGCTTTGTTATCTTGCCGCCATTCATCCACGCCTCTATCTGAACGGCATCGTCTATGGCGATCCCTACACCCACAGCGATGATGTCAAGGTCGGGAGCAATCATTATAATAGAGCCACGTAGAAAGTGGGGCTTCAGCACCTTCCAGTCGGCAGGCCCTATCTCTCCTTCCAGCTTTTCTCTGATCGACTCAGGGTCATTTTTATAAAGGCTTTTTTCAGACATCTCAGACTCTTAGGGTTTGACATTTTTTAAAGGAGACTGGTAGATTAGCTGATGAAACTATCGATGTCAATAAGTGAGAGTAATGATGAAAAAACTTTTACAGAAGGGGGGGATGGCATGGTTTGCCGGCCTGTAGAACCATCTGCCTTTTTGAGGGAAGAGCTGTACCGACTGCCAAAGGGTAGGGCCCTTGATCTTGCCTGCGGTGGGGGAAGAAATGCCTTGTTCCTTGCTAAAAACGCTTACGATGTGGATGCCGTTGATCGGTCGGCTG
>JADFVX010000026.1 GCA_015222755.1 Pseudomonadota bacterium | reverse complement strand
GTTCATCTTGCCTTGCAGGTAGCTTGCAACAAAACGATATTCCAGCCCGAAATAATCAAGGCGCTCCCAGCTGACACCCTCGGCATGCAACCTTTCCACCTCCTCTATAAGCCCACTGTCCAGGCGCTTCCTGAGGCGGATATTTATCCTTTCCCTGATGATTTCTCTTGGCCATTTCAAGCCTATTACAAGGGGGTTAAGCTCGGGTAATGGTTTTGCTGAACCAAGACTACTCGCCCGCTCCGCGATTTCGATGGCGCGAATCATCCTGCTGCGATCTTTCAGATCTGTAGTGTTATGCAGATCAGGGTTGATTCTTTTCAGGTGAGCTACAAGCGCCTCATCACCCAACTCAGACAGCTTCGCCCGAAGGGTCTTGTCTTCTGCCGCCTCTACCATCTCATAGCGACTAAGAACAGAGTCAATATACATACCCGTACCACCCGCCATTATGGGGATAAGCCCCTTGTCTAAGAACCCCTCATATACCTCAAAAAATCTTTTCTGATAGTGGTAGACGCTGAATTCTTCCTCAGGGCCAATAATATCTATAAGGTGATAAGGCACTAACTTGCCGTCTATGACATACTCATCCAGGTCCTTCCCTGACCCTATATCAAGGCCCCTGTATACCTGCCTTGAATCGACAGAGATGATCTCGGAAGCAAGCTCTGAGGCAAGACGCGCAGCCACAGCCGTCTTGCCCGATGCCGTGGGGCCCAGTATCACTATAAGGTTAATATCTGCTTTCATAATGGCGCAAGTCTAACAAGAGCAAGCTCTTGACTCAATAAAAAAAGGGGAGCCATAAAGGCTCCCCATATGAAGGAGGTCGGGTAGCGTTTACCCTTCCGTGTTACTTTTTTCTCTGCTTGTTATTGGCGTTAGATTTTCTGACCAGTGCAGCTTTTTCTTAGACCTGTCAAATGTTATGACCTTTACTTCACGTTGTTTAAACTCTACAGAATCCTCAAAGATGAAGGGAGTTATCGGCTCTCTCTTGGAATCGACCATGACCACCTTCACATCATATTTACCCGGCTTTATCTCAAAGACATCGTAGATAACGGAAACGGCATCTCTCTGGCGCCCAGAGGGCTGATATTCACGCTTGAGGATCTCCTCACCGTTAAGGTACAGCTCTATCGCAACGGGAAAACGCTCCCTTGTAGAGCTTTGCTTGCTCTTCAGCCTCATCTTGACGTTCCCGCTCTTCTTCATCTCTTTGCGATACTGCTTGGCGCGTTCTTTCAGTGCCCCAATCTCATCATATTCTATGACCCGCTGTCCCGTGTGCTGGAAGGCAAGCTTCAGTACCGCCACATCATCAGCATAAAAAAGGTATGGCTCGGCTGTATATTTCATAACAAAGAGAGCCGGCAAAAGAAGTATAATGCATCCAAGTATCCAGTTTGGCTTATTTCTCATCTTGCTTACCTCCTTTTTCCGCTTCTTTGCGTTCTTTTAATTCCTCGCGAAATTCGTCTATTGCCTCTAGAAAGTCCTGCTTTTGAACTTCTGAGGACAGGTAGAACTTGATCTTCGAGTTGTCGATATTTTTCCTAAGGGCCGGCTTACGCTCTCCCTTTATCCGATCCACAAGCCAGTGGTTACCCCAACGGTAGTGGCAATCATTGATCTGACATCCCGAGATTATTACGCCGTCCATGCCTTCAATCAGGGGCAAGGCCACCATGGAAGGCTGGGCCATACCCATACAGGGCAGTTGAATACAGGCTACCGATGACTTGGAATGGACTTGTTTGCAGATATCAGCAGGGGTGCTATTTTCGCACATAAAGACGAATATGTTTGGTCCCTCGCTTGTGGCAACAATATGCTGGCTGCTCGCCTTTATCTTCTCTTTCAGTTCTGCCTCAGGCAGGAAGGGCAGGTCTATGGCCTTGTAATCACAGGAACCCACGCAGATTCCGCAGCTTGCACAACGATCTGGCTGGACAATTGCCTCCATGGGCCACTCTCTGCCGTCTGTCCTGGGGCGAACATAGATAGCCTCATAGGGGCAATCCATAACACACTGCTCACAACCCGTGCAGTTCTCATACTTGACTACGGCAGCCGCTTTGCGCCTCTTCTTGCCGTACCACGGAACAAAGGCAAGGAATAGAGTCGCAGAAGTCAGCACCGCCCACACTGCCGGCATGGACATGTTCTGTATCAACGGCAGGAAGAACATGTAGAACCAGTCAAAATTTATCTCCGCAGGGAGACGGCTGAGATCTGCAGGTGGTGCGCTGGTCGCCGGGCGAATAAGCGAAATCACTATCAGTACAAAAAGAATCGCATACATCAAGCCCTTTGGCGGATTGATCTTCGCATTACGCATCCTGATAACATGTATCATAAAGAGGATAAGCAGGAATACGGGCGTAAAGAAGTGCCCAAATAGCACGATATAGAAGAAAAAGTCCGACGGCTGCTGGGCAAATGCAAAGGAAATCGGCTTGCTGAATATTGGCAGGGTGTCCACAAGCTGACTCGAGATCCATGTTATGAATATGGCCAGTTCATCCCATACCATCATATAGCCAAGAAGCCCACATACGATCAATATCCATATGGTTGCCACGCCGGATACCCAGGCCAGCCATCTCCAGTAGCGATACCTGTTTGTTATAAACACCTGTATGGTATGAAAAACTGCTGCAACAACAAGGCCTGCAGAGGCATAACGGTGTACGCTTCGCATGATTCCCCCAAGCCACCACTGCTCATGTGTCAGGTACTCTATTGATTTATATGCCGACTTGGCGGATATACCGTAAAAGAGGAAAAGGTAAATACCTGTTATCACCAGTATCCAGGTCATATAGAAACAGATCGACCCGAACCAGTACATGGGATTGAACTTCGGTGTATACACCTTGTTCATCTGGAATTCAATCCAGCTCCAGCACCACTTCATCTTTTGCATAGCTACATTCATACAATCACCTCTTTTGACCTTAAAATTTAAACTCTGCCAAATTTTTTTCTGAAAAAACCTCTAATCTCATTTTTAAAACCCAGCCAGAAACAGATAGCAACAACTATCGCCTGTAAAACTATACCAAGAATAAATGCATAATCAATACGGTACTCGCCTGTTGCCGGATCGTACTTCAGGCAAAGGCTCTTTATCTGTGTCAGGAGAGTGGGGCGGCTCGCCTTTCTTTTATCTGAAAACAGTTCGCCAAGAGGCCCGCTTATATCAGCAGGTCTTAACTCCGTCTTGTAGACCTGGCGATAAATCACACCTTTGCTGTCTATAATTGAGACCAGACCAAGGTGGTTAAATCCTGCCTCTTCGTCGGCCTCAAAGTAAAAGCCAAGATCACTGGTCATACGCTCCATGACCTCTGCACTTCCGGAAGCAAACCTTACAAGCGAAAAATCAATATCATGAGACTTGCCGAATGCAAGCATTGCCTGAGGCGTATCATTTGCAGCGTCAAAGCCGACAACAAGGGCGCTAAATTTATCGCCCAGTTCTTTTTTAACTGTTTCGATCGCCGGGGCCAGTGAAGCTACGACGGTATTGCATATATCGGGACAGTTAGTAAATATAAAGCTTACCAGCAGAGGCTTTCCACTATATTCTGATGTTGAAAAGCTTACACCATATTGATCCTTAAGCTGATAGTCCCCTGCCCGCACACCCTCGGCAGATCTTGCCGTCTGTGCGGCCTTGCGGAGAAGTTCAAGTGCCGCATCACCGGCAGCTATGGCGCTCTGTGAGGCTGCAAGCAGCAGGGCAATAAACACCAGAGAGGGCAAAAGCCCTTTTTTACTTAAGAGGACGAAGACATTTTTCATAATTGTTCCACAAATGATTGCCTGCCTCAGCGAGGCTGAATGAAAAATTATTAAGAGACCATCTCATGGCCAGGGTCTGAATCATACCAAGAAGCATTATTGCCGCCGCCTTAGGCTCTATATCCGGCCTGATGTTCCCTTTACTTTGACATGTGGCTATCATGGTCTCAAGGCGCTTTGAATGTCCGTTTATGTTATCTAGCAGTTTTTCACGCAGAAGCTCATTATTTATATGTATCTGGTCAGAGAAGACGAGCCTTGGGATGCCTACATTATTTTCTATATGTTCGAGATTGAGAAGGAAATTGGCCTTGATCTTTTCAAAACAGGGGATATCTGACTTCATAACCTCTTCTATCTTTTCTTTTAGGCCATCCCCTATCTTATCCAGAGTCTCAAGAAGGATATCATCCTTATTTTTGAAATGCCTGTATAGGGCTGCTTCTGATATTCCTACTTCTTTGGCAATAGCCGCTGTAGTGAGCCCCTTGACGCCGCTCACACCGACAATCTTCAATGCAGCTCTGCCTATCTGGTCACGCCGCGTTTCTCTATCAACTTTGCTGGTTTTTTTCATCATCCATTACAATAAGTGAACACTCACTAACATTCTAAAGGTCTTCCGTTTTTTTTTCAAGTTTTTTGTCACATAATTTAAAAGAATTTTATTTTTCATACAAATGCAGCTTTTGTAAGTTGTCAAAGATTTAAAAAAAAACAAGGTAATATGCCAGGTAGCGCGGAAGTCTTGAATTCGGTCAAAACGGTATTCATTGCATTAATGGAAGGACTTAAGTCCTTCACAAAAAACAGGCAAGCAACTATAATGGCGGCAAGTAAGATTTGTAATGCACAAGAGGAGAGATCATGGATGTAAAGGACAGTAGCGGAAACGTACTGAATGACGGTGATTCCGTGCAGGTCATCAAAGACCTGAAGGTAAAGGGCTCTTCCACAACCCTGAAAAGAGGGGCGGCAATAAAGAATATTCGCCTCACATCTAAAGAGGGAGAAGTAGAGTGTCGCGTAGGAAAAGGCACTATTGTGCTGAAAACATGTTTTTTGAAAAAAGCCTGAAATAAATAAGGAGGAGTAATATGGCAAGGGCAAGCGCAAAACACATACTGGTTGAAACGGAAGAGCAGTGTAAACAGCTTAAGGCAGAAATAGAGGCCGGTGCTGATTTTGCACAAGTTGCCAAAGAGCATTCAAAGTGCCCTTCAGGCGCTGAGGGAGGGACTCTTGGGCAGTTTGGGCCGGGAGAAATGGTGAAGGAATTTGACGAAGTCGTATTCAGCGCCGAGCTTAACAAGGTGCAAGGGCCGGTAAAAACACAGTTCGGCTATCATCTGCTGGAGGTGACTAGCAGGACAGATTAACTTTTTCCAGGCAACGTCATGACAATAAAAGCCATAGTTATAGCAATAGCGTTCAACAAAAGCTTCCTTCTATGTGTTAAATAGATACAATGGTGATATAGCTGCTTTGAGTAAGTGCAGCAAACTTGCAAAGGGCGGGATTGTTAGTGCCCTTTTTTAGACCTTGAAATCCACGTTCTTTGAACGTGGATTCTTTATTTCTACTTCAAACCCTGAAACCCTAAAAGCTCCTTTCCTCCGGGTTCCCCCCATCATCACTCTTGTAGCCCTTATTTAAAGCCAAAAAAAGCTAAAAATATCCTTGACAAGCTGCTTGCCTCTTAGTATATTTTGCGGTAATGTGGTAGAAAGTGGGTAGAAGTGGGGAGATATGTTCAGAGGACGATTTGAATTGGCCCTAGATGACAAGGGTCGCTTGAATATCCCTTCAAGGTTTAGAGACACCCTGAAGGAGCGGGGAGACGAGCGTCTTGTTGTCACTAACTTTGACAAGGGGCTGGTGATGTACCCCTTTGGCGAGTGGCTGGAGCTTGAGAAGAAGGCTAGTCGTCTTTCAATGGTAAGCAAGGAGGCAAAGGCCTTCTTGCGTTTTTTTGTTTCCGGCGCTACAGAGTGCAATATGGACAAGCAGGGACGTGTCCTTCTCCCGCCGGTACTGAGGGAGTATGCCGGGCTGGACAAGGATATCGTAATTGCCGGCATGCTCAACAAGATAGAACTCTGGAGCCGTGAGCGCTGGGATGAGGTGCTCAGGATGTCTGAAGAAAGTTTTGATGAGATGACGGATGTCCTCTCCGATCTGGGTATATAGAGATAAAGCAGGGGCTCATTGTCTGATTACCACATACCGATAATGTCTGCTGAGGTGGTATCTCTGCTCCGGTGTGGTCCGGGCGGTACATATGTAGATTGTACGCTCGGTGGTGGAGGACACTCGGAGGAGTTGCTAAAGGCATCGTCCCCGGATGGAAGGCTTATAGGTATAGACAGGGACAGGGAGGCAATAGATGCGGCCAGAAAGAGGCTTACTCCCTACGGTGAAAGGGCAAGCTTTGTCCATAGTGATTATAAGTCTGTCAAAGAGGTGCTTGAAGGCGAAGGAATAGCTGAGGTCGACGGAATACTGGCCGACCTGGGAGTTTCATCATGGCAGCTGGACAGCGCAGGACGCGGATTTTCCTTTATGAAGGAAGGCCCCCTCGATATGAGGATGGACCGCAGCTCCGGCGAGACGGCGGCAGAGCTTATTGAGAGGCTATCTGAAAGAGAGCTTAGCCTCATACTGTGGCAGTATGGTGAGGAAAAGTGGGCAAAGCTTATCGCCAGAGCCATAAAAGCGCAGGGTGATATAGGGACAACGCTTGAGTTGGCCGAGCTTGTGTCAAGGGTGGTTCCCAGGAAGGCGCACCCGAAAAGGATACATGTTGCCACCAGGACATTTCAGGGCCTGAGGATAGCAGTTAATGAGGAACTCGCCGGACTTGACCGATTTTTGATAGACGCAATATCCATGCTCAGGGATGGCGGAAGACTGGCGGTCATAACCTTCCACTCCCTTGAAGACAGGATAGTCAAAAGGGTGTTCAGGAATATGTCCAAACCTTGCATATGCCCCCCCGACCTGCCCCTGTGTGCATGCGGGAAAGCAGCGGATGTCAGGGTGGTAACAGGGAAGGCGGTCTCTCCCACTGTGGAAGAGTTAGAGCGTAACCCCAGGTCGAGATCGGCAAGGCTTAGGGTTGCTGAAAAAATATGAGTGCCGCATTAAAGACATATAAGGATAAGTTTTGTACCAGGTAGCTGCAAAAAATAATGGAGTAGCACGGCAAAGGGCGCTGCCGCGCAAGTCGGCTGAAAGGGGAGATAGCCGTATGGCCCTATGGCTTATGGCCCTTGCCATACTTTCTTCATCAATACTTTGTGTCTGGTCGCGCGCAAAGGTGACTGCCATAGGCTATGAGATATCTCAAGAGACGAGGCGCTTAAGAAATCAAACAGAGCTTAATGAGCAGCTTCGTGCAGAAATGGCAATGCTTAAGGCCCCGGGGCGTCTGGAGCCGATAGCCAAAGAGGAACTTGGGCTTGGACCGCCTAAAAACGGACAAATAGTATTTATGCGATGAAGGGTAATGAAGCTAAATCTCTGAGAAGAAGGATATTGGCCGTTGCGGCCTTTTGTTTCTTTCTTTTTGGAGTAGTTCTTGCCCGGGGCTACCAGCTCCAGATTTATCAGGGAGAGGAACTGGGAGCACGCGCCGAGAGACAGCTTACAAAAAGGATATCACTGCCCCCCATACGTGGAAAGATAGTTGATAGAAACGGGGTAGAGCTGGCTACAAACAGGGAAGTTAGCGCTGTTTATGCACAGCCTCACAAAATCTCCGACCTAGACAAGACGGCCAGTCAGCTCGCTGAGTTACTTGAAGAAGACAAGTCAAAGATCAAGAGGAAGCTCTTATCCAAAAGTTCATTTGTATGGCTTAAAAGAGGAATAGAGGCAGAGGCTGGTAAAAAGATATCCTTCTTTAAGATCAAGGGAATCGGTGTCATAAGCGAAAAAAGGCGTTTCTATCCCAATATGGAGCTTGCTGGGCATCTTGTGGGTTTTGCAGGTATAGATTCTCAGGGACTGGAAGGGATAGAGCTTAAATATAACGAGCTTATTAAGGGAAAGCCCGGTTATTTTATTGCCGAAAGGGACGCACTTGGCAGGAATATCTATCCACGCGGCCTGAACATAAAAGACTCCACTTCAGGCGGCAACGTAGTCCTGACTATCGATAAAAATATTCAGCATATAGCTGAAAGAGAGGTTGGGGAGGCGCTAAGGAAATACAAGGCCAAAAGCGGCATGGCCCTGGTAATGGATCCTAACACAGGCGAGGTTCTGGCCATGGCGGTTCAACCAGCCTTCAACCCAAATTTTTTCCGCCAGTCGAGCCCGTCAATGTGGCGAAACAGGATAGTTACAGACACCTTTGAGCCTGGTTCTACATTTAAGATCTTTCTGGCTGCAACGGCTATAGAGAGTGGCAAGGTGCGGCCTCAGGACATTTTCTTCTGCGAGAACGGAAAGTTCAAGCTCTATAAAAATACAATACACGACTCGAAAGAGCATGGATGGTTGAGCGTTGAGAGCATACTCCGCGTATCCAGCAATATAGGCGCCTATAAGATCGCTGAAAAAATAGGAAAGTCAGATTACTATCGCGGCATAAGGGGTTTCGGTTTTGGGCAGAAGGCCGGTATTGATTTCCCGGGAGAAAGGCCGGGCTATATCCGGGCAAAAAAAAGGATTTCTCCTATAGGTTTTGCTAATCTTTCATTTGGTCAGGGCTTATCGGTAACGGCTATACAGCTTGTAACCGCCATATCAGCGGTGGCAAACGGGGGTTATGTGATGAAACCCTATCTCGTCAAAAAGGTTGTTGATGACAGTGGGCAGACTATATTCGCCAACTTCCCGACAAGGGTAAAAAGGGTTATATCAAAAGAGACAGCTACGGCTGTTACTGCTATTTTAAAGAGAGTCATATCTGGCGAGGGGACTGGCGTAAGGGCGGCTCTGGAGGGATATCAGGTGGCTGGAAAGACGGGGACTTCCCAGAAGTTTGACAATGAGATGGGGGAGTATTCCAGTGATAAGCATATCAGCTCCTTTATAGGTTATCTGCCTGCCGATGATCCCAAGCTCGCCATCCTTGTTATGCTGGACGAACCTAAGGACAGTTACTACGGGGGCAGGGTTGCAGCACCGGTATTTAAAAGGATAGCTGAACAGGCGCTTGCCTGGATGCAGGTAGCCCCTAAAGAGGGCGGGAGATTGATGCAGGCTCAGTTGCATCCCCTTTCAAAGAGTGATGTCACGGGGAATGAATATTCAAAAAGTTTTGCAAAAAATGGGGACGGGAAAGCAATCCCTGATCTCAGGGGACTTACGCTTAGGGAGACCCTTGTTGCAATGGGTGATGCACCATTGAGGGCAGAAGGAAACGGGGTCGTTTTAGAACAGAGTCCTCTCCCTGGTGAGTTGTTCAGCACTAAAGCCGGATATTCCATAAGGCTGAGCGACAGGCAGCAGGGGGGCCATGCATTATGAAACTCTCTCTCCTCATAGGAGGATGCGAGATTTCCGGAATAACGGGAGACCCTGATGTTGAGATCAGCTCCCTCTGTGATGATTCAAGAAATATATCATCGGGCTCGCTTTTTATAGCCCTAAGCGGCGGCAGCTATGATGGGCATAATTTTGTAGACGAGGCCATAAAAAGGGGCGCCTGTGCACTTGTGGTGGAAGACCCATTTGTAGCCTCCAGGCTCTCGTCCCTGCCGGCAGTTTCCGTTGTTCTTGTAGGGGACAGCAGAAAGGTGCTTGGACATATAGCATCACTATACTATGGTGCGCCTTCCGGCAAATTGAAACTGACGGGCATTACAGGAACGAATGGCAAGACAACAACAGCCTATATGCTTGAATCTGTAATGTCATCGGCGGGACTAAAAAACGGTCTTATCGGGACAATAGAACACCGCTATGGCGGGAAGGTCCTCAATGCCGCAAATACAACACCGGGGACTCTGGAACTCCAGGGACTCTTATCTCAAATGGTGGATGATGGTATTACAAATTGCATAATGGAGGTCTCTTCCCATGCGCTTGACCAGCAGCGTGTTGCCGGGTGTACCTTTGATGTTGCAATATTTACAAACCTCACAAGGGACCATCTGGATTATCACAGTACTATGGAGGAATATGGGAGGGCAAAGGGACTTCTCTTCCTGGACCTTCCCAGAAAAAGCAAGACGTCCGTTATTAATATCGACGACCCCTTTGGCATGGAGCTCTCGAAAAAAACGGTAAAATCCATATCTTATGGTGTGAGCAATGGAGATATAAACCTTGCAAATGTCAGCGCTTCTGAGGACGGCATGCTGCTTTCACTAAACACTCCCCTTGGAGGGCTGGAGATAAATAGCCGTTTCATAGGGGAGTATAACATCTACAATATGATGGCGGCAGCAGGCGGCGGGATCGCATCCGGGATAGGTCTGCATGATATTAAAAACGGCCTTGAGGCCCTGAAAGATGTGCCCGGCAGGCTGGAGCGGGTAATTCTTGGCGAAGGACAGAAAAAATGCCGGGTACTTGTTGATTATGCACACACACCAGACGCTCTCAAGAGGGCGATAATGGCAGTAAGGCCAACCACAACTGGCCGCCTTATCACACTGTTTGGCTGCGGCGGTGACAGGGACAGGGAGAAGCGGCCTATTATGGGTAAAGTGTCTACAGTGGGAAGTGATTTTACAATTATCACCTCCGACAATCCTCGCAGCGAAGATCCTGAGTCAATTATCGGGGAAATCGAAAAGGGAGTAATTGATGGCGGTGGCAAGCCAGGTCTTAGCTATAAAGTCACTCTTGACAGACGGAAGGCCATCAGGGATGCGGCGGAAATGGTTCTCGATGAGGATACACTTTTGATTGCCGGCAAAGGTCACGAGGACTACCAGATTATTGGAGGGGAGCGGCTTCATTTTGATGACAGGCAAGAGGTCAGGCTAGCCTTTGAGTCTATTTCAAGGGAAGGAATGGTATCCTGAATGATGAGCAGCGATACATTAAAAGCTTGTAGCTTTAGCGTCGAGGAGATACTTAGCGCTACAGGTGGAGATCTTATGGCAGGGAAAAAAGAGACCTGCTTTTCAGG
>JADFVX010000137.1 GCA_015222755.1 Pseudomonadota bacterium | reverse complement strand
TTGAACTCCTCGCCCATCGGATTGCTCATGTGAGAGTTCTGATGAAGAATCTTGATGTTTAACTGGTTCGGCCACCAGTCCCGGTTCGACGTGCCACTTCCGGCAGTGGGCTTGTCAGCTCCACCCGTTACCGGGCACTTGCTATCTTCATTCATAAAGTTTCCTCCTTTCTGTTTATATAAGAATAAGTTTAATCCCACTTTTTCAATAAATACGAAACTACTTCCTGATTCCTTCTATGCCCAGGTCAAACTCTATTTTATCGCCCATTGGTCCAAGATTGTATGTGATGCCGAAATCGCTCTTTTTCAGTGTCGTCTTGCCGGCAAAGCCAGCACGGTAGCCGCCCCATGGGTCCTTCCCTTCACCCACCTTCTTCACCTTTATCAGTATCGGCTTTGTTACACCATGAAGCGTTAACATACCCTCCAGAGTTCCCTCCTCACTACCTCCTGAAAATCTGGCGCCTGAAGGTTGCCTCTGGGTATTTCTGGACATCCAGGAAGTCCTTACTCCTTAAATGTTTATCACGTTCGACATGATGGGTATCCACGCTTTCAGTGGAAATCGACACTTCAAAGCTTCTATCTTCAGGGAGCTTCGGGTCATACCTGAAGCTCCCCTCGATCTCTCTGAAGTTCCCGTAGAGCCAGCTGAATCCCAGGTGATGGATCCTGAACTCAACGAAAGAGTGGGCGGGATCAATAACGTATTCCGCTCCACGAACCGTGGCATTCGACAGAAATATAATCAGGATTGCTCCCAGCATAGCCAATATGCAATTATCCTTTCTTTCTCTCATGACAGTCCTCCTTAGTGATTTCTTATTTAAGTTTATCCAACCTGTCAGAGATTGCAAATTATTACTTGAAAGTTACTACTATTCAGTGAAGGTTAATCTTGAGGATTACAGGAAGAAGCCAATACTTCAACGACTCTGTTTGAACAACTTTGAGGATGGTTTTTCTATAACGCCGACGCCTAAAAAAGGCGTCGGCTTGAATGAATTGTTAGGTTAATTACTCGCCGTAAACAATGGTTTTTGTGCCCATATATAGCCCGAACACAAATGACTGATTAACATAGTCCACATGATGGATTCGAGTAATCCCCGCAGCTTTCATTGCTGCTGTTACCGAAGAATCACCAAAGGCGAATAAGCCAAAAACTGCTCCTGAAGTAGCTTCACCCACTTTTTCAGGTTGGGCATCTTTGTCAATTGTTATTGCCAGGGAAGCCGCAGTCGACTTAGTCTCCGTTACCAAAAGACCTAGTGGAGTAGGTCCACCTGGATATACGTTCATCGCGCATCCCCCAAGGAAAAGAACCAATGACACACACATCAACTTAATAGTTTTTTTTATCATTTTTCCTCCTTTTTTACTTTTTGGTTTATGAAAGCCATATCTTTTCTTCTACCACAAAAGCTTGGTTTAGCACAATAGTTTAAACATCCTTTAAACGAATTACGGATTATAATCGGCACTATTTCAGCAAGTCTACTGTTGTTGATTACAGGAAGTAAAACTTACTCGCGATTCAAAAAAAGGATAGAGTTTTGCCCCCTTTAATGTTTTTTAATAGTGATTTTAAAGCACTAATGAATGTCTCAGTAAACCGTCTTATTTACCTGTCCTGGCGCCGTTAGCTTCTTCATTTGCCCGGGTGCCTTCTGCTTTTTGATTTGTCCTGGTGGTATATGAAGTGTAGAGCATGACGCAAGAAAAACCGTGCAGATCGCTAACAAAAACACCTTTCGCATTGCCTAACCTCCTGCTTAATGGATTTTTACTTAAGGTTTTAGGAAAGACTACTTAATGCGGAGCCCACTGTCAAGGCGGAACCTCCTACTATCAATCAATGGGATAAAATAACGATTACTGTTAGAAAATAACGGTCAAGGTGAAGGGCGGTTGAAAACCCCGCTCCTCTAATGGTGTAATAAGGGAATCGACCTGTGTAGTGGCCGGACTTTCAGGCTGGATCAGTGCATCTTCTTTGAGATCTGTATCATCAGTGCTGCCACCTTGCCACCTTTAAAATTCAGTAAAACTCGGAAAGTCTCGTATGGGATGCCGTAGGCCTCCTTTTTCACTAATTCCTTGAATGCCGGATAGCCTCCTACCCCCTTTTTTAAAATGCATGCCTTTTTTGTACAGATATGCCATTTTGCGTCATCTGCAATAATGTAGGTCATGTGTTTCTTTTCCGGAAAGCCGAGGGCCTCGTCAATCGTTATATGGTCAGTTGCAGTGATATCAATCAGCCATCCGACTTTTGCCTCTGCATAAGCATCTGTGGAGAAGAAAAGAAGAACAGCGGCCGCCAGGTTAAAAACCCAAAGTTTTTTATGCTTAAGTTCCATAGTGGTACTCCTTGATATTCTATTGTCCTGTTGTTGCTGCAGGTTCAGAAAAAGTCTAACACAAATCAAAAAAAAAGAAATGATTACGGGTTGAAATCTACGAATTCTGGATTATGGCCCTTATTATTTATTACAGGAAGCAATCTTTTTTAATCCGGCATAAAAAAAGGGAAAACATAACCGGCAGCGTTAAAGATATTGTAGCTTGGACATTTCTCTGTTATATAATATTTGAATGGCTGACATAAAAAAATATGAGATAAGCGAGAGGAACTACCGCGTTAGCTCCTCCACTATAAAGTTTCTCCTGAAGATGTCGCCCTTAAAAATCCATGTTCACGACCTTGAGGACAAGGCGGAAAGTGGCAGCATCTTCCTATTTAACCACTTTACCCGCTTTGAGACCTTCATCCCGCAGCATCTCCTTTACGACCGTTCAAAGGTTATCTGCCGTTCCGTAGCCGACCATGAGCTGTTTGATGAATCCATGCTGGGCGACTACCTTAGAGGCGTGGGGGCAGTGCCCAGCAACCTGGAAAACATGATGGACTTCATGGTAGAGGAGCTGAACTCCGGGCGCAAGCTTGTCATCTTCCCCGAAGGGGCCATGATAAAGGATCGCCGTGTCCGTGATACCGAGGGGCGCCTGGCCATATACAAACGGGAGGGGGGGCATAGACGTAAACCACATACCGGTGCTGCTGTTATGGGAATCAAGTGCCAGATATTCCGTGATCTTTATATGAAGGCACGGAAAAAGGGTGATGACGTGATGGTGGAGTATTACAGCCGACACTTCCCAAATGTAAACACGCCGGCAGAGATAGACCTGATAGCTTCGCAGCCCGTTACGCTTGTTCCTGCCAACATAACCTTCTACCCCATGCGACGGGATGAAAACATACTGGAAAAATATGTGCAGAGGTTCGCCGGTATCAAATCAAAACGGATACTTGAGGAACTGAAGGTAGAAGGGAACATACTCCTGAAAGAAACCGATATGGATGTACGCTTCGGCACCCCCATCCGGGTTAAAGACTTCTTCGGCAATCGCTATGAAGCTATACTCAAAAGCCACTATATAGCAGACAGCTTTGATGCAAAAAAAGGAGGCTGGCTGAAAAAAGTAGCGGCTAAGGTTGTAGAAAAGCAACTCGACAACCTTACAGTCAAGTGGATCAAACACAACGCGGAAATAATGCGCGATATATATATGAGCGCCATTTACGACCTCACAACAATCAACCTGGGCCACCTTACTGCACATACCCTTTTTGATTTGAACAAAAAAAACAGCCAGGGCACTTTCGACAGCTCTTACCTGAGATCACTACTTTACCTGGCAATATCTGACCTGAGAAATTTCCGATCTCTCCACCTTCACCGGAATATATCTACAAGGAGTTATCTGAACGACCTGCTTACAGAAGATGCCCCTCACCTCAACAAGATACTGGAGCGCTTTGAGAAGGCCGGCCTGCTTGCAAGGAAGGAGGGGGGAACTTTCACCCTTACGGCAAAACTGGAGGAGGATTTTTCATTTGATACGGTGAGGATAGAAAATCCTGCTCTTGTACTGGACAACGAAGTACAGTCCGTCCCGAAGGCCATCGAGTCACTGGACAGGCTGTACCAGGATGAAAGGGCGGTGCTGGAGGACAAGGTAGCACTTCTTTTATACCGCAGGGTACAGAAGATATTCGAGCAGGACAAAAAGCAATTTGAGGATCCGAAATATGATGGAGTAAATAAAAATGACAGGCGGACCGAGACGGGGGAGCCTTTTTTCTACCGCAGCGGCAGGGGAAAAGACAAGAGAAAGGGAGTGCTGCTCATACACGGATTTTCAGCCAGCCCGGCGGAGATGAAGGTGCTTGGCGGCAGCCTCCACCAGGCGGGTTATGATGTTTTCGGGATGAGATTGCCGGGACACGGCACATCTCCTGCCGATCTCAGGGAATCGGAAAAAGAGGATTGGATCAAAGAGGCGAAGATGGGCCTTGCCCTGATAAGTCGTTATTGCCCCAAGATATTTCTCATAGGTAACTCAATGGGGGCACTGGTAGGCCTTATAGCAATAGGAAGCTCGAGCTTTAAGCCCGCTGCCTATGTGGCTATTGCACCGGCCTTCAGGATCAAAGATAAGCGGATTGCCCTTGTAAGTTATGTCGATGCGGCGCAGCGTGTTTACGAGCTTTTTTCTGATTTGAAAACGGAATGGCCCTATCAGGATGCCAGGCCTGAAAACCCCCATATAAACTACGCTCTAATGCCCTACCACGGACTTTTCGAACTTCAGCAGGTGAGCAAAGATTCACAGGAGTATATAGAAAAACTTACCATCCCTACATTTTTTATTCAGGCAGACAAGGAGTATACCCTTGACCCGGAAGCGACCTACGCTGCTTTTGAGAAAGTACCTGCCGAGAAAAAGAGATTGCTTAAATTAGATGAAACGCGCCACGTGCTAACGCTCGATAAGGACTTGCCACTTTTTAAAGAGATAGTAAGTTTTCTGGAAGAGCTTGAAAAGTGATGTCCCCCGCCTTCAAAGCGGGGAACATTCGAGTAAGATTGATTATAATTTACAGCTTGCACTCCTCCCCACTCTGTAAGCGGGAGTAAATGCCGGCACAATTATCCGTGGATCTTTTCGTACTTTGCCTGAAGAGCATCCTTGTCTTCTTCATGGTTTGGATCAGGGACACATGAATCTACGGGACAGACGCTGGCGCACTGCGGCTCATCGAATGCACCGTGACACTCTGTGCAGAGGTCAGGGTCAATCACATAAATCTCATCACCTTCAGTGATTGCATCATTCGGGCATTCAGGCTCGCAAACACCACAGTTAACACAATCCTCATTTATCATTATAGCCATTCTTTCCTCCTGGTTATCTTTTCATTAAATATACAAACTGGCCTTCATAATATCAAGTAAAAATTCACCTGTCCCCTCTATTTTTAACGAAGTGCTCTTTTTTCTAAAAAACAACAGCTAAACATAAGAGGCGTGGTGGCTTGATTTTTTTTTGCCAAGCCGTTATTCTTGGAAGCATTAAAAGTTTTTTGTGGAAGGGAAAGGTGCCCGGTGGTGCTGCCGGTCTTCAAAACCGGAGATCCTGTCAAAACGGCGGGATGGTGGGTTCGACTCCCGCTCCCTTCCGCCATTGAAATACAATAAAATCAACAGCTTAGCAATTGCAAAAGGCTAAAAATAGCGTCACCAAATCTAATCGGTAGCAATAAAAAGGACAGGCCCAAAAACCTGTCCTTTTTTCGTGAACTTTTTAAAATTTTTAAAAAAACATTATTGATATAATGAAGCAAAAACGAGA
>JADFVX010000136.1 GCA_015222755.1 Pseudomonadota bacterium | reverse complement strand
TCTTGATTCTGTCTCCTCGGCGGCCAGGGACTTTGAAAGCTGTCCCGCGGCAAAGGTCTTCAGGGCAGGGCACATGGAACTTTTGAAGGCGGCAAGGGAGAATGTGGGAGAAGAAGGACGCTTTTCCGCCACCAGAGTCGAGATGATAGAGCGGGCCATGCGCCGTGAGGAAACCGCCTCTATGGCAGGGTTGGAACGCCATCTCAACATCCTTGCAACAACAGGCAGTGCGGCCCCCTTCATCGGGCTTTTCGGCACCGTATGGGGGATAATGAACTCCTTCCAGCATATCGGGGCCATGGGGTCGGCCAGCCTGGCAATCGTTGCGCCCGGTGTATCGGAGGCCCTTATAGCCACAGCAATGGGCCTTGCGGCAGCCATACCGGCAGTTATCGCCTACAATACCTTCCTTGAACATCTAAGGCAATTATCTCAGCAAACGGACAGCCTCATACTGGAGTTCTTAAATATCTCTGAGCGGGGACTCAGGAAGCAGGCAAATGAAGACAAGAGCTAAGGGCTTTACGCCCCTTGCAGAGATAAATGTAACTCCCTTTGTAGACGTCATGCTTGTGCTGCTGATCATCTTCATGGTTACAGCCCCCATGATGCAGCAGGGCCTGGAGGTAGACCTTCCGAAGGCTGAGGGGAAGGGCTTTTCCAAAGAAGACCGCATTACTTTAAGTATCACTCGCGGAAAGACCATATACCTTGGCGATAAGGAAAAGACCTCCATCACCGAACTCACATCAAGGCTCAGCGGCAAAAGAGATAGCGAAGTATTGATAAAGGCAGACGCAAATGTTCCCTACGGCTTTGTAATGCAGGTAATGTCAAAAGTAAAAAAAGCCGGAATAGAGAAGGTCGGTATGGTGACTGCTCCTGAAAAATGAGGCTCTTCGAAGAGGATGACAGGTGCACCCTTTAGACAAGGATAAGCAAATAAATAAGTGGGTAGGCATATCTTTAGCGGCCCACCTGCTAATGGCTGGCCTCCTGGGCTGGATTAACACACCCTCCCGGACAAAAAAAGAATTCTATACCCCCGTCTACAAGGTCAATCTCGTCACCCCTGAAAGACCAAAGAAAAAAGTGGCAAGAAAGAGGGTCAAAGCAAAGAGACCTGCTGCCGCAAAACCCGCAAAAAAGAAAAAGACAAAAACAGCACCTAAGAAAAAACCGTCTGCAAGTGCCCCCGTAAAGGCTAAAGCGGTAAAAAAGTCAACTACAGCTGCCATAGATCCCTCAGCAGCTATTGCAGCGCTCAGAAAGAAACAGGAGGCTGCAGTGGCAGTGGAAAAGATCAAAGAGAGGCTGGCCGATGAAGAAGAAGACAAGGTCCTGCCCGACCACAAAGCCGCCACAAAAGATATAGGGCCAGAAACTCCTCAGGGGGTAAAAAAAGTCTCCCTAAGCGACATGGACAAGGCAATGAAAAAGTACTACGACAGCCTTTGGGAAAAGATACAGGCTGTATGGGCACTTCCTGGTTCAGGCAGCTTCGAGGGCATGACTGCAATCATATCGGCAACTATAGGAAGAGGTGGAATGCTTATATCTGCATCAATTGAGGAAGGGTCCGGAAACGGATTTTACGACCAGTCAACATTAAGGGCAGTAAAAAAAGCGGCCCCTTTTGAGCCGCTCCCCGAAGGTTACGAGGGTGGCCTGGAGGTGGGGTTCAGGTTTAAATTATGACAAGAAAAAAAATAGTCGGCATCCTACTCTTTTCTCTGATATTTCTTGATATATCTGTTTCATATGCCAAGGTATATATAGATATCACCTCTCCTTCAGCCCGAAGACTCCCCATTGTCATTGAGCCTCTGGGCAAAACACCCATAGCCGCCCAAATCGGTGATATTTTACGCCGCGACCTCGATTTCATAGGCCTTTTTCAGCTTATAGGCGAGCGCCAGGAGAGTGAAAACGACAGCTTCTGGCTTTCTGCAGGGGCGGAGGCGCTCATCAGGGGAAAGGTGTTCACCAAAGGCACAGGGCTTACAGTGGAGCTATACCTGGATGATATTGTCAGGGGAAAAAGGCTTCTCGCCAAGCGTTACCGTAGCGATATAAAGGGATGGCGGCAGGTGGCGCACCGCTTTGCTGATGACGTGGTGGAGCGCCTTAGCGGTGAAAAGGGAATATTCCAGACCGGCATCGCCTTTGTGTCCAGGCTTTCCGGCAACAAAGAGCTGTACATAATGGACTATGACGGCGAAAACATAAGGCCTGTAACACGAAACAGAAGTATTAACCTCTCTCCGAAATGGTCTCCCGACGGCAAGGCCCTACTATTCACATCTTTTAAAAGTGGCAGCCCTGCTATATACAGCAAAGAACTTGCCACATACAGGGAAAAGAAAATGGTCCCAAGCCGTCATATGAACATGGGTGGAAACTGGTCTCCTGATGGCCGCAAACTGGCCTTCACGCTTACAAGAAATGGAGACTCAGACCTCTTCATGATAGAGAGAGGAGGAAAGACCTTGAGGCGCCTCACCTCAGGCTGGGGTCTTGACGTCTCCCCCACGTGGTCACCTGACGGACAGACCATAGCCTTCGTCTCCGACCGGGGAGGGAATCCGAATATCTACCTGGCAGCAGCAGACGGAAGCGACCCAAGAAGAATATCTTTCGATGGAAAATACAATAGTTCTCCCGCCTGGTCGCCGGACGGAAAATGGTTAGCCTATTCATCCTTGCAAAGCGGGGGCTTCAGGATATATATTATGAAACGTGACGGGTCCGGAACAAGACAACTGACATTCGGTCCGGGCAACGATGAAGAACCAAGTTGGTCGCCGGACGGGCGCTTCCTTGCCTTTACTTCCACAAGAGATGGGAAAAAGAATATTTACATAAACTCTGTAAACAACGGGAAGACCATAAAACTTAAAGCTACAGCTGGGCCTGACATGAGCCCGCACTGGTCACCATTTCTCAAATAAAACCGCATAGGAGGTTTGTAGAATGAACTATCGAGGTCTTATCTTAATACCAGCACTGATAATTGCCATATCTGGCTGTGCCACATCAAAAAACGGAAAGGTCATAAGTGACGGGGCTAGCTCCAAAGATACTGAGGGAGGGATATCTTCAAGCCTGGAGGATGTGGAGGTAAGTTCTTCAGGTTCTGGCCTGACACCGGAAGAGCAGAGGAGAATAGAGGAAGAAGAGTTGGAGGCAGAGAGACAGCGCCTTTCCGAAGACCAGGCCCGGGCAGATTTGGCAGGTTTCAAACTTGAAGATATCTTCTTTGCCTACGACCGTGCAGACCTGACATCAGAGGCCAGGGAGACACTTGACGGGCTTGCAAGATGGTTGGAGATAAATAGTGATATAAACATAAGAATAGAAGGTCATGCTGATGAAAGGGGAAGCTCGGAATATAACCTGGCCCTCGGTGCGCGCCGTGCTGAGACTGCAAAACGCTACCTTGGCGGACTGGACGTTGGAGAAACGCGCCTGTCCACAATAAGCTTTGGAGAAGAGATGCCCATAAAAAACGGTCAGGGAGAGGCAGTATGGGCTGAAAACCGGAGAGTGCACTTTGAGGCAAGGTAAGAAAATCACATACATGCGCCACACAGCCCTCTTAGTGTTTGCATTGACAGCAGGGACAGGCTGTATCGCTACTAATAGCGAGGTAGTCCAGCTTCAAAGTGATCTGGCAACCCTGAAGTCACAACAAAAAAAAGATGCAGACAAAATCGCCTCACTTCAGCAGGAGACAAAAAAATCCAAAAGGCAGCTGCTCCTTCAGGGTGAAGGCCTTAAAAGGGAGGCAAAAAAGAACAGGGCAGGCTCGTCGGCAGATATGGATGGCCTGCGTGCCGAATTCAGCGAACTGACAGGGCGCTTTGAGGAGACACAGCACCTGACAAAAAGAACCTCAGCTGACCTCAGCCTTTTCCTTGAGTCGGCAGAGGAGAGGTTGACGGCAATAGAGTCTGCCATCAATGCTCAAGAAAAAGATATGCAGAAACTTTACGCTGAGATAGATAGCTTAAAGACAGCACCAGCACCGGAACCCCCAAAAGCTAAAACAGCAAACAAAGAGCCTGCAAATAAGATTTATAAAGATGCCTTACAGTTAATTCGAAACAAGCAGCCTGGGGCTGCAAGAAAACTTTTCAAGAATTATCTGAAAAACTACCCTGATGGCCCACTTGCAGGCAACGCCCGGTTCTGGGTGGGCGAAAGCTACTACGATGAAAAGATGTATGAGCGAGCGATAGTTGAATACGACGATATGATAAAGAAACACCCTAAGGGCATAAAGATCCCTGCTGCCCTGTTAAAACAGGCCATGGCCTTCGACAGGCTGAAGGACTGGAAGACGGCCAAAGCGCTTTTTGACAAACTTATAAAGGAATTCCCTGGTTCTGAAGAAACAAAAATAGCAAAAAATATACTAAAGAAAAGAAACTGAAAAAAGACAAAGAGGGCTAGGTAGGATCAGCTTCTACCGAAATCATCCTCCAGCCGCTCTATATCGTCCTCGCCGAAGTAGTCACCGGTCTGCACTTCTATAAATGCGACCTCCGTCCCGGAACGGTTCTCCATCCTGTGAACAGCACCTTTTGAAATATCGACCGCCTCACCTGCCTTAAGGTGGATCTCGCGACCATCAAGGGTCACAACCCCCTCTCCATCAATGACATACCAGTGCTCAGCACGTCTTTGGTGCCTTTGCAGGCTCAGGCGTTTACCGGGATAAACTACAATACGCTTTACCTTGTGATTCTCCTCATCAGACAGGACCTGATAATATCCCCAGGGGCGGTGATCTTCAATATTAGACATAAAAAACCTCTCACTTTTTGATTCATTGAGATGGTATAAAATACAACTTGGATTGTAAAGTGATTAAAATAGAAAAAGGCAGGAAAGCCAGTTTTACCTTGACACAAAAGGCCATAAATATTAAATTAATCGTCCGTTCACACACTATGCCGGGGTGGCGGAATTGGTAGACGCAAGGGACTTAAAATCCCTCGGAGGCAACTCCGTGCCGGTTCAATTCCGGCCCTCGGTACCACTTATTTTCAAGGCTTTACTGAATAGTCAC
The DNA here is from genome assembly GCA_015222755.1 of Pseudomonadota bacterium. GTDB lineage: Bacteria > Desulfobacterota > JADFVX01 > JADFVX01 > JADFVX01 > JADFVX01. The sequence goes on along the minus strand of JADFVX010000136.1, from coordinate 4,997 downwards.
ACCTTTCTCAAAATAAGCATTTTCATCGATTGTAACCATTTTGTAACCATCCTGCTCTTTATGGTACTTAGTTACATCTTTAGATGCCTTCTTGAGATCGGCTTCGTTCACTATGTTGTATCGCTCAAAGATTGATCTTGTCTTATGCCCTGATATCATCATAGCGATCCTTTCAGGGATTCCGGCTCTTACCATATTTCTTACTGCCGTTCTTCTGAAGTCATGGAAAAGCCGCTTACTGAGCTTGGCTTCTTTGCAGGCCTTGCCCCATGCACCCCTGAAATCCTTTATCCTCTCCCCTCTTTAAACCCACATTTTTTCACGGCAAACTGATGTTTTTGCTTAATCCTTAGCTCGAAACATGATTATTTCAAAAAAAAGAGCATAAATAGCAATATATGACGCGACAAACTCTTCCTATTGTGATAAATAGAATAGAGGATGATCACATATTTTCCATACAGATCATGAAATTGCGAAAATAATGTCAAAAAATTCAACAAACAAGAATATGAAAAATAGAGCTCATACCATATTGCTAACAGATTCGGATTACAGGAGATATAATGAAGATCTCCTTACTTCGTTAAGTGGTTTTAATCTTGTCCTTCTGATGGACGAGGAAAGTGTACGTAATCATTTCCTGAAAAATGATGTAGATATTATACTCCTTGGCCACAATGGCGATCCGGCCCGCACTGAACTGTTAGATTTTTTCAAATCAGTCAAACCTTCTGTCCCGGTTATCATAATAACTGACGACGGAGATGAACTGCTTGCAGTCAAGTTATTCAGAAATGGAGCCCGTGACTATTTCAAAAAACCCTTTTCCGAAAAGGAGTTGAGGCGCAGCATAATAACTATTCTGGGGCTAAGGGAAGGCTCGATAAAGAGAAATCTCCCCAATGGTGCTGATGGGCTGAAAAAGGCTATACGGTACATCAATGACAACTACGAGACCCACATACGCCTTCCCATGGCAGCCCATGAAGCTGGGATGAGCGTCTCCCATTTTGAGAGGGAATTTAAAGAAAAGATGGAGACAACCTTCATCTCCTATGTGAACAATCTTAAAATAAACCATGCCATCAAGCTTCTTGAAGATGAGCGCCTCTCTATGAGCGACATCGCCTTTGCCTGCGGCTTCTCAAACCAGTGGCACTTCAACCGGATATTCAAGAGGATAACCAGCAAGACGCCCACATCTTTCAGGAAATCTCTTAAGAAATAACTCCTCAAAAACTGCCTGTCTGATTATATTCCCAGAAAAGTAAAATAGGTCAAAAGAAAAGTAAGATAAGTCAAGCAACCTTGGCTAATTGATGTTACAAATCTAGTAAATCAACTTGTGAAGTGTGACATGTAGTTTTGGAGAAAGGTCTTTCTTATGCAATTAATGTAATTTGTATGGCATAAACCCTAATCAGAAAGGAGGCTAATAATGAATATTTTTAAAAAAAGCAAAATGCTATGGGCGGCTTTGTCGATAATGCTGCTTGCAGGCATGGCAGGAATGCCGGCGCCGGCACTGGCTGATGATGTTATCCTGTATCCTGGTTATCTGTCGGGATCGGTAACCGTTACCGGCCAAAATATCACAAAGATAACCGTCAGAGCCATAGACACGGCGCAGGTCTATTCCGCCAGTGTAACCGAAACAGTCGATCCAGACGATCCACCCACCTCCAGCATCAACTACAACCTGACCGTGGAGAGCGACCGCAGCTATTATCTAATAGCCGAGGTGTGGACTGCGGGCGGAGACTCAAACAGAGTGGTTACTCCGGTGATCGGGCCTGAGGCTGTTCCGCTAGGAGCTACGGTTACCGGTGTTGACCTGACTGTGACCCCGGCCTCCATTTCAGGGACCATATCAACGACAACTGCCGGAAATACCATAGAGAGTTTCCATCTGTACGCCAGAATCTCGGTGCCGCAATTCCCGGGAATCGATCAGTGGTTCTACAACAGAACCTCTGCTTACGGCTTATCCGTAGACGGGTCAACAGGGAGGAATTACACGCTTCTGGTGACACCGGGGTATGAGTATTACTTCTATCGCTGGATCACCATAAACGGTATACAATATTACTCCAGCGAAACCGTCTCTTCGCTTGCTGCAGGAGCAACACTGACCCGCGATTTCCCGATTGACGTGACTGCAGCCACGATCTCCGGCATCTCAACCCTGGGAGGACCAACAGATATATATTATGCCAATATATATGGTTGGGCTTCTCCTCCTTACAGAACGACGACGACCCCAAAACTATTGACCGATGCATATAGTCTGGAGGTCGACGCAGGCACCTGGAATATCCAGCCTCGTTTCCAATATTATTTGACCGGCTTGACTCCCGACCTGAACGGCCTTCAGGGTTACCTGTTTCCTCCCACTAGGGCAGTCTCTGTTAATGACGGAGACCACCTGACAGAGAACTTCTCCATCGATCCAGGCTATATTACCGGGTTTTTTAACCTCAGCGGCGCCAACACCGTCATCAGTGATGGATACATCAGGGCCTATTCAACACCCGGAGGGTACAGTTACTCCTGGCTCCGACCGGGCACCGGGAAATACATGGCAGTGGTCTCCCCCGGGGATTGGCAGTACAATTACCTTTATCTTGCATTCGATTACCCTGCTGATCCGGATTCCTCTCTGAGGTCCTATCTCTGGCATAACGGTTCTTTTCTTGGGCCTTACACAGTAGCATCCGGCCAAACGGTGACGGCCGATGCGACCTTCGGCACGGCTACAGTCAGGCTGTATTACTACGTTGAGGGAGGGGGCCAGCTCAGTTATCCCTCCATCGAGGCTACAAGGGCGGGGCTCACATCCCCCACCGCTCGGGCGTACGGCTCTACCGTTGCGACGACCGAAGGGCAGGCTATAGTCACCCTATTGCCGGGAACGTACACCATAGAGGCCTTCGCCAATGTCGAGGGTTCCAACACGGAATTCGGCACCCATACGGTCACAGTGGCCGAGGGTGACGTGGTGGTGATAGGCGGGTTAGGCAAGCCTATTATACAAGTAACCAACCCCACCGATGGGGAGACTGTCGCCGACTACAGCGTTACCGTAGAAGGCACTACCACCGATACCGAAGGGATAGCGTCGATAACCATTAACGGCGAGGTGGTGTTCACCGGCGATCCGAATAATCCGCTTAATGAAGTCGCATTCAGTCATGCCGTCGATCTGCCTAACGACGGAGCGAACACCATAGAGGTAATAGCCACTGACACAGACGGGAATGCGGTGACTCTGACGCTGACAGTCTACAGGGATGTGCCTGTCACTCTTACCACGCTCACCTATACGGGTGACACCCTGGTTCAGGTCAACACCCCTGTGAGCTTGTCGGCATCACTGGTTGATGAGAACGGCCAGGCGGTTTCGGATGCGGGAATTACATTCCAGGCCGCAGTCCAAAGCTGTACTGAAGTCACAGATACATACGGAGTGGCCGACTGTGAGCTAAGCATACCAATTCCGGGCGTCTACCCTGTAGATGTGGCGTATGCAGGGGATGCAACTCACCAAAGTTCGGCGGCGACTGCACTGCTCACCGTTTATGATCCCGAAGGCGGATTTGTCACCGGGGGTGGCTGGATGATGTCGCCGGCCGGAGCATACGCTGCTGATTCAAGCCTTACAGGTAAGGCGAACTTTGGCTTCGTTTCCAAGTACAAGCGGGGCGCCACCATTCCTACCGGCCAGACGGAGTTTCAGTTCAAGGTTGCCGGCCTGAACTTCCACTCCGAGAGTTATGAATGGCTGGTGGTTGCCGGTAAGCGCGCCCAGTATAAGGGTACCGGTACGATCAACAATGAAGGTAGCTACGGTTTCATGCTGACGGCCATTGACGGCGCAATTAACGGCGACGGCATTGACAAGTTCCGTATCAAGATCTGGGACAAGGCTAATAATGGTGCCATTGTTTATGATAACCAGATGGGCTCCGATGATAATACGGAACCGGCAACCGTGATTGGTGGAGGCAGCATTGTGATCCATACGAAGTGAATGGGGATGGCGCAAGTCAACTTCCACGTGTAATTATAAGGCCACAGCTCACAAGAGCTGTGGCCTTTTTGTATTAAATACGCCGGGGTGGTGTAGGGGGTGATAGAAAAACAACTGGGGTCAGGTCAGTATTGTAACTTTAATTTGTTCCCATTTGACTACCCCCAATGTATGAGGCTACACAACTATTACAATAGTTTTTGGAAATAGCTATCCTCTTTTCACATAAAATGAAATATATAGGCATAGATGGTTGTAAGCTAGGGGGAATATAGTGGGAATATAGGGACAACCCCCGTATTAATTATAGGGTCAGCTGTTATTAAATATGGGGGGTTGTCCCTGCATTTCCTTTTTGTATTAGAGACAGCTTTTCAAGGGCTAAATGCGTGCTTTAAGAAAAGATGGGGGGGTAAGAGAGATTTTTTTTAAATTGTGTTATGCTCACGGTTAAACAAGAAAGGGGAATAAAAGAGGAAGTATGAACCTATTGAGCAAGAGAGTTTTCTGTACTGTCACCTTTACCCTTCTGACGATGTTTGCAGCAGGCTGCCAGGCCCCGTCGAAGCGGATATACACCATCACCGATGGCGAGCTCTACGCAAGGGTTTGGATCGACATAGTCCGTGAGAACCCCATATCAAAGGATGAGAATATCAAGGTGACTCCTCTGTTTAAAGATAAAAATTCGAGCCACCATATCGTACAGATAAATGACCGTGAAGAGTCCCACATCCACGCAAACCACGACCTGACGGTGATCGTCAAACGGGGGAAGGGGACACTCCACCTGCGCGACAAGGCGCTTCCCATGAGTGCCGGGGATGTTGCCTTTATATCGCGCGGGACGGTCCACTGGTTCGTTAATGACAAGAAGGGAAGCCCATCCATTGCTTACCTGATCTTTTATCCCGCCTTTGACGGTAAAGACAGAAGGCCTTTCAGTATACCTCAATTATAAAAG
>JADFVX010000135.1 GCA_015222755.1 Pseudomonadota bacterium | reverse complement strand
TCGGCTATGGCGCCCAGGATGATAGATTTTACCTTTTTAACAAGGCTCTTCCCCTCTTCGTCAGTATTTTTACTGAATATCATAATATCTATACCCGCCTCTATGCTTTTGATTACAGCTTCTTCCAGCCCGTAGTTGTCTGCGATGGCTTTCATCTGCAAATCATCAGAGATCACAACCCCTTTATATTGAAGGTTTTCCCTCAGGAGTCCGCTTATAGTTTTTTTAGATAGTGTCGCAGGGTAGTCCGGGTCGATGCGCCAGTTGAAGACGTGGGCCGTCATCACGGCATCTGCCTTGCCTTTTCTTACTATTTGGCGGAAGGGCTCCAGTTCAGCCGGTGACCATTTCTGTGTGACATCGGTGAAGCCAAGGTGAGAATCCGTGTCGGAACTGCCGTGGCCGGGAAAGTGTTTCAGTGTTGTAATGATCCCATTTTCACGGCTTGCATTTATGTAGGCCAGCGCATGATTACTCACGATATCAGGGTTTTCAGAAAAGCTCCGTCCCAGCTTGCCTATAACAGGATTTTTCGGGTTGGTATTGAGGTCGACAACAGGAGCAAGGTTAAGATTGATGCCAAGGGACTTTAGCTGCTTGGCCATTTTCCCCGCTTCTTTGTAGGTAAGTGCCGTATCGCCTGTTTTCCCCAGTTGCCTGTGCGAAATTGTGGCTGGAAAGCCGTATTCTAGCTTGAGCCTTGATATGACTCCGCCCTCATAGTCTATGGCGATAAAAAGAGCTGTATCAGACAAGCCCTGTAAATCCCTGGTAAGTGCCTTTAACTGCTTTGGTGATTCTATATTAAGCTGCAGCTTCTTTCCTCTTATGTCCCTGTCGTAGAGTACGACACCACCGAGATGGTGTTTTCTTATGTCAATGGCTATGGGGTGGGAATCACCTACTCTGAATCCACGGAATCCTACCATCAGCATCTGACCTATTTTGAAATCAAGTCCTTTGTTGTCGTAGCCGGTATTTTTGGCCACCTTTGCTTTATAGGATATAGCGGGACTATTTGCCGAAGGGAGGATGGACGGCAAGAAGAGCAACAGTGAAGTTGATATAAGCAGGATGCTGGAAAGTTTCAAATTGTTTTCATTAGAAAGCGGTTTTTTTACTGTCTATGTTAACGGTATTTTTATTGCGGGGCAATTGCTTTATGCTTATTGCCTTCGTATATTGCAGTCCAATGCTTGTTTTGGTATGACTTTTAGCTCTTAAGTAAAGAAGTATGATACGTACTAGGGCAAAGATTGGAGGAATTGAGGTTTATTATAAGAACTAGAAAGGGGAAGCTGAAGAATTTAAAAGCCCGAAGCAGTTATTTACTGCTTCGGGCTTTTTTGTTAAAAGACGGGGGCAGCGTTTATTAGGTGGCTGTCCCTATTTAATTCCCCTTTTACTTCTATGGGCAAAAAGGCTCACCACATGAACCAGGCTCAGTGGGTACAGAAGCAGGCTCAGTAGGTACAGAAGCAGGTACTGCAATGACGCTTTCTCGACATCTACTCTTAGAGCCATCATTATACAGCTCAAAGTTAATAACATCACCATATTCCAGGTGCGCTCCCAGGGATCTTTTCGAAACAGTTACGACCTTGCCTTTTGTCTTGTCACCTGCAGGAAAATGACAAACTTCAACCTTGTTTCCCCCCGCTACTGCTGAACCCGATAGTGAAAAAAATACCAATGATGTTGCTGTAATAACCTTACTCACAAATGTTCCCGCAATAAATTTTCTCGATTTCATGATTCCCTCCTTGTTTTTGTGTTATTAGTTAAAAGAACTACTATAGCCAGCGTCTATGAGTTGCCGCAAAAATAAAAAAGCCGCCAGAGTAAAGTCCTCTGGCGGCCCGGCTGACATAAAATCAGTATCTTGCTAAATAATACTAATCTCTTAAGTCCCGTAGCTCTGCGTCCCGGAGTTTCCCCCGGTTTGCTCTGAGCAGAATAGGTGTAACGACAATTTTATTTTCTTTATTGTAGCAGCAATTTCAATGCCAACTTTCAATAGGTCTCAATGATGCCTGAACAATGCTGCTTTTCTTGGATAATATAATTATTCTCCCAGCCTGCAATTACTGTTAAATGTTTTCAAAACTGTCAAATATTGTCAGTCTGACTGCCAAATATTGTCAGTAAGGGGGCAAGGAAATAAAGGGGACCTTTCTCTTTAATTGTTAACATCGGTATGGGCAGTCCATATGTCTGTCCGAATGCCGGCAAAAACAAGGAAGCACCCCAAGGGTACTTTCTCCGGGCGCGCACACAGAAGCGCCCCTACAAAAATACTCTTGCATAGCAAAGAGAACCGTTCTCTTTTATCTTCATGGAGAAATTGCCCACCTCTGGATCTGATAAAGTTGCCTTCTTGAGATTATTCAAGATCAAGCGTATAATACTGCTCGGTATGTTTTATTTTTTTGACACAAGAAAACCCGGTAATCTTATCCAGCTTATGACAAAAAAGATATCTCTTTACGTTTTGCTAATCCTGGCCTTTACATTGGTCCCGGGCTGTGCATCTTTTCTTACTTCCCAAATGATAGATTCTCACAAAGGCATGAGCTGCATGAATTGCCACACAGCGAAACCTGAAAAGACAGCGCCCAATTTAAAACACCCCAAAAATCCTTCCAGAATGTGCATGAAGTGCCATGAATACCTGAAAAATCAGGATCATCATCCTTCCGAGATAGAACTTGATTCCAGCACAACACTTCCATCTCACTTCAAGCTTTACAATGGGAAAATGGATTGTCTTACCTGTCATCAGGTGCATAGCGGAGACGACTATCAAAAGGGAACAGCAAACCTTCTTGTAGGAGGCAGTTATAACAACAGAAGGACTATATGTTTCCAGTGCCATAATAAAGAATCATACAGCGAGATAAATCCTCATGAGTCTATGTTAAATCAAGATAAAAGCCTTAACTTTAATACCTGCGACCTATGCCATCAAAAAAGACCGGATCCCCGGTTTGACAGGACAGCTGATGTTGAGTTTAAGTCGGAAATCCATTTTTTATGCTGGAGGTGTCACCCGCCAATGGCTGGCAATTTCTTCGAGCAACACTTTCTCAAAAAGTCAAATGCGGAAGAACGGGATATAGGTTCGCCAGGTAATTCATTTGACGTTATGAAGACTAAAGAAAGGCACTTAGATTTCATACTCCCTCTTGATCCAAAGGGTAAGATAACATGCTCTACATGCCACAATCCCCACCAGCCCGGCGTAATGGTAGACAAAAAAGCGGCCAAAGGAGCAGGAGCTGAGAACAGATTACGATTTGCAGATAAATGCATGGACTGTCATTCTAAAAGATAACCGGTTTTTCAAGGATTATAGCTTGGAAAATAAAAGGGGATCCCCCTCTGCATGTTCCAAAGCCAACGCCCAGGCTTGAGCCGCATCAAATCTGATCCTCTCCAAAATTACATTTTATGTTTGCCCTGTGATATGATTCACGCCGGAAGGGAAGTTCTCGCAATAAGAGCTTATTGTAATTTTCTAAGCGGACAAAGATGTATGGGAAATATGATATGGCCAGCATCCTGATAAGCTTTTGAAAAATGAAAGGGTGCTTTATTAAAATGTTTTTTTTGCGACGCAGACTTTTTAAAGGCGGCTACGATTTTCGCTCACTGGAAGGTGGTGATTATGGTGACCTTATTGAGAGAACTGAACTTCCCGACAAGGTGATAATCCCCCTGAAACAGGGTTTCAGCGCAGAGACAGACTGCCTTGTAGTTAAAGGTGAGCGTGTCAGGGCGGGTCAGATCATAGGCCGTGATGACCACACCTGGTCGTCCCCGGTGCATGCTTCCATCAATGGTGTGGTAGAGCACTTTGAGACCTTCATTGAGGGAAATGAAGCCCATTACGGGGTGGTAATACGCCGCGATCACAGCGATGAGCGCGGTTACGTGCCGCTGCCGGGCGCCGGATCCGCTGATAAATCGCCAGATGAGATCGGCGACCTGCTCTACCTTGCCGGTGTTACAGCACTCGGGCCTTCCGGCATTCCAAGTTCCCATCACACATCCGACCTTGACCTTAAAGATGTAAAATTCCTTGTAGTCAACGGCCTTTCAGGCGAGCCCTTTTCTCTACCTCAGGAAAAACTCCTTTATGGCAGAGAAAAAGAATTTATGACCGGCTTGCAGTTGATTATGAGACTGCTGAGACTTGAAGATAATGTACACATAGTCCTTAAGAAAGGCCTAAATAAATGCCTTAATACCGAATCGCTGCCCGGCGGCGTAAAGCTTCACTTTACTCAAAACCGCTATCCCTTTGATATGGCCGAGATCGTTACCGAGATCGCAACAGGCCTGCCTGTGCCTGATGGAGGGACTCCTTCCGAGACAGGTAGCGTTGTCGTGACGATACAGGATGTAATCCATGCCTATGAGGCCGTCGTGCTTGGCAAGCCTCTTATAGAAAGGGTTCTTGCAGTTGGAGGGCCTGCGGTAGTCAAACCCCGCCTGATGAAGGTCCCCGTTGGTACACCCATGGACTGGCTTCTGGCTGGAAATTTGAAGGACTCTATTGAGGCAAGGATACTTGTTGGCGGCGGTATGAGAGGTGAGCCGGTAGAAAGTATCGGCCATCCCGTGGAGCGAAACTTTTTAGCCATAAGCATATTGGAGGAAAACAGGGACAGAGAATTCTTGTCTTTTTTAACCCCGGGATTCTCTCTACTTTCCACTTCACGGGTCTATCTCTCGAATTTTTTCATAAGGCTGACCCGCCATGCAGAGACAAATCTACAGGGGGAAAGGCGGCCCTGTATCTACTGCAGTTACTGCGAGGATCTTTGCCCAAGAGGACTAGTTCCTCATCTCTACAGTCGACAGGTCCGTTACGGCTTTGCTGAGGAGGCACTGAAGTTCGGCATCGAGGCCTGTATCGAGTGCGGTCTCTGTAGCTTCGCATGTCCTTCAAAGCTACCGCTGCTGGAGGATATCAAAGAGGGAAAGAGCTTGATCGAAGAAAGCGGGCAATGGTCCCACCATATAGGTTTAAAAAAGCTTGAAGAAGAGGGAAAGCTTTGATCCGTTTTTTGAAAGAGCGGCTTCATGCTGCGCGCCGCGGCCTTGAGGCTAGCCGCTTTAAGGCACTCATGCCTCTTTTTAACGCCATTGACGGTTTTTTATTCCGATATGATGAGGTGACCGATGCTGCTCCACATCTTCGTGATGCCAATAACCTGAAAAGGATGTTCATTATCGTTGTATTTGCGGCCCTTCCTTCAGCCCTGACGGGCATCTATTTTTTTGGCTGGCGGGGGTTTATGATGATCCTTGTGTCCTACACCGTTGGCCTCAGTGTGGAGATCACATTCTCGGTAATACGCAAAACGGAGATAAGCGAGGGGGCCTTTGTGACCTGCCTTCTTTTCCCTCTCATACTCCCTCCCGACCTGCCGCTATGGATGGTCGGCCTTGGCATATTTGTGGCTACCTTATTCGGGAAGGAGGTATTCGGGGGTACAGGTTATAACATCTTCAACCCTGCCCTTGTGGGAAGGGTTTTTCTCTATGTCTGCTTTCCCACCGCCATGTCCTGGAATTGGGTACAACCGATGTCCGGGATGGGAGGTTTTGCCAGTTTCAGGGGAGAGTCTTTAGGTGAGCTTACTGGTTCTGCAAGTAGCGCCACACCTGCTGCTGATGTGGTGACAATGGCTACACCGATGGCCGCCTTCCCATCGGCGGAACAGCTCCCCTCTCTGGTAGAGCTTTTTCTCGGCAACATTGCTGGCTCGCTTGGTGAGACCTCTGCACTGATGATAATCCTGGGGGGAACAATACTTGTCGTTACCCGCATTGCAGACTGGCGCATACCTCTCTCCTTCATAACAAGCGCCTCTATTTTCTCCTTCCTTTTGCATTTGAACAACCCTGCGGCCTTTCCACCTCTTGGCTACCAGCTGCTATCGGGGGGACTTCTCTTCGGCGCCTTCTTCATGGCCACAGACCCGGTGACAAGCCCATTTTCAAAACCGGGACGTTGGGTCTTCGGCGCCATGTGCGGTTTCCTGACCATACTTATCCGTGGATTTTCAGGCTACCCTGAGGGGGTGATGTTTGCCATACTGTTTATGAACCTCTTTACCCCTCTTATCGACCACCTAGTCCTTCATTTCAGATTCAGGGGGCATGGCCGGTGAGGGAGAAGGTTCGCATGGTTCTAGTTCTTGTAGTCCTTTCCGCTTTGTCGGCAATACTGCTTGCACTTATAGATTATGTTTCTTCTGATATGATCGAAGAAAACCGCGAGAGAGGTATGAAGCTGGCCGTCCTTTCGGCCCTTTCTGTTCCGCTTGAAGGCAGGACAGCCGAAGAGGTGTTTGGCCGCAGCATAAAAAAAATTAAAACAGAGGCTGGGATGCTCTATTTTTCTGAGGAAGAAGGGAATGAAGGGGCTGCCTTCAAGATCTCAGGCCCAGGTTTCTGGGGGCCTATCTCTATGCTCCTGGCCATAGACATTAAAGATTTATCTATCCGTGGCCTTGAGATACTGGAGCAGGGTGAAACGCCGGGGCTTGGTGCTCGGATAGAGGAAGTGGAATTTCGTAAACGTTTTAAATGGAAAAGTGTCGATCAACCTCTAAGGGTCAGGAGCCAGGCTGAAGGTATTGAGTCAAACGATGTGGCAGCCATTACCGGGGCAACCATAAGCAGCAAGGCGGTGGAGCGGATAATAAACGAGGCTTCACGCCCATACATAGAGGCCATAAGGAGCTTGAAACATGACTGAGCAGTATGACTCAATGAAGGAGGTCTTTACCCGGGGGATCATAAAAGACAATCCCACTTTTCGTATGGTGCTGGGCATATGCTCCACCCTTGCGGTGACAAACCTAGTCTCCAGTTCCATCGCCATGAGTCTTGGGACGACATTTGTTCTTGTGACCAGCTCACTTTCAATATCCCTACTCAGGGAATTCATTCCCCGGCGCGTCCGTATGGCAGTATATACTGTTATAATAGCTACATTTGTCGTCTTTGTAGATATCTACCTCAAGGCCTTTTACCCAGAGATCAGCGCAGATATAGGCCCCTACGTGGGACTTATCATCACCAACTGCGTCATTATGGGGCGGGCAGAGTCGTTCGCCTCACAAAACCGCCCCCTGCCTGCAATACTTGATGCCATGGGCATCGGGATTGGCTACAGTCTTTCACTGCTTGCCATTGCCTCCATAAGGGAGCCACTTGGTTTCGGTACCTTCCTGGCCTACTCCATCGCCCCGGCAGGATGGCAGCCATGGCTGCTTTTTGCCATGCCTCCAGGGGCCTTTCTGGTAGTCGGTGTATACATCTGGATATTAAGGAGCATATATTCTGATTGACGGGAATTGAATTATGGATCTTTTAACTATACTCATAGCGGCTGTATTTACGCACAATATTGCACTCACATATTTTTTGGGGATGTGTCCCTTTGTGGCTGTTTCCGGCAACCTGAGGACGGCCATGGGCATGTCCATGGCCGTCACCTTTGTGATGAGCCTTGCCGCCGCAGTCACCTGGCCCATCTACCACAAGCTGCTCGTTCCCTATGATGTGACCTATCTACAGTATGTCGTCTTTATTCTCGTTATCGCGGCCCTTGTACAGATAGTGGAGATGATGGTGGAGCGTACAAGCCCCTTCCTATATAACACTATGGGGGTGTTCCTTCCCCTTATTACGGTGAACTGCGCCATACTGGGCGTTACACTTTTCATGGTTGTCAGGGACTACTCATATATTGAAAGTCTTATATACAGCTTCGGCAGCGGCATAGGCTGGGGTGTGGCCATACTGGCTATGGCGGCGATCAGGGAAAGGCTCCGTTTTGCAGACCTCCCCGAGGGCCTGAAGGGTGCGGGGATAACCATGATAATCGCAGGACTTATGGCTATGAGTTTTATGGGCTTTGCAGGGATTTTGAATGTCCATTGATCTGATGAATGCATTTATAGCACCTCTAGTCATCATGGTGTCTATCAGCCTGATACTGGGGCTGGTGCTTGTCATCGCCAGCCGTTTCCTGGCGGAGTACGGCCCATGCAGGATAAGCATAAAGGGCAATAAAGATGTGGAGGTAATCGGTGGTGAAACGCTCCTTTCCTCTCTTTTTGAAAATAAGATATTCATCCCTTCCGCTTGCGGAGGGCGGGGCAGCTGCGGCTACTGCAAGCTAAAGGTGACATCAGGTGGAGGCAGCGTGCTGCCTACAGAGCTCCCCTACCTGACGCCTTCCGAGGTCGTAGATGACGTTCGCCTGGCCTGCCAGCTGAAGGTTAAAAGTGATATGGAGATAGAGGTGCCCGAGGAGTACCTCAGTATACAGGAGTACCGTGCCGAAGTGGCCCAGAGCATATCCCTTACCTATGACATGAAGGAACTGAGATTCCGCTTGCTGGAACCTGAGACCATAAATTTCAAACCGGGGCAGTATATCCAGTTTCATGTCCCTTCAACAAATAGAGAAGTAGTTTACAGGGCATACTCTATCGCCTCCCTCCCGTCCATGGCGGGGGAGCTGGAGTTGATCGTCCGCCTTGTCCCAGGCGGCATAGGATCAACCTACATCCACAACTTGAGTGTTGGGGACGAGGTGACCATCAGCGGGTCCTGCGGTGATTTTTTTCTACACGAACGTTCAAGCTGCGATATCCTTTTGATAGGTGGCGGGGCGGGTATGGCCCCGCTAAAGTCGATCCTCTATTCTCTCTTTGAAAAAGGTAGTGACAGGAAAATAGATCTTTTCTTCGGTGTGAGAGCTAAGAAAGACCTCTTTTACCTTGAGGAGTTTGAAAGGCTTGCAAAGGAGCATCCCAATTTTACATATACCTATGCTCTTTCTTCACCCGGTGAGGCCGATGACTGGAAGGGTGAAAAAGGCTTTATTCATCTGGTGCTGGAGCGGCACCTGAAAGAAGGGGAAAAGAGGGAGGCCTATCTTTGCGGCCCGCCTCTTATGGCCGATGCCGTTATCAAGGTGCTTAAGGAAAAGGGTGTAGATCCTTCTAATATTTATTATGACAAGTTCTGATAGCATTAAAATTTAGGGGAGCAGCCAAGCTTCCTTCCTAAAAGTGCAATTTCTCACAACTTTGCTCAAATACAATATTCCAATCAGTAATAGATAATTATTGCCTCAGGATCTAAGTCCTCTGTCCTTCCACATTTCAGATTATTTCATATCGTGGCATCCCCCACAAATTCTTTTATCTCTCAACCTGAACTTCTCTCCTGTTCCTTGACCAAATTCTTCCAGAAGAACTCCAGGTTGGTGAGGATTATGGCACGTGGAACAGGTGAGCCTGCCTAATGGGTCCAGAGGAAACCAGGTCCCACTCCTGCGCATATCAACAAGTTGCCGCTTAGTAGGCGTTCTTAAAAAATGCTTCCCTAGAAACTCTCCCACCATAGGCAAATGGCATCTCCAACATAGGAATGCCACAGAGGCTCTAAACTTTACATCCTTGAGAGTGTCAACCTGGGGGTCAGGAGTCTTGGTATGACAAATTAGACAAGTACTCTCTATTAATTCATTGTCCTCATTTAGCATTATCTTATGAGGATTTACCCCTTCATAGGCATCTCTTCTATGGCATTTGAAACACAGTTCCCTTCTGTTCTCATAAGTATAAGGCCCGCCAACTAGAAAGTTTTTTGAATCGTTTCTATAACCTTCAACATGGATTCTATGACAGGCAAGACATTCCATCTTTCCATCAAACAGGGTGGTACACACCGTGGTGCAAATATGGGAATCCTGCTTGTCGACTATCCACATATCATGGAATTCGGAATCTATTTCGATTGTACCCTCAGGGGAATCTGAAGTGATAGACGAAGGATGATGGTCAGCGGCATTATTATATGCGTGGCACTCACGGCATATTTTAGAGGGGTTCTCTGAGTGTCGCAATGAAGGGTTTTCGACAGTAGGTTTGTTTTCATGGCAGGTGGTACAAAACATCACTCCCTTATGCGAGCCAATTGCACAGCCTGAATTCAAAGATAGACAGCCAATAAAAAACAGCAGCAGAAGACTGTTTAACCTTAAATGTTTTACCCCTAGTAAATTCATTTTCACTACCAAATTGCTCCAAAAGTCGATGAAGGTTCGTTTAGTATTGAATAGGGTGTTATTAAAACAGAGAGCCTACTGTTAGTGTAACATGTTTTTTTGTAAATTCAATTTAAGTGCTGAAAGAGGTGGGATTCTACATTATTAAACTCTTATTACTTTCTCTTTGTAATCGTTAAATTTAGATCTTATGAATTTTGAGGGTTCCTAGATGAAGTCTTTATTTGAGATTATGAAGAAAAATATCCAAAAGGGTCGAAATCATCGTAAAGCTTTTAACTTAATGATTCTTAAAGAAAAACGGGAGAACAGGCGTAAAATCTGAATCACTCTGGGAAATTAGGAGGAGATCCCTCTGCATCTTGCAAGGCCCTCGTCAAGACCCTGCCCGCATCAAATCTGATTCTAGCAAATTACATTTTATGTTTGCCCTGATTTTTCCCTGTGATATGATTCAACCTGGCGAGAGAAGTTCTCGCAATTACAGCTTGTTACAATTTTCTAAGCGAGAAAAGATTTATGGGAAACATGACATGTCTAGCATCCTGATAATCGAAAGCAATCAAAAGCTCGCCCTTTTTATCCAGGAAGCCCTCCGCAAGAAAGGATATGACGCGGGTATCGCTATTGACGGGTTAAAGGCAATCAAGTCTTTTGCTCAGGGGGCATACGACCTGCTTATCGTAGACATTAAACTCCCCGTTGTTGATGGAAAGACTGTCTGCACAAAGGTAAGATTAAGCAAAAAAGGCAAGACCATTCCGATTATTATGATAAGCGGGATGCCAAAGAGCCCTGAAGAGGGTGACAGATTGAAAAGTGAACTCAAGCTGGACGGCTTTCTCTCTAAGCCATTTTCTTTCGATCTTCTCTTCTCGGCCGTCACAAAAGCTCTGGGAACCCCCGCCAAAGCCGTACAGCAAACAGCCGCCTCTGCTAAGCCGGAGCCGCAGGTTCTAAAGGGAAAATTTGAAGACTGCCCTTTTGAGGAACTTTTGGCCCTCATGCTCGAAAAAAAATCAAGCGGCCTTTTAATGGTGGGTAACGACGCGAAGAAAAAGAAGTTCTTTATATCAAAGGGTGTCCCAATATGTT
>JADFVX010000134.1 GCA_015222755.1 Pseudomonadota bacterium | reverse complement strand
GGTGGCGGAATTGGTAGACGCACCAGACTTAGGATCTGGCGGGGCAACCTGTGGGGGTTCAAGTCCCCCCTCTCGCACCATTTGTATCTAAAAACTTAGAGGTGATCGATGAAGTTTGATGTAGAAGAGCTGAGCAGCATAAAAAAGAAGATCAATGTTGTGCTGCCAAAAGAGATGCTGAAGGAAAAAATTGACAAGGCATACAAAAAGCTCGCAAAGACGGCAAAGATAAAGGGTTTCCGCCCCGGTAAGGCACCAAGGAGCGTTCTGGAAAAAAGCTATGGCGGTCAGGTGGTTGAAGAAGTGATGAACGAGGTTATACAGGAGGGCTACTCCAAGGCAGTTGAGGAAAATGGCCTTCAGCCTGTTTCATATCCGCATTTTGGAGGTGAGCCCTATAAAGAAGGTGAGGACTACTCGTTTTCCCTTTCCCTTGAAGTGAGGCCGGAGATTGAGCCAAAGGACTATAAGGGTGTAAAAATCACCAGGGAAAAGGTCGAAGTTGCAGGCGATGAGGTCAGTGCCCAGTTAGAGCAGATGAGAAAGAGTCTTGGCACGCGCAAGCCAGTTGAAGGAAGGGGTATTGAAAAAGGGGACTCTGTGACCTTCGATTTCGAGGGGTTTGTAGAGGGTAAGGCCGTAGATCGGGGTAAGGCGGAAAACGCCACGCTTGAAATAGGTTCAGGCCAGTTTATTCCCGGGTTCGAAGACGGCATGATAGGTATGAATAAAGGGGATAGCGGTGATGTGAAGGCCAACTTTCCGAAAGATTACCACTCCAAAGAGCTTGCCGGGAAAGAGGCTGTCTTTAAGGTGGAGATAAAGGAGATAAACGCCACAGAACTGCCTGCTCTGGATGACGATCTCGCAAAGGATCTTGGAGACTACAAGAGCCTTGATGAACTTAAAGAACGTATATCCACCGATTTACGTGCCCAAAAGGAGGAGGCGTCTACAAGGAAGGCGCAGAGTGATCTTGTAGATGCCATACTTGAGAAGAACCCATTTGATGTTCCTGATGCAATGGTGCAGCGTCGTGTAGATGCTAAGATAGAGGAAGTTAAGAAGCAGATGACGCAGGTAAACATGCCTGAAAAGGAAATTGCTACGCAGATAGCTGCTATGGGAGATGAACTGCGCCAAGAGGCTGAAAAAGGTGTTCGTGGCGGTATTCTTCTTGAGTCCGTGGCCGAAAAAGAGGGAATTAAGGTGGCTGAAGAGGATATTGAGGCTCATTTCGCTGAGATGGCTGCAAAGAGCGGTAGGGACATAGAAGAGATGAAGAAGTACTACGAAGGACATATGGAATACCTTGTCGGAACACTGATGGACAAGAAAATCCTTGATTTTCTAATGTCGCAAGCTAAAATAAGCTAGAAAACTAATTAGTGGTGGAGGGAGACTATGAACCTGATTCCTATGGTTGTAGAACAGACAAGCCGGGGCGAACGCGCCTATGATGTTTACTCCAGGCTGCTCAAAGACAGGATAATCTTCGTAGGGACCGGCATTGATGATAATGTGGCCAATGTAGTCGTAGCTCAGCTCCTTTTTCTTGAATCGGAAGACCCCGAAAAGGACATCTATCTTTACATTAATTCACCCGGCGGTTCTGTAACAGCGGGTCTTGCAATCTACGATACAATGCAGTATGTTCGCCCGAAGGTGTCTACTGTCTGCATAGGTCAGGCCGCATCTATGGGTGCTCTGCTCCTTACGGCAGGCGAGCCCGGCAAGCGCTATGCCCTGCCTAATTCCAGGATAATGATACACCAGCCGCTCGGAGGAGCACAGGGTCAGGCAACGGATATAGATATACAGGCAAAAGAAATCCTGCGTATGCGGGAGATGCTTAATAAGATTCTGGCAAAGCATACGGGCCAGTCCCTAAAACGGATCGGTTCCGATACGGACAGGGACTTCTTTATGTCGGGGGATCAGGCCCAGGAGTATGGACTTGTGGACAGTGTTATCGAAAAACATGTGGCCCCTGAAAAGTCCTGAAAGGCATGTCTATAAACGTAAAATTGATTATCCTAATACCTTCCACCTTTAAAAATGAAAATATTAAGGAGTAGGTTGTGACATCCAATCTTATATGTTCCTTCTGCGGAAAAAAACAGGAAGAAGTCAAAAAGCTTATTGCTGGTCCCACTGTTTATATTTGTGATGAATGTATAGAGCTATGTAATGACATCATAGAGGAAGAGGCCGAGAGGGATGAAAATGCCACTGCCCGTTCCTCTGTTCCCAGACCTAAAGAGATATTTGAAGAGTTGAACCAGCATGTAGTGGGTCAGGAAAGGGCAAAAAAGGTGCTTTCCGTGGCTGTTCATAACCACTACAAAAGGGTTAATGCCAAATGCGCCAAGGGTGATGTAGAGATACAAAAAAGTAATATCCTTCTTATGGGCCCCACCGGTTCCGGCAAGACCCTTCTGGCCCAGACTCTTGCAAAGATCCTGAATGTCCCCTTTACAATCACTGATGCCACAAGCCTGACAGAGGCGGGTTATGTCGGAGAGGATGTAGAAAATATTATGCTAAGCCTTCTGCAGGCAGCTGACTATGATGTCGAAAAGGCCTCTCATGGGATTGTGTATATAGACGAGATAGACAAGATATCTAAAAAATCTGACAATCCTTCTATAACCAGGGATGTTTCCGGCGAGGGTGTGCAGCAGGCCCTTTTGAAGCTTATCGAAGGGACTATGGCGAGTGTTCCTCCAAAAGGGGGCAGGAAGCACCCTCAACAGGAGTTCCTTCAGATAGATACGAGTAATGTCCTGTTTATTTGCGGCGGAGCCTTTCTTGGTATTGAGGACATAATTGCTAAGCGTATTGGTAAAAAAGGTATAGGATTTGGTGCCGAAATCAAAAAGGACGAGGAGAAAAAGCTGGGAGAGATGCTTCTGGAGGTATTGCCTGAGGATATTCTAAGATTCGGCCTTATCCCAGAATTTGTTGGTCGCCTGCCTGTTATAGCAACCCTTCATGAACTTAGTGAAGATGCCCTCGTTGATATACTGACGCAGCCTAAGAATGCAATTACAAAACAGTATGCAAGACTCTTTGAATTTGAGGATGTTATTCTGAAGTTTACCGATGGCGCTCTTGCAGCCATAGCCAGAGAGGCCATGAAAAGGAAGGCCGGGGCGAGGGGGCTAAGGGCCATACTTGAAAACATTATGCTTGACCTTATGTACGAGATTCCTTCACAGGATAATGTCGTGGAAGTAGTTATAAACGAAGAGGTTATAGTCTCCGGTGGGGAAGCCATTGTTGTTTATAGCAAAGGTAGAGAAAAAATAAAGGCAAAAGGTTAAGTGCTTTAGTATGGAAGAAGATTATAATTTAAATGAAGAGCAGCTTCCACTTTTACCGCTGAGGGATATAGTTGTTTTTCCTAATATGGTTGTTCCCTTGTTTGTTGGCAGAGAAAAATCCATAGAAGCTATTGAAAAGGCTATGGATCAAGGCAATGACATTGTGCTGGTAACGCAAAGGGATGCGAAGGTGAATGATCCTCAGCAGGAAGACCTGTATGAGATAGGGACAGTTGCTTCCATAATGCAGCTTCTCAGACTTCCGGACAGTACCGTTAAGGTGCTGGTAGAGGGAAAGAAAAGGGTTGTGGTTAAGGATTTATTTTCGGAAGACTGTCTAATGGTGGCCGTGTCAAATGTGGAAGAGCCAGACGATTCCGATGTACCAGAGGCACTAGTTAAAAGTTCCAATGCTGTTTTTGATAATTATGTAAAACTGAACAAGAAGGTGCCGCCAGAGATAGTCGGTTCTGTTGCATCAGTAGATGACCCTTCCCGCCTTGCAGACACTATAGTCTCACATCTCAATCTAAATATAGAAGAAAAACAGGAAGTCCTTGAGATGCTTTCCCCTTCGGAAAGGCTGGAGAGGGTCTATACATTTATGCAGTCCGAGATCGAACTTATAGAAGTTGAAAAGAAGATCAAGGGTCGTGTAAAGCGCCAGATGGAAAGGACTCAAAAGGAATATTACCTGAATGAGCAGATGAAGGCTATCCAGAAGGAGCTTGGTGAAAAAGATGAGATGAAGAGTGAGATTGTCGAACTTGAGGAGAGTGCGGCAAAGGTCAAGCTTTCAAAGGAGGCCAAGGTGAAGGTCGCCAAGGAGATCAAAAAACTAAAGATGATGTCTCCAATGTCAGCAGAGGCGGCTGTTATAAGGAATTATGTTGACTGGGTAATTTCACTGCCCTGGGGAGAGATGACGGAAGAGAAGGTCGAGCTTGATGAAGCTGAGGCCATTCTTGATGAGGATCACTATTCTCTGGATAAGGTAAAGGAACGCATTATCGAGTATCTCGCTGTGAGAAAGCTTGCCGGCAAGATGAAGAGCCCCATTCTTTGCCTGGCTGGGCCTCCTGGTGTCGGTAAGACATCATTGGCAAAGTCCATAGCCCGCGCAACTGGAAGGAAATTTGTAAAGCAGTCTCTCGGCGGAGTACGGGATGAAGCAGAAATAAGGGGGCACAGGCGTACCTATATAGGCGCTTTGCCCGGCAAGATAGTACAATCTCTGAAAAAAGCAGGTTCCAATAACCCCGTTTTCCTGCTCGACGAGCTGGATAAGGTAAGTTCTGATTTCAGAGGTGATCCTGCATCTGCTCTTTTAGAAGTTCTGGATCCGGAACAGAACCATGCCTTTAGTGACCATTTCCTGGAGGTAGACTACGATCTCTCTAATGTTATGTTCCTTGCTACGGCCAATAACAGTTATAAAATCCCCGGGCCTCTCAGGGACAGGCTCGAGATCATACAACTCTCCGGTTATACGGAAATGGAAAAACTGCAGATAGCAAAGAACTATCTTGTCCCAAAGCAGATAAGTCAGCACGGCCTTAAAGAGAGTAATATCTCATTTGCAGATGGCGCTATTGTTAAAGTAATAAGGAGTTACACAAAAGAGGCCGGGGTCAGAAACCTCGAGCGTGAGATAGCTTCTGTCTGCCGCAAGGTCGCCATGAATGTTGTGAAAAAAGGCGATTCTTTTTATGTCAAGGTGACAGGGAGGCATATAGCGAAGTACCTTGGAGTTGAGAAATACCGTTACGGCCGTTCTGTAGCGGAGGATTCTATAGGTCTATGCAACGGCCTTGCCTGGACTGAAGTTGGTGGAGAGATGCTTATGACGGAAGTGACAGTCGTGCCTGGCAAAGGCAGTCTTCTTCTTACGGGCAAGCTTGGAGATGTGATGAAAGAATCTGCCCAGGCTGCTATGAGTTATGTGCGTTCTAGGGCGGACAAACTTGGCCTTGAGAAAGATTTTTATCAGAACCTTGATGTTCATATACACTTGCCTGAGGGTGCAATTCCAAAAGACGGCCCCTCTGCTGGCATTACTATGGCCACAGCCATTATTTCTGCGTTGACAAATAGGCCTGTCCTGGGTGATCTTGCAATGACTGGCGAGATTACCTTGCAGGGGCGGGTTTTGCCTATTGGCGGCCTGAAGGAAAAACTTTTAGCTGCACATCGGGCAGGTGTGAAAAAGGTGCTTATCCCTTCTGAAAACAGGAAGGATTTGAAAGATGTACCGGATAAGATACTCAGGTTGCTTGAAGTGATACCCGTGGAGCATATGGATGAAGTTGTAGCTGAAGCTATTTGTTCCCTTAATAATGGCTTGGTGATGGATCTGAAAAAAGATGAAAACCCCTTTAGTGGAGGGGATGAAGACGCAATTGTTACCCATTGATTTTTTTTTGTAGGTCTTGTTGATAAATGCCCAATTTTATCTTGACAGCTTATATGCAAGCTGTTAGATTTACGGGCGTTGAACGATTGTTTTTAAATAATTAAAAAATTAATTGAGGAGGTGTTATTGTGACAAAAAGTGAATTGGTAGCTCAGATGGCTTCTGAGGCAGATATCTCAAAGGCTGCAGCAGAAAAGGCACTTAAGGCGTTTACTGGGGGCATTACGGGTGCGCTTAAGAAGGGAAATAAGGTCAGCCTCGTTGGTTTTGGTACCTTTGATATTTCAAAGCGTGCAGCAAGAACCGGCAGAAACCCTCAGACTGGTGAAACTATCCAGATAAAGGCTTCTACTGTGCCTAAGTTCAAGGCTGGAAAGTCACTCAAAGACGCGGTAAATTAATTTACTGCATCTAGATTTAATTTATTTAGATTTGGGCGAATAGCTCAGCTGGTAGAGCATCGCCCTTACAAGGCGAGGGTCACAGGTTCGAGCCCTGTTTCGCCCACCATAATCATTAATAAAATTTTTCCCGAAATCATTTTTTGATTTCGGGACATTTTTTCGGGGCCGTAGTTCAGTTTTGGTTAGAACGCCTGCCTGTCACGCAGGAGGTCGCGGGTTCGAGTCCCGTCGGCCCCGCCAGTATCGAAAGCCCCCCTTTTTTAAGGGGGGCTTTTTTTATGTAAACCCGGCAGGCTGTCTTAATGTTAAATAGATTAAGTATGAATATTACCTTCCCCAGAGGCACTTATTTCAGTGTGCTCCCTCGCACAGATCTATCAGTTTTTTAAACATTTTTTTAATCCTGAGGCATAATTTTCAGAAAGGCCTGCATTGCAGTATCTATTGCTTTCGTATCGCTGTGCCTTAATTCAAAGGCCTCTTGATCTCTTTTGTTGAAAAGCTTGTTTATACTTTCTTTGTCAAATATAGGTTTTGAATCTTTTAAGTTCTTATAGGCCAAGATAATAGCAGACGATAGTTGCTCGGCAGTTTTTTCTGCAATTGACGCAAGGGATGCATCTCTTTCTTCTCCACTGGAGGGGGCACGGTAACTGAACTCAGAATTGAGCAGCGATAGGTCACAGCTACTTTCTTCGGGGTAGAAAAGTGTTACGAAAGGAGAAAACCTGGCCTTTAAAAGTTTGTTGGTCCTTATCAGGGCCTTTAAGATGACTCTGTTGTTGTATAGACTGCTTAGAAATATTTCAAAGCGAAGAGCTTTCCAAAGTTTTTCTGTTATAGCGGCTGTTTCGTTTTTCATTGCCGGAGGCACGCTCGCCTTCACAAACATATGAAGGCAGGGCAGCATTGTAGATTTTTCAAGACTAAGGTAGTCAGCAAGCGATGCCCGGCATATCTTCTTGTCAGCCATAACACGCATGAGCCGCAGGTCTATGAGACTTTCCAGGAAGCGGTGGCGTGATGGGTCGGAGTCCTTTCCTGTAAAGTAAAATATAAATGGGTGAAAATTGCGGTCTGCAATATGGTGAGAGAGGATACCGCAGAGGAAGGCAAAGTATGCCTCCATGTTTTCTCCTGTGATAGCGGCTGCAAGACGCTGAAAAAAATCACTGTCTATTTCACCGCATGGCTTATGAATGTTTTTTGAAAGGGCAAGGAGGCTGCCTTTGCTGCCAGAGAAGGGAAGGTGGTAGTAAGGTGAGTCGCAGAGTATAGCGCCAAGCATAAAGAGGTTGTAGTTTTCTTTAATACAGAGCCCCGCTTCGGCATTTTCGGCTTTTGCTTTGCCGAGCGCTTTGTCGGCGATTAAAAAATGGGTAAATTCCTTCGGCATGTTTAATACCTAATAAAGATTTAAGGGGCCTATATTCATGCCTTCAAGGCCCATCAGGCCCTGTCTTGCATCCTCCATATCGGGGTCTATGTCCAAGGCCCTATAATAGGCGGCTTTGGCTTCAGCTTTTTTCCCAAGCCTGTGGTAGGCAGAGGCCAGGCCCATATGAAAATCTGCATCACCTGCTTTAAGCTCTATAGCCTTTTTGAAAAGATCGACTGCCTCTTTGTCCCTGTCAAGCTGCATCAGCGTGATGCCCATCCCGTAGTAGATATTGTGATACTTGGGAAGAATGGTCTTTGCCTTATCATAGCTGCTAAGGGCCTTAGTGTAATCGCCTTTTTCGTATGACAGGGCGGCAAGGTTGTAGTGAGCCAGGGCTTCTGCAAGGGGATCATTTTTAAGTTCCGCCGCTCTGGCAAAGTGAGATGCCGCCGTTTTAATGTCTCCAATCCTGTGGTAAGAGCTGCCGAGATTGAGCCAGGCTCTGGCATAGCCTGGCTCCATATCAACGGCCCGTTCGAACTCTTCTATAGCCTCCTCTGGTTTGCCCGAGGCAAAGTAGGTAGTTCCCAGTGTCTTGTGGGCCATGGGTGATTTTGCATCCAGTAATAGTGATCTTTCTGCAAGGGATGTGGCCTTTTTTAGCAGTTTCTTGTCATTACTGCCTGTTCTCAGGTATTGCTGGATATACCCTTCTGCCAGTGCGGCATGGGCAGGGGAAGATGAGGGAGCCTCCTTTATGGCAGCTTCAAATAATTCGACAGACAGGTTTATTCCGGCATCGCTGAAGCTGTTATATGCTTCGACGCCTCTGGAGAAAAGATCATCTGTATTTCCAGCGGCGGCAACGACGGGCGGTATCAGAAAAGGAATAAAGATGAACAAAAAAATATTTAGATGAAAGCCGAAGAGTAAGAGAAAAATTCTTCTGACACGGATTCTCACGGAGTACATATGATTTTCACCGTATCTACAAATCATAATAAATCTGTGTTAATCCGTGTCAAAAAATAGGTATAGATGTTTGCTCTCCGCAGACCCGCTTGCATACCTCGGCGTAGGCCTCTTCTATCTTGCCCATATCGCGGCGGAAGCGATCCTTGTCCATCTTCTCGCCGGTAGTCTTGTCCCAGAGACGGCAGGTGTCGGGGCATATTTCGTCGCCCAGCAGTATCTCGCCATTGTGTCTTCCAAATTCAAGCTTGAAGTCAACGAGGTCTATGTTGCGCTTGTCAAAAAACTTCTTAAGCAGCCCGTTTATCCTGCGGGCATACTCTGTGATCTTCGCCATCTCCTCATCGGTGGCAAGGCCAAGGATACGGATATGGTCCATGTTTATCATGGGGTCACCGAGGGCGTCGTCCTTGTAGTAGTATTCCACGATAGGCGCAGGAAGAAGCTCTCCCTCATCCTTGCCAAGACGCTTGGCAAGTGATCCGGCGACTATGTTTCTGGCTACAACCTCGACTAAGACTATGTCCAGCTTTTTGTTCAGCATCTCACGGTCGCTCAGTCTTTCAACGAAGTGAGTGGGGATGCCATTTTCCTCCAGGTACTTGAAGAGTACCTCGGAGATCTTGTTATTCATGATCCCTTTGCTTTCAATGCTGCCTTTTTTTTCGGCGTTAAAGGCGGTGGCATCGTCCTTGAAGTACTGGATGATCAGATCAGGGTTATCCGTTGCGTGGATTATCTTTGCCTTTCCTTCGTAAAGCTTTTCTCTTTTTTCCATTGTTATTTTCCTGTTAAATTTTAGTTGTCAAAGACACGTTTGAAGATATTGTCGATATTTTTGAGGTAGTACTCCAGGTTGAATGCCTCTTCAATCTCATCCTTTGAAAGCAGCTTCATCAAGTCGGCGTCAGCAAGAAGCTCCTCCTTGAAGTCTGCACCTTCTTCCCAGACCTTCATTGCGTTACGCTGAACAAATGAATATGCCTCTTCACGGGTGATACCTTTGTCTACAAGCTTCAGCATGATCTGCTGGGAGTAGACAAGGCCCTTCATCTGGTTGAGATTCTTCATCATGTTTTCTGGATAGACGACAAGTCCGTCTATTAGGCCTATTGTCCTGTGCAGCATAAAATCCAGTGTGACGGTGGCATCGGGGCCTATGACCCTTTCTACAGATGAGTGGCTGATGTCACGCTCGTGCCATAGTGGTACATTCTCGATCGCTGAGAGTGCATAGCCGCGGACGAGCCTTGCCAGGCCCGTAAGGTTTTCAGAAAGTACAGGGTTGCGCTTATGTGGCATGGCGCTGGAGCCTTTCTGCCCCTTGGTGAAGGGTTCCTCCGCTTCGTAGACCTCTGTCCTTTGAAGGTGTCTGATCTCTACGGCGAATTTTTCTATGCTCGATGCGATGATTGCAAGTGTAGTAAAGAACTCGGCATGGCGGTCGCGCTGGATTATCTGTGTAGAGGCCGGTGCAGGTTTTAGGCCCAGATTTTTGCAGACAGTCTCCTCTATCTCCATCGGCATATGGGCAAAGGTGCCCACGGCTCCGGAGATCATGCCCACGCTTATCACGTCGATTGCGCGCTCCATCCTTGCCTCGTTGCGGCGCATCTCGTCATACCAGATGGCCATCTTGAGCCCGAATGTGACAGGTTCTGCATGTATGGCGTGGGAGCGTCCCATCATGGGCGTCATCTTGTGCTCCATGGCGCGCCGCTTCAATGCCTCCATCAGCTTCCTGATGCCATCAAGGATCATCTCGCCTGATTCCTTGAGAAGCATCGCATAGGATGTGTCCAGAACATCGGAGGAGGTCATCCCCATATGGATGAAGCGTGAATCGGGGCCGACATATTCGGCAACGGAGGTAAGGAAGGCGATTACATCATGTTTGACCACCTTTTCAATCTCGTCTACCTTGTCTACGTCAAAATTGGCCTTTTCCTTGATCACGTTAAGGGACTCTGGCGGTATCTTGCCAAGCTTAGCCCAGGCCTCACATGCTGCAATTTCCACATCGAGCCATTTCTGGTATTTGTTTTGCTGTGTCCATATCTCGGCCATCTGAGGCCTTGAATAGCGTTCTATCATTTTTCACCTTTTTTTGACAGGATTTACGGGATGAAACAGGATTTTAAATTTATTTCAATTCCCTTAGTTTATGTTTTACTTCAACACCATTTTCACCAAAATTAAGTAGTAGTCCGACAGGTTTATCTGTAGCTACAAGATAATTAACAAGTTGAACTTCATGAGCCTGAACAACTTTCCTGACAGATTTTAGTTCAATAATAACCGTATCATTGACCAAGATATCTGCTATGAATTCTCCAACTACTTCATTTTTATAATTGACCTTTATCGGTTTTTGAGCATCCGTATCGAGGCCAGCCTTTTCAAGTTCTATAAGCATACATTTTTCATATACGCTTTCAAGAAAGCCAAAGCCCATCTTGTTGTAGACTGTATAGGCGCAACCTATTATCTTCTCGGTCAGTTCCTGAAATTCCAAAAAATCAATCCTGAAAATCCTGTTATCCTGTCAAACTTGCGCACTAAGCATCTTTCCAGCACGGTTCTGCCATGAAAGTGAAAGTCCTACCTCAGGCGGCAGCTTTGTTTTCATGTTTTTAGTGACCGACTGAAAGGCTACTTGCGGATCATTGTTGACTTCGCTCAGGTGGGCAAGAACAACTCCCTTCAGCCCATCATGGTTTATATCGTCCAGAAGTCCGGCACATTCCACGTTTGACAGGTGTCCCATTCTGCTTTTTACTCGTTGTTTGAGATGCCAGGGGTAAGGGCCATCCATAAGCATCTGTTCGTCGTGGTTTGACTCCAGCACCAGCAGGTCGCAGGATTTAAGACTCTCCCTGACAAGGCGGGTCACAAAGCCAAGGTCGGTGGCAATACCTCCCTTTTTGTCTCCGGCACGGAAGATGAAGGCCATAGGCTCAGCCGCATCGTGAGGTGTGGAAAAGGGATAGAACTCTAAATCGTTTATGCTAAACAGCGCCCCTGCCTGAATTTCCTGAATTTCTTCGACCTTTCCCCAAAGTTGCTCCGATGCCTTGATTGTACCATAGCCGGTGTATATCGGCAGCCTGTAGCGTCTGGCCATCACCCCCGCCCCTGATGTGTGGTCGCGGTGGTCGTGGGTGATTATGATGGCGTCAAGTGTGTCAGGGTCAACAGCAATAGAATCAAGCCTCGCCAAAAGTTCTTTTCCTGACAGGCCGGCGTCGATAAGCACACGTGCTCCGGCACTCTCAATATATATAGAGTTGCCCTTACTGCCACTGGCTAGCACACAAAGGCGAAGATTTGATTTAGCCACTTAGATTATTCTCATTGACAGACGCGGGTTTACATGGTCTATTATGATTTTTAATGATCATAAACAAGCGTCCTTATCCGCGTCTAAATTAGTTGCTTTGATTAGTGGGGATTCTACTTTATCGGGGGGAAATATTCAAGCTGTTTGGCTGTTTGAGATGCAGATGTGCATGTATTATTTATGAGACATTATCTCTCTAAATCCCCACCCACTCGGGTATAAGTCTCAGTAATCTTCGCCATTGCTTAGAAATTAGAGCTTTATGGCAAAAGAAAAGCCTTAAACCGTCTGGGCTTGAATTCCCCCTAGCTTGCTAGGTGCTTGTTTGTTTTTTGCAGGAAAAGCCAATGGCTTCGGCACAGTCTCATGGGGCGGGGATTTCAAAGAATAATTAGTAAATAGTGACAATGTCGCTAATGCTTGCTGTCAATTATT
>JADFVX010000133.1 GCA_015222755.1 Pseudomonadota bacterium | reverse complement strand
CCGGTATGCAGGCCATTACCAGCGCATACATACAGATCGTGGCTGGTGAGAGTGAGGTAGTTGTTGCCGGCGGTGTGGAGTCCATGAGCCAGATACCCTTTTATTTCGCGCCTGAACTACAGGATATAATCACCAATTTTCAAAGGGCAAAGACGCTCCCTCAGCGGCTGTCCATATTCTCCCAGATAAGGCCTGCACACCTGAAACCGGTGATTGGCGTCATGCTGGGTCTGACCGATCCCGTATGCGGCAAGAACATGGGACAGACTGCCGAGATACTGGCACAGGAGTTTGATATATCACGTGAAGATCAGGACGAATATGCTCTGATGAGCAACCAGCGGGTTGTGGCAGGGCGTGAAAAACTCGCAGAGGAGATAGTGCCTGTCTTTCCATTTCCCGATTATAATGCAGTTGACAAGGACAACGGCCCTCGCGAGGGACAGACCATGGAGGCCCTTGGCAAGCTGAAACCGGTTTTTGACAGGCATTATGGCACGGTTACGGCAGGCAACGCATCTCAATTGACAGACGGTGCGGCAATGGCACTGGTGATGACGGAGAAGAAGGCAAAGGCTCTCGGCTATAAGCCACTAGGATATATAAAAGGTTTTGCCTACGGCGGGCTCGATCCGGCAAGGATGGGGCTAGGGCCCGTATTTTCTACCTACAATGTCCTTAAAAAGACGGGACTGAAATTAAAAGATATGGAGCTTATTGAACTAAACGAGGCCTTTGCGGCGCAGGTAATTGCTTGTGAGAAGGCTTTTGCTTCGAAGGAATTTGCGGAGAAGCATTTTGGTGTCAAGCGAGCCATCGGCAAGATCGACCGTGCAAAGTTGAATGTCAACGGTGGTGGTATTGCGCTGGGTCATCCAGTTGGCTCTACTGGCACGCGCATCATTCTTACCCTTCTGAGGGAGATGAAACGCCGGAATCTCAATCTGGGATTGGCTACGCTTTGTATTGGTGGCGGGCAGGGTGGCTCGGTCATCGTCGAGAGAGTCTGATCCTTATCTTTACACCTCAAAAAAGAATTAAGTACAGAGAGAACAACCCTCCGAGAGTTTTAGCCCCTCTCCCTTGATGGGAGAGGCTGGGTGAGGGTGAATATGTTTGAGGCGCAGAAAATGCCGTATACACACCTCCCCTCAGCCCCCTCCCACTAAGGGAGAATCAGTTTTTTTGTGTTTTGTGGACAAACTTTAACTCTAATAACTTATTAAAACAAGGTGAACATTTGAAGAAAGTAACAGTTGTAGGCGGGGGACTTGCCGGTTGTGAAGCGGCCTGGCAGGCGGCCATGAGAGGGGCTAAGGTCACCCTCTACGAAATGAAGCCAAAAAAATATTCCGAGGCACATAAGGAAAGTGGCCTGGCGGAACTTGTATGCAGTAATTCACTGCGCTCAAACGATCCGGGCACTGCGCCGGGCCTGCTCAAGGAGGAGATGCGTATGCTCGGCTCACTGCTCATGGATGCGGCAGAGGCGGCAAAGGTACCTGCCGGTTCGGCGCTGGCCGTGGACAGAGAGGTCTTTTCGGACTACGTTACTTCGGCTATTGAGGCAAATGACAATATTACTATTATTAGGGATGAGCTGACGGACATTCCCGCCGGTGAAGGCACTGTGACTGTAATCGCCACAGGCCCGCTCACCTCCGATAGTTTTGCGCAGTCCATAGGAAGGCTGATAGGTGAAGACTATCTCTACTTCTATGATGCCATTGCTCCCATCGTAGATGCCGATTCCATCGGTTTCGATATCGCATTCAGGGCAGCGCGCTACGGCAAGGGAGATGATGACTATATCAACTGTCCCATGGATGAGGAGACATACTACGGTTTTGTGGAGGCGCTTGTAAATGCCGAGCAGCTTAAGACTAAGCATTTTGAGAAGGAGATATTTTTTGAGGGCTGTATGCCTATAGAGGTAATGGCAGGGCGTGGCAAAGATACACTCTCCTTCGGGCCGATGAAGCCTGTGGGTCTCGAAGATCCCAGGACAGGTAAATGCGCCTTTGCCGTCATACAGCTTCGTCAGGAGAACAAAAGTGCCTCCATGTACAACATCGTTGGCTTTCAGACGAGGATGACCTACCCGGAGCAACGCCGCGTCTTCCGAATGATTCCCGGGCTTGAAAATGCGGAGTTCCTGAGGCTTGGGAGTATGCACCGCAACACCTACATCAACTCCCCGACTCACCTGTCGGCAACACTTCAGATGAAGGAAAGGCCGGATATCCTCTTTGCCGGGCAGATCACCGGCGTGGAGGGATATATTGAGTCAGCTGCAACTGGGATACTGGCCGGTATCAATGCGGCAAAGGTCGCTGAGGGAAGAACAGCAGTATCTCCGCCGGAGCTTACAGGCCTGGGTGGACTGGTCAAACATGTCACCGATGCTGATGTGAAACATTTTCAGCCCATGCATATCAACTTCGGTCTATTGCCACCTGTTGAAAGGATGAAGGGGAGGCGTATGAAAAAGAGCGAAAAACGTGCTATGGCGGCCAGGCGGTCGATTGAAGCTATGAAAGCGTGGGTTAAGGCGGGGTTTTAGATAATTAACTTGTTGTTGCTTTGCTGCTTGGTTCAGGTTTGTAAGCAATTATCAGCGTTTGCCTGTTTTTAGCTGAGGCTTTAGCTTGAAAAATAAAAGAAAACCAGCTTGACAGGACTCAGCTTTCAAGTTAAGCCCACCATCATATTTTTTCTGCGTTTAAACTGCAGTTTCCGGAATAAATTTCAGGCCATTTTCTTCAGCAATGTCCTGATCTTCTTTCTGAACTCCCGTATAGTCCTCTCAAATCCGGCTTCTTCCCTCCCGGCCTTATAGTCTTTGTAAGCCTGATGCTCCTCCTCTGTGGCAAGGTCGGGTCGATTGTTTACCTTTAGCTTGGTGATGGAAAGGTAGTCGTCCTGCAAGAAGCGTTTATAGAGGATGTTGAGGGGAAAGATGCGGGCCTCGTTTTTTGCTATAAAGGCGGCCCAGTCGACGATGTAGGGATTGCCGTCTTTACCTATCATGATGTTGGGTGTCCTTTTGAGGTCGCAGTGGACCGCTCCACGCTCATGTATCTCATCGACAAGTTTTTTAATGTTTAGAAAAAAATCGAGGGAAAGAAGTTTCTTTTTTTCTTCCAGGGCAGATGTCTCTGAACCATCTTGTGCCATAGATATCAGTTCACGCTCAAAGGTCCTGAGGTCTTGTCCGTCTATGGCCTCTATTATCAATGCCTTCCCCGGGATAGTTCTGTATAGGCATGGCACACCCTGTATTCCCTGCAACATTTCGTAGGCCTTTCGCTCGCGCCATATGAGGATGCGCCCGACAATATTGCGGTATAGCCAGCCCTGTCGGCTGAAATCTTTTACGACTGCCTTTTTGCCGCCTTCCTTGACAATCCAGATAGGGGGCCTTGTCTTTGTAGGTTCGCGGAGTAGTCTTGCGTTGCTTTCGTTAAGATCGGATGGATTTAGTGTGTCAAACATGGCAATTTTAAATTTTTTTCTTTGGGGAGGTGCTTGAAATATAAACGAAAATCATTGGAGATACAATGTTTTTCAAGCCTTGACACGGATATGCAATGTCAGGCTGCTAGGGTCAGGCCGGTTTTTATCTTAAAAATTGCCTTAAAAAAAGAAGGATAGTGTGTTAATATTTGCAGCTTAAATAAACGATTCATTTGAAAGGTGGCTTAATGAAGGCAAAGGTCTATGTAACGCTGAAATCCGGTATCCTCGACCCGCAGGGGAAGGCGGTCCAGCACTCGCTTGAGACAATCGGCTATAACGCCGCCATGGATGTTCGTCAGGGAAAGCTCTTTGAGGTGACTCTTGCCGACGGGCTATCTCTTGACGAGGCGAAAAAACAGGTGACGGAGATGGCTGAGAAGCTGCTTGCCAATCCTGTAATGGAAAACTTCACGGTAGAAGTGGAATGAAGTTCGGCGTTATTGTCTTTCCCGGCTCCAACTGCGACCATGACTGTTATCACATTGCCAAGCATGTAATGGGTCATGATACCTCTTATGTATGGCACAAGGATGCCTCCGATTTAAGCGGTTATGACTGCATAATTGTCCCCGGAGGTTTTTCCTACGGTGACTATCTTCGCCCCGGTGCTATTGCAAAATATTCCCCAATAACTGAAGAGATAAAGAAATATGCCAATGGCGGAGGACTGGTTATCGGTATATGCAACGGTTTCCAGATACTCATCGAGGCGGGACTGCTGCCCGGCGTACTTATGAGGAACCGTTCACTCAAGTTTATCTGTCAGGATGTCTACCTGAAAATGGAAAACACTGATACACCTTTTAGCTCAGAGTATTCTGCGGGACAGGTGGTCAAGGTCCCCATCGCCCACCACGATGGCAACTACTTTGCCGATGATGCCACACTGAAAGATCTGGAAGCCAACAATCAAGTCGTCTTCCGCTACGCAACGGTGAAAGGTGAAACTTCGGATGAGGCAAACCCCAACGGTTCAGTATCCAATATTGCCGGAATATGCAACAAAAACAGGAACGTCCTTGGCATGATGCCGCACCCGGAGCGTTGTGCAGAGAAGGTCCTCGGTAATAAAGACGGCCTCGGAATATTCCGATCTATCGTAAAACATCTTACACAAAGTTAAATTTCCACAAAGGTATTATGGCTGAAAAGATAGAGATTACAGATGAAGTAATAGCAAGTCACGGGCTGTCGAAAGAGGAGTATGAGAATGTACTTAATATC
Organism: Pseudomonadota bacterium; assembly: GCA_015222755.1. GTDB lineage: Bacteria > Desulfobacterota > JADFVX01 > JADFVX01 > JADFVX01 > JADFVX01. Next base: position 4,450 of record JADFVX010000133.1, on the reverse strand, counting down.
CTTGGCCGCAAGCCGAATATGCTGGAGCTGGGGATATTCTCCGTCATGTGGAGTGAACACTGCTCATACAAATCTTCACGAGCACATCTGAAGGGTTTCCCCACAGAAGGGCCTCAGGTCATACAGGGGCCGGGAGAAAATGCCGGTGTCGTAGACATCGGTGACGGTCTGGCGGTTGCCTTCAAGATGGAGTCCCACAATCATCCTTCCTTCATAGAGCCATATCAGGGAGCTGCTACAGGCGTAGGCGGTATTATGCGCGACGTATTTACCATGGGCGCAAGGCCCGTTGCCAACATGAATTCACTGCGACTGGGAAACCTCGACCTTCCGAAGCATAAGTACCTTCTTAAAGGGGTAGTAGCTGGCATCGCCGGTTACGGCAATTGCATGGGCGTTCCTACAGTTGGGGGCGAGATCTATTTCGATGACTGCTACAACGGCAATATACTGGTAAATGCCTTTACACTGGGTCTTGTAAAGAGCGATAAAATATTTTTAGGCTACGCATCTGGAATAGGAAACCCCGTTATCTATGTTGGTTCCAAGACAGGGCGTGACGGCATACACGGTGCCACTATGGCCTCCGAGGAGTTTGATGAAGGTTCCGAGGAGAAGCGCCCCACCGTTCAGGTGGGCGACCCATTTACTGAGAAGCTATTGTTGGAAGCGTGTCTTGAACTGATGAAAACAGATTATATCGTTGGCATTCAGGATATGGGTGCTGCCGGACTTACCTCCTCTTCATTCGAGATGGCAAGCCGCGCCGGTACTGGCATCGAGATGAACCTCGACAATATCCCGCGCCGTGAGGTGGGCATGACCCCATACGAGATAATGCTATCCGAGTCCCAGGAGCGTATGCTCATGGTGGTAAGGCAGGGCTGCGAAGACAAGGTGAAGGCCATATTCGACAAGTGGGATCTCGACTGCGCCGTTGTGGGCAGGGTGACCGACGACGGCATCATGCGCCTTATGGAAAAAGGTGTCGCAGTGGCGGAGCTTCCCATAGAGCCCCTTGCCGAGGGAGCACCTGTCTACCACAGGCCTATGGAACGCCCGGCCTATCTTGATGAGGTGAATTGTCTCGATATTTCCACTCTCAGCCTTCCCGATGATATGAACGCTGTCCTGCTTGACCTTCTCGATTCTCCAAATATCGGGTCGAGGCAGTGGATATACAATCAGTATGACCATATGGTGAGGACTGATACGGTGACGCTGCCCGGTTCGGATGCCGCTGTGATCCGTATAAAGGGTATATCTAAAGGAATTGCTATGACGGTGAACTGCAACTCCCGTTACTGCTACCTCGACCCCTATAAGGGAAGCCAGATAGCTATTGCGGAAAATGCCAGAAACCTTGTCTGCTCCGGCGCAAAGCCGCTGGCTGTGACGGATTGCCTCAATTTTGGAAATCCTGAAAAACCGGAAATAATGTGGCAGTTTGCCGAGGCCGTAAAGGGCCTCTCCGATGCCTGCATAAGCTTTGAGACCCCTGTAGTGAGCGGTAATGTGAGCCTCTACAATGAGACAAAGGGCGAGGCCATCTATCCTACACCGGGTGTTGCAATGGTAGGGCTTATTGATGATGTGGAGCGGCACTGCACGCAGTACTTCAAAAGCGCCGGCGACCAGATCGTAGTTCTTGGCAAAAACCTTGAAGATCTGGGCGGCAGTGAATACCTTAAGATTGAGCACGGACTGGTAGAAGGCCCGCCGCCTGCACTGGATCTTGAGCTTGAAAAGGCCGTCCAGGAAAGCTGTCTTGAGGCCATAAGAGCAGGCATTGTTAAATCTGCCCATGACTGTGCTGAAGGAGGTCTGGCTGTTGCCCTGGCGGAGTGCTGCATTTCAGGTGAAAATATGATGGGTGCCAGCATAGAGCTCGATAGCAGCGGGATCAGGCGTGACGCGCTTTTATTCGGTGAAAGCCAGTCCCGAATTATCCTTACACTTGAAAAGGAGCACATCGACAAACTTGAAGAGATAGCCAGCGAAAAAGGTGCACCTCTTGAGGTGATCGGTGAGGTCGGTGGAGAACACCTGCTTATTGATGATTCTATAAGCCTTGATATTAAAGAAATTCATAGCGCGTGGCAAAGTGCCATAGACCAGAGGATTGCCTGATGTTAGACGAACTTAAAGAGGAATGCGGGATAATAGGCATATATAACCACCCCGAGGCATCCAACCTTGCCTACCTTGGCCTCTATGCCATGCAGCACCGTGGGCAGGAGGGGGCCGGTATTGTTTCTTCCGACGGGAACCGACTTTACCCCTTCCGGCGTATGGGCCTTGTTGCCGATATCTTCAACGAGGAAAATCTTTCACAGCTCAAAGGGGACAGTGCAATAGGGCACGTAAGGTACTCGACGACGGGTGGCAGTGAACTTAGAAACGCCCAGCCCATAATAGTCGATTATTCCCGCGGAGAGATAGCCCTCGCACATAACGGTAACCTCGTAAATGCCGGGCTTTTGCGCAGCGAGCTTGAGGCCTACGGATCCATTTTTCAATCTACAAATGACTCGGAGGTTATTATTCACCTCCTTGCCACTTCAAAGCTGAACTCACTGAAAGACAGGGTCATAGATGCCCTGTCACGCGTAAAAGGGGCATACTGCCTTCTCTTTCAGACTGAATCAAGGATGATCGCCGTGCGTGACCCTCACGGGTTCAGGCCGCTTTGTATCGGGAAGACAGAGGGGACCTATGTTGTTGCTTCCGAGACCTGCGCACTTGACCTGATTGATGCGGAGTATGTGAGGGATGTCGAGCCGGGAGAGATGGTTGTATTTGATAAAAACGGTCTCACATCCTTTAAGCCATTTCCTGAAGAAAAACCTGCACCATGTGTCTTTGAGTACATATATTTTGCAAGGCCCGACAGTTATATATTCGGACAATCTGTACATTCCGTGAGGAAGGCCTTCGGCAGGCAGCTGGCAATGGAGCATCCAGTCGAGGCTGATGTGGTTATTCCCGTTCCTGACTCCGGTGTTACCGCCGCTGTCGGTTATTCCGAGGCATCGGGCATACCCTTTGATATGGGCATCATCCGTAACCATTATGTAGGCCGGACATTTATCGAGCCGGAGCAGTCTATCCGGCATTTCGGCGTCAAGGTAAAGCTTAATGCCGTCAGGGACGTACTGGAAGGTAAACGGGTGGTTGTCATTGATGACTCTATCGTTCGCGGAACGACAAGCCGTAAGATCGTCAAGATGGTGCGTGATGCAGGGGCGAAAGAGGTGCATGTGAGGATCAGCTCTCCACCAACGTCCCATCCCTGTTTCTACGGCATCGACACGCCGACACGTAAAGAGCTAATTGCATCTTCCCACGACGTGGCAGAGATAAATAAATATATAACCTCTGATACATTGGGTTATATAAGTTTTGAGGGGCTGCGCAAGGCGGCAGGTGAAAAGGGTACTTTTTGCGATGCCTGTTTTACAGGAGATTATCCCATACCCTTCAGCAAGGAGATAGACGATAAACAGATATCGCTTTTTTATGAAAAGGGCAAAAATATTTAAAAGGGGTTTACCTTGTTATGGAAAGAAAAAGACTTTTAGAAATACTTAAGGAAAAATCATACGAAAAGAGAGAGGTCACGCTGGCCTCTGGCAGGAAGAGTGATTTTTATATCGATTGCAAGCAGACTACCCTCGATGCTGAAGGGGCCTATCTTCTTGGTCGACTCATGTATGAAAAGATTGCAGCGCTGGGCGAAAAGGTGGATGGTGTCGGAGGGCTCACACTGGGAGCAGACCCCATAGCGACGGCTGTTTCTATCGCCAGTTTTGTGGCGGGCAACCCTATGCCAGCCTTCATTATACGCAAGGAGCCCAAGGGACACGGCACAGGTCAGTGGCTGGAGGGGCGTAAAAACCTCCCCAAAGGTTCCCGCGTGGTGATAGTTGAAGATGTCGTTACGACGGGTGGTTCATCCATGAAGGCCGTGAAACGCGCCGAGGATGAAGGGCTTGAAGTAATAATGATCCTTTCCCTCGCCGACCGCTGCGAAGGCGGACGTGAAAATATCGAGGCTGAAGGCTACCGTCTTGAGTCGCTATTTGAAAAGGACGAGGTGGCGGGTTGATCTGACCCGCCTGTTTATTTTTTTAGCCTACTTCATTATACGGGCGTAGCCGGAACTCGACTCCCAGTTCTTCTTCAACTATTTTCCGGCATTTTTCCACATCGACTGATGGCAGGCCCACTATACTTGCCGTAATATCAGGTATGTGTTTTTTAGCCTCCATGATGAAGGCCTTTACACCATCAAAGGCCCCGTCAAAGGGTGGACGGCAGACCTTGTTGTATGTTTCGGCGCTTTCTGCGTTTAGGCTTACAGATATGCTGTCTATAAGCCCTGCAAGTTCCGGCAGCACGTTCCGCTTGTGGATCATATTTGCCAGCCCGTCCGTATTGATCCTTGTCT
>JADFVX010000132.1 GCA_015222755.1 Pseudomonadota bacterium | reverse complement strand
GACGTTTTGTCTCCCAGAAGATGTTAAGGAAGTTTTCAGAATCCCTCCTTGCCCTCCTTACGGTCTTTAGTTTTAAAATAATAATTCCCCAGCATACGACTGAGAGCAGAAAGAGGATAAGCAGTACCAGTTTTACTACGGGCCCTGCATTCATGATAAGGGCGGTGATTCCCAGCTGACCGGACAGTGAAGTTGCTGACATAAGTAGAGGCTCTTTATTCAAGGGTTTTAGACTTGCAGATAATCTATCAAAAAACTGGTGCTATAACAAGGCTGTTGTTGCTGCAAACACACCGAAAATCTTGACATATTCAGTCTATAATGGTACTTAACTTTAAATACTTTTGATTTTTTAAAGAGGGCTTGGAAGTGATTAAAAACCTGGTTTTTTTATTTATTATTGCTGTGTTTCCTTTTGTTTCTTACGCTTCGGAAGATCCGACATATGTCGGCATTGCTGAGTGCAAGATGTGTCACCTGCCTCACTTTGAGTCATGGAATACTACAAAGATGTCCAAGGCCTTTGACCTTTTGAAGCCGGGAGTCCGGGCTGAGGCAAAGAAAAAAGTAGGTTTGAATCCAGACGAAGATTTTACAAATAATGAATTTTGTCTGAAGTGCCATGTGACCGGCTACGGACAGCCGGGGGGATTCACCACCTTTGAGGAGACACCGGAAATGGTCGGTGTGCAATGCGAGATGTGTCATGGCCCAGGCAGCATATATTCAAGGATGATGTTGAAAAAGAAAGGCACTTATAAACGGGAAGACTACATGAAAAAGGGTGGGCTCAGATTGCCTAAGCCCGACAATAATGCTTGTACGGAGAAATGCCACCACGAAGGAAGTCCATTTGTGAACCCTGACATGAAATTTGATTTTGAAAACAGGAAGGCACTGGGAACTCACAGGCATGACATACGTTATATTGACATGCCTTTTGACCTTTAACTAGGGGGTCTTTTTAAGCGCATTTCTTATTCTCGTGGCAGATTCCACCTGCCCCAGCAATTTAATTACCTTGATAAGATCAGGACTTGCCATAGTGCCTGTTAGCGCTATTCTTATAGGAGGCCCCACATTTTTCATCTTTATTCCCCGCTCTTCGACAAAGCTTTTCATGTATGCTGAGATACTTTCTTCTGTAAATGGGGTTATGCTTTTAAGTCCTTCCGCAAAATCGGATAGCATCTCTATTTTGTCTTCTGTGATAAATTTTGTTGCAGCATCTTCATCGATAGTTATTTCATTCGAGTAGAATATTTTTGCCATAGCTTCAAGTTCTAAAGTTGTCTTGGCGCGTTCCTTTATTGCCTCTCCAGCTGCATCTGGAGGCGGGGTTTGGGTCGCATATCCTTCGGCTTTTAATGCAGGGAGGAATAGCTCGGCTACAGCGCTATTGCTACGGCTTTTAATGTAATGAGCATTGAGCCAGAGCAACTTTTCTTCATTAAAAACGCCTGCCGATTTACCGATATTGTCTGCATCAAAGAGTCTGATCAGTTCTTCTTTTGAAAATATCTCCTGATCGCCATGGGACCAGCCAAGTCTTGCCAGGAAATTTATCATCGCCTCTGGCAGGTAGCCCATATCTTTATATGCCATAACGGAAGTCGCGCCATGACGCTTGCTGAGGCGTTTTTTGTCCTGCCCGAGTATAAGGGGCATATGGCCAAATACCGGTGCTGTGTATCCAAGTGCATCATAGAGTTGGATCTGCCTTGGCGTATTGTTCAGGTGGTCGTCCCCCCGAAGTATGTGGGTAATCCCCATGGTGGCATCGTCAACGACAACTACGAAATTGTAGGTAGGAGAGCCATCACTACGGGCTATAATAAGGTCATCCAGCTCACCGTTGTCAAAGACAACCTTACCTTTTATCATGTCATCAACAACAGTTTTGCCGGTTTCAGGTGCTCTGAAGCGTATGGTGAAGGATTTATCCTCAGCTTGGGACGTCCTGTCTCTACATGTGCCGTCGTATTTCGGTTTTTTTCCTTCGTCCATGGCCTTTGTGCGTTTTTCATCCAGTTCTTCCCGGCTGCAATAGCAGCGGTAGGCCTTACCATGTGCAAGCAGTTTTTCTATTTCTGCGAGGTAGAGTTCTCTCCGCTCGGACTGGTAAAATGGGCCTTCATCCCAGTCAAGGCCAAGCCACTTCATTCCTTCAAGTATGACATCCACTGATTCCTGAGTGGAGCGCTGTGCATCTGTATCCTCTATACGCAGGACAAATGTTCCCCCAAAGTGTCTGGCGTAGAGCCAGTTGAACAGGGCGGTTCTGGCTCCTCCTATATGCAGGAAGCCTGTAGGGCTGGGTGCAAAACGTGTTTTTACTTCTGCCATGGCCTGTATCCTTGTCGCTTGTTCGAGTATTTTAGAATGAAAGAGGCTAGCAGAATGAGTTGAAATCGTCAACAGGGAAGCCTTGTTGACAATGCCAGGAAGGGGTTCTTGATGAATGTGCGGTCTTTTAACTTAGAGGAAAAGTTCATTTTTAAACCAATAATAAAACCAACAATTACATTGACATGCGGGGTGGTATTTGTTAGCTTTTTCGTAGGGAATAATCGAACAATTGCCAGGAGGGTATAATGCAGGTTTCCGTAACGTTCAAGCACCTTGAGCCAAGTGATGCTATAAGGAGCTATGCCGAAGAAAAGGTTAGCAAAATAAACAAGTATGTGGATAATGCGATAGAGGCCAATGTAGTGCTTTCTGTCCAGAAGTTCAGACACACCGCTGAGGTAAACCTTATGGCCAATGGCGTTCCCGTGTCCGGTACTGAGTCTACTGATGATATGTATTCTTCAATAGATAAGGTCATGGATAAGGTAGAGAAGCAGCTCAGGCGCTATAAAGACAGAATCAAAAAACACAAGCCGAGAACTGAGCCTGCTGTTGCCTCTCTTGAGGAAGCTATTTATGCAGCGGAAAGTTTTGAAGGTGAATCAGAGCCAGATGTTATAAGGATGGATAGCTATCAGGTCAAACCTATGTCTGTGGATGAGGCAGTTATGCAGATAGACCTCCTGCATCAAGACTTTCTTGTGTTCACAAATGCCTCAAGCTCCAGAGTCAGTGTCCTATACAGGCGTAAAGATGGAAACTATGGGCTTATAGAGCCTAAGGTCTCTTGAGAATGCTTTAATGAATATTCTTGACATCCTTTCTGAGGAGTCCATCCTGCCCGATATTAAATCGGCAAACAAAAAAGAGGTCGTAGAAGAGTTGGCAGCAATAGCTGCCAGCCAGAATGACAATTTAGAACTTGAGCTTCTCGTAGAAAAACTTATGGAACGTGAGAAGCTTGGCAGTACCGGTGTAGGTGATGGTGTAGCTATTCCTCATGCTAAGGTTTCCGGGATGGAGGCGCTAGTTGCTGTCTTTGGCCGAAGCATAGATGGGGTCGATTTTGACTCAATGGATGGTAAAAAGGCCCACCTCTTCTTTCTTCTTGTTGCACCTGATTCATCAACAGGGTCACACTTGAAGGCCCTTGCCAGAATTTCCAGACTTATGCAGGACTCTGCTTTCAGGGCTGGCTTGATGGAGGCCAAGTCCAGGGAGGAGCTTTTTAAGGTGTTTACCAAAGAAGATTCCAAATATTAAGAGCCCGAAGCTGGCAGCTCACCCGGCTAAAGTTTTATGAATAATAGCTTTACGATTAAAGAACTGCTGGAAGACAAAAGGTATGGTCTCGGCCTTGAGATTATTGCCGGGAGCAGTTTTGTAGACAATAAAATATCCTCGGCCCAGGTGCAAAAACCCGGGCTGGCCCTTTCCGGTTTTACCACCCACCTTCATAGAGACAGGATCCAGATACTTGGAAATACGGAGATGTCCTACCTCGAAAGTCTTTCCCGGGAGGATGCCCTTTTTGCGATAAAGCATCTGTTCTCGCTGGGCATCTGTTGTTTTATAGTAAGTTTTGGGCTTGATGTGCCGGAAAGTATCCGGTTGGAGGCTGATAAAACAAAAACACCTCTTTTGCGAACATCTCTTCCTACAGATAAGCTGATGGCACGCCTGCTTAATCTTTTGGAAGAATATCTTACAGAAAAAACCAGTATGCACGGTGTTCTGGTTGATGTTCTGGGGATAGGCGTGTTTATTATTGGCAGGAGTGGTGTCGGGAAGAGTGAGTGTGCACTTGACCTTGTTGCAAAGGGCCATAGGCTCGTGGCCGATGACATGGTACTTCTTCGCAAAAGCCCTCCTAACATTATTATCGGCAGCAGTCCCGATGTTATTCGTTACCATATGGAGATAAGGGGCCTTGGCATTATAAATATAAAGGATCTTTTTGGTATCACGGCCATACGCGTGGAAAAGCAGATAGATATGGTTGTTCAGCTAGAGGCATGGGACCCAGGCCAGGAGTATGAACGCCTTGGTTTTGATGAAGAGAGCTACCCGATCCTTGATATTGATTTCCCGATGGTAAAACTGCCTGTAACGCCGGGCCGCAATATGACCACCATTATTGAGGTCGCTGCCAGAAACCATATATTGAAGATCATGGGTCATAACCCAGCACTTGCATTTGAAAGAAGTCTTAGGGAAGAGATCTCCAGGGACTAGTTATCAAATAAACTCTTTTGTTCTTAAAAAAGGAGAGTATTGCTGCGAATTGTTGTAGTAACAGGTTTTTCAGGTTCAGGAAAAATTACTGCCATAAATGCCCTTGAAGATGAAGGTTTCATTCAAGGCTTTTCAAATATGATAAACTATCTCTTGCCGGAGTATGTGGTAGAAGGAAAAAGATATCTTGCTGTTGGGATAGGCTGTACGGAGGGAAGGGTTTAATGGTAAGTTTTGTTGTTGTAACCCACGGAAGGCTTGCAGAAGAACTGGTCAATACTGCAGAGCATATTGTAGGCAAACTGGACAGGCTTGCTGCGGTTGCGATAAGTCCGGACTGTTCCCCTGAGTCTGTACGTGAAAACATATCAAAGGCCGTTGACTCAGTGAGAAACGAAGGCGGCGTTCTTATTCTAACAGATCTTTTTGGAGGGACTCCTTCGAATATCAGCATATCCTTGCTGGACGAAAAAAATATCGAGGTGGTGACCGGTGTTAACCTCCCTATGATGATAAAGCTGGCGACTCTTCGTTCCGACATGGAGCTTGTGGAGGTTGCCCAGTACCTCAAGGCCTATGGCCGCGAAAACATCTCCGTGGCTGGCGACCTTCTTAAGGAGACTTAGCTGTATGTCGATTGTCTTTGCACGAGTAGACAGCAGGCTTTTTCACGGTCAGATAATCGAGAGCTGGGTTCCTGAGACTTCGACATCTATGGTTATTGTCGCCGATGACTCGGCGGCCTCGAACCCCTTTCAGAAAAAAGTCATGGAACTTTCAGCTCCCAAGGGCATAAGCCTGAGGGTTGAAGGAATTGATGAAGCTGTAGCTGATCTTAGCAGTGAACGGTTTGCAGGTGAGCGCGTAATGCTTATATTCGCTTCGCTTCACGATGCCTTTGAGGCATACAAAAAAGGTATAAGGTTTGACGAGATCAATATAGGCAATGTCGGGCATTGCCAGGGCAAACGTCAGGTGACTTCTTCTATATGTCTAAATGATGAAGATGTGAGTGATTTGAAGGCTATTGCCAAAACGGGTGTATCTGTAGACGTGAGAGGAGTCCCAAGGGATAAGCCGAAGGGCCTTCAGGATATTCTTGAAATTTATGAAGCCTCCCAACGGAGGGAGTCATGACGCTTCTGGAGCTTGCAATGGTTTCTTTTACAGGAGGGCTGATTTCTCTGGATCGAACGGCGGCCTTCCAGGTAATGATATCCAGGCCTATTGTAGCGGCACCCCTTGTAGGCCTGATGCTTGGAGATCCATTAACAGGATTGAAGGTGGGGCTTTTGCTTGAGCTACTTTGGATAGGCTATTTGCCTGTTGGTGCCTCTGTCCCTCCCGATGAGACTGTTGTTTCAATCGCTGCCACAGCCGTTTCTGTCTGGTTGCTGCGTTCTTTTGGTGCTGCTGATACCGACATGGGTGCTATTGTCTTTGTCCTTATTTTTCTTATGCCGGCTGCCATTGCAGTGAAGCGCATTGATTCCTTTATCAGGAAGATGAATATTGCTGCTACACGACTTGCAGATGACGCCTCTGAAAACCTGGACATTAAGGCACTTGAAAAGGCCTGCATGTCAGGCCTTTAGCGCTCCTATGCAGCTTATGTGGTGGTCCTGCTGTTTCTACTGTCAGGTGGATTTTTGCTGGCATCGACTTTTTACCCCATTCTTCCAGAAAATATTTACAAGGGCCTGGCTTATGCCTCTTTGCTGATACCTGTTCTGGGGTTTGCTTCTCTCTTTTCGGCCATGAGGATTAAGG
>JADFVX010000131.1 GCA_015222755.1 Pseudomonadota bacterium | reverse complement strand
ATGTTTTTTCTCCTCAAGGATCTCCTCAAGGATAGCACCGTCTATTCCCATAACGACATTGCTGTACATCTGTATAAAACGACGGTATGAGTCGTAGCCGAAACGAGCATTTTGTGATTGTTTTATAAGCCCTTGAACGGTCTCGTTATTCAGACCGAGGTTAAGGACCGTATCCATCATGCCGGGCATGGAGACCCTTGCACCGGAGCGTATGGAGACGAGAAGAGGGTTTTCCTTATCTCCGAATACGGCCCCCATGATCTTTTCAGTCCTGGCCATGTGCTCGGCCACTTCTGCTTTGAGGCCTTCGGGGTATTGCTTCCCCTTGCCGTAGTAGTAGGTGCAGACTTCTGTGCTTATTGTGAATCCAGCAGGTACAGGGACAGCGATATTGGTCATCTCCGCAAGGTTAGCCCCCTTACCCCCCAATAGATTTTTCATGGTGGCCGTACCTTCGGCTTTACCGTCCCCGAAGAAGTAGACGTACTTTTCAGCCATTAAACCCTCCTCTAATAAGCGAAAAATTACTTGTTTTCAGTGACAATTTTAGAAAAATCGGCAAAACGCGTGAAGAGGCCGGAGACCTCCTTCAATAGGGACAGCCTGTTGTCCCTGATTTTTTCCGACTCTACCATTACCAGTATATCATCAAAAAATTTATCTACCAAAGGCCTTATCTCAGCCGCCTTTAAAAGCGCCTCTTTGTACTTCCCTTTATCGGCAAGAGCAGTAACTGTTCCTCCGATGGCATGAAAGGCGGCGTGGAGTTCTTTCTCCGCCACACCCTCAAAGAGCGAGGGATCGACGCCCGTGGACTCAAACTCCCTTGTAATATTGGCAACTCGCTTAAAGGCAACGGCCAAAGGTTCAAAGTCGGCTTGCCCCTTCAGGTGGGAAAGGGCCTTGATTATTTCCACGGCATCGACAATATCATCAAAGCCGCGCGTTAAAACGGCATCTATAATGTCGTGGCTGTAGCCTTGCGTAGTGAGCAGGCCGGAAAGGCGTGTCTTTATAAATTCAAGGAGAAGTCCCTTTGTTTTTACAATATCTTTATCGATCTTTTCACTGGTGATTTTCAGAGAAGTATTGATGATCTCCGAAATAGAAAGATGGTATTCCTTGTCGAGCAGTATATTAATTACACCAAGAGTCTGGCGACGCAGCGCATAAGGGTCTGCCGCACCTGTCGGGATCAGTCCTATACCGAAACAACTACAGAGTGTCTCCATCTTATCGGCAATAGATACGATAGCTCCCGTATCTGTGGTAGGTAGGATATCGCCGGCATTTCTGGGGAGATAATGCTCAAAAATAGCCTCGGCAACTTCTGGCCTTTCCCCGGCCTTGAGCGCGTAGTCCCTTCCCATTACGCCCTGCAACTTAGCAAACTCACCTACTACACCTGAGACAAGGTCTGCCTTCGCCAGGTGAGCGGCACGCAGTATGTCGTCCTTTTTATCCGGCACAAGCTGGTCGGCCATATAGCCAGCCAGGGCACTGAAGCGCTCTACTTTTTCAAAGGATGTGCCAAGCTTTGCCTGAAAGACGACACTCTTTAGCGATTCCACCATCTCATCAAGCGGTTTTTTGAGGTCTTCATAGTAGTAAAAGGCTGCATCCGACAAACGGGCACGAAGGACGCGCTCGTTACCCTCCTTCACCACCTGCATATCCTTTGCCTCCGTATTACTTACGGTGATGAAAAGGGGCATCAATTTCCCTTTCTCATCCTCTACAGAGAAGTAGCGCTGGTGATCTCGCATAGCATTTATCACAACATCCTTGGGAAGTTTGAGGTATTCATCATCAAAGCTGCCGCAGACGACAACAGGGTATTCCACTAAATTCGCTACTTCTTCGAGGAGACCTTCATCTTCTATAAGCAGTCCTCCGGCAGCGCTTGCCGCTTTATGTACTCCCTTACCGATCAGCAGCTTTCGCTCTTCAGGGTCTGCTATGACATAGGCTGATCTGCACTTTTTGGTATAATCTGCAAAGGACTTGACCTCAAATTCTGCCGGAGCATGAAAACGGTGCCCTCGGCTTATATTTCCACTATGGACATCACCAAAGCTAAAGTCGATAGTTTCACCAGCAAAGATGGCAAGAATCCAGTGAACGGGTCTTGCGAAGGTAATATCAAGGTCTTTCCATCGCATAGATTTTTTAAAGGGGACTGAGGCAACGATATCTTCCAGGATGGCAGGGAGCAGGGTACTGGTTTCCACGCCCTTTTCTTCTTTAACGGCATAGAGATACTCCCCCTTCGGAGTCTCTCTCACCTCTATCTTATCCAGCGGCAGACCCTGCCCACGGGCAAAACCCTCCATCGCTCTTGTCGGATTTCCGTCTTCATCGAAGGCCACCTTTTTGGCGGGCCCCTGATTTTCTATGATGATATCTTTTTGCTTTTCCGCTACATCTGTAAGGGTCAGGATGAGTCGCCTTGGAGTTCCCGCTGTTTTGATCTCACAGTATTCGATTCGGGCTTCGTTAAACGCTTTGACAATACGTGATGTCATAGCATTAAGGGCAGGCCCTATAAAACCGGCGGGGATCTCTTCGCATCCTATCTCAAGAAAAAGCTCCTTCATAAGCTTCCCCCCTTAAGTAGAGGATAGCCCATCTCTTCCCTTGTTTTGATATAGCCCTCAGCACAAAGCTTTGAAAGGCTTCTTACGCGGCCTATGTAACCGGTGCGTTCTGTAACGCTGATTGCACCTCTGGCATCGAGGAGATTGAAGGTGTGGGAACACTTGAGGCAGTAGTCATAGGCGGGGAGTGGCAGGTCCTTTTCGGCAAGCTGCCTGCACTCCTTTTCATACATGCTAAAGAGTTGAAGAAGCATATCTACATCGGCCGCTTCAAAGTTGTGGCGGGAAAATTCCACTTCACTGCGGTGGTGAACATCGCCGTAGCTCAGTTCATCGTTCCACTTGAGATCATAGACGGAATCAACACCCTGTATAAACATGGCTATCCGCTCAATGCCATAGGTAATCTCCACGGAGACAGGCTTCAGGTCCATGCCTCCGGCCTGCTGGAAGTAGGTAAACTGTGTTATCTCCATACCGTCGAGCCAAACCTCCCATCCAAGGCCCCATGCGCCGAGTGTTGGCGACTCCCAGTCATCCTCTACAAAGCGTATATCGTGAGCCAGCGGATCTATTCCGAAGGTTCTCAGGCTATCCAGGTAAAGCTCCTGAATGTTCTGGGGGGATGGTTTGATTATTACCTGAAACTGGTAGTAATGCTGCAGACGGTTCGGATTTTCACCGTAGCGGCCATCTGTGGGACGTCTCGATGGCTCCACATAGGCAACTTTCCAGGGCTCCGGGCCAAGTACCCGCAGGAAGGTGGCGGGGTTAAAGGTTCCTGCTCCCACTTCGATATCGTAGGGCTGCTGGATGATACATCCCTTTTCAGACCAGTATCTTTGAAGGGAAAGGATTAATTCCTGAAAGGTCACTTGAGAATTCTGCTCCGGGGAAGTTGTTTTAAACGCTTGAAAGTTAACATGAAAAAGCCGTTCAAGTCAATTAAAAAGGCCCCGCAAATGCAGGGCCTTTCAGTGTGAATTTTGTTTATGATCAAGCTTGTGAAATACAGTAGCGGCAGGCACCGGCTCCGCCGGCCACCGTCTCTTCCACGGAATAGGCCGTATCCGGTGCAGCAGCCTTGAGGAAGCCCTCCATCCATGCCCCCGTTATCTTGCACATAGTCTCGACAGGTGCACCCGCATCTTTCCAGTTATTGCTGTGCAGGCACTCGCTCTGATGTATGACCAGCTTATTGCCCTGCACATCAGGTTGCGCCCCTTGGTCACAAGGCATACCGTCGAGCTGCTGATCGTATAGATTGCGAAATACCGACTCCAGATCACCGGCAACGATCTCGCCCTTAACTTTTCCCCCGGTCTTTTCCCCAAACTCTGCCGCCGCAGAAAGCGCTACCTCGGTTGCTTTATCACCGAACTTATCGCCAAAGGCTTTAACAAGTGCCCCTTCCCGAGTTTCTACCATCCGGATAAGGCCCATCAGAAATGGGTGTATCTGGGCATCACCGATGATGTCCTCCAGCGGAAGTCCCGTGGGGAATGCCGGATAACTCTCATCTACCCCGGCAATCAGTGCTTCCGCATCACTGCCAAAGTTCTCCTTGAAGGCCTCTTCAATTGCTGACGCTCTTTCTGCCCCGACCTCTATTTTGTTATAAAGCCAATGATGAATGGGCCCTAAAAACATGCTCATATTTGGATCCTCCTCGATTTTTGTAGAGATATTTATACACTATTTTGCACCATGACAACAAGGTTTCATTTGTGAAAAGCTGGCAAGAGGCTTCCTTGAAAGATTTTATTTTACACTATGCTTTCATAGCAGAGCCTCGGGCTAATGGGGGCTTACAGCCAGGCTAATTAAACGCAGCGCAGGTGCATGAAGAGCTGTAGCATACGGAACAAGGACATGTATTGCGGAAGCAAGCAATAGCGCAGAAAAAGTTTAAAGCTTACTGTCGAATACGCCTCCCGAAAAGTAAATCCCAAACCTTGTCCTACTTCTTCTTCACATGCAGGCCGCACTCCTTGCTTTCGGGAGTTTCCCACCACCACCGGCCTGCCCTAATGTCTTCACCGGATTCAACGGCGCGTGTACATGGCGCACAGCCTATAGAGGGGTATCCCATGTCGTGCAGCTTATTGTAAGGAACATCATTTTTTCTTATATAGTCCCATACATCATCATGGCTCCATCCGGCCAATGGATTTAGTTTTAAAATCCCGCCGAATGCATCATCTATTTCTATCTTATTCAGTGCTGTCCTTGTGACGGCCTGGTCTCGGCGCAAACCGGTTATCCATCCATCAAGGCTGGCCAGCATCTTTTTAAGGGGCTCTACCTTTCTTACATTGCAGCAAAGCTTTCGCGCCTCCGCCCCTTCATAAAAAAAGTTCATCCCCCTCTCGCGAAGCATCTTCTCCGCCTCTGCCGAATCGGGAAGCAGCACCTCAACCTTTATGCCATATTTTTTACGTACAGCATCTATCAGATCATATGTTTCCTTATTGAGCCGACCCGTATCCAGCGTAAATATGCGTGACCCGGGATTTATCCTTAGCATCATATCGACTATGGCCACATCTTCCGCCCCGCTCCAGGCAAGTGCGATATTTGGATGGTATGTATTTAGTCCCCATTCCAGCAGCTCCTGGGGAGATTTTCCCTCAAACTTTTTATTCAGGGCATCTATGTCCGGGCTGTTCTTTCCATTTGCAGCGGAAGAGGCCATAGAAATGCCGAAGGCATCGGTATCTCCCGTTCTTTTACGCTTATTCTCGACCTCTATGTCGGCGGCTTCAAGTACCTTGTTCAGCACATTTTTTTTAAAGACCATATAGCTCTTGTAGATGGTCTTTTCTCCACCCTCTTCGACTATGAAGAAGGGCGCAATCTCTACATCAAGCTCTCTTGCAAGGCGGCTCCCTTCCGATTCGGGGTCGCGCACATCCGCATAAACCACCTTATCAATAAAGCGGAGTTCATCACCGGATCTCAGGCGCTCTGAAACCTCCCGGCACTTCTTGCACTCCTCGCCGTCTTCCATTATTTTTTTAACTAAAGTTATTTCCATTTGCCCCTCAAAACTAACCCTACCAAACAAGTAAAGTATGCGCATTATAGTTGATTTCCAGCCGCTGTGCAATAAGGAAGGGATATTTACCCCTTTGCGGCGGCCAGGTATCCTCTTTTTTAAAAGCGTTGATATTTGCCCTTTGGTCTTTTATACTTCCATTTCGAATCCCTCAATTTAAGTTGGATATGGCGAAAAAGAACAAAATCTTAATAGTTGATGATGAGGCCTTTTTCAGAGAGCTTCTTAAAGACCTTCTTTCTGAAAAATTTGACATAGTCGAGGCTGAGGACGGCATAGAGGTGGTATCCCTGGTCGAAAGGGAGTGCCCAGACATTATAATCCTCGATATCGAAATGCCAGGGAAAAACGGCATAGATGTCTGCGTTGAATTAAAGTCCAACTATGTTACACGGGCGATACCCGTAATAATGGTAACATCCCGTTCTGAAAAGGAAGAGCTCATTGCAGGCCTTAACGCCGGTGCTGATGACTATGTTACCAAACCTATAAACCAGACAGAGCTCCTGGCACGTATAGATGCGCACCTGCGCCGCTCTATGGAGTACTATTCTCGCCTGGAAAAGAAGGACCTGCTGCTCCTTATAGAGCTCTCAGAGCTCATATCCGCCTCCAGAAATCCTCTGAATATACTTGATACAATCGTTGACAAAATGTCTGATGTTGTGGATGTTGCCCGCTGTTCTATTGTGAGTGCCGATGGGAAGGGGGGGCTTTTGGTCAAGGCAAGCAGTGATGATCTGCCCCAGCGGGACCTTAAGATAGATATGGAAAAGTATCCGGAGATAGAGGAGGCGCTCAGGACAAAGGATACCGTTGTTGTAGACAGCATCAAGGATGACCCCCTGATGCGCTCGGTACAAAAGTATACAGCTGCCCTTGCATTTGATTCCATAGTGGTAGCACCTATTGTCAGGAGAGAGAGCATTATAGGAACCCTCTTTCTAAGGACCGCCACGAAGCTTGGAAATGGCGCCAATGAAAGAGTGGTCAAACTTTGCACTCTTGTGGCAAACATATCCGCAAATGCCCTTGAAAATGCCTTGCTTTTTGAATCTATGAAAACAACCCAATTTTACCTGGAAGAGCTTGCCCTGAGAGATGGCCTTACCAATCTCTACAATCACAACTACTTTTATGCCCGCCTCGATGAAGAATTTGCGCGCGCGCGCCGTTACAATAACGCCCTTTCCTGCATATTTATTGATATAGACAACTTCAAGACGGTAAACGACCGCTATGGACATCTTAATGGTGATGTGGTTCTGTGTGAGGTAGCCAATCTAGTGCATGAAGTTGCAAGGGAGAGTGACCTTGCCGCCCGTTATGGTGGAGAGGAGTTTGTCATCCTCTTGCCGAACACCCAAAGTGAAGGAGCCATGAAAATGGCAAAAAGGCTGCACTCAAGCATAAGGGCCTCATCCTTCAAGGCAATTCGGGGAGAAGGTGTCACCGTAAGCGTTGGCGTGGCAACCTTTGAAAACGACAATATGAACTCCATAGATCAGCTTGTGCAGCTTGCAGACAGCGCTATGTACAGAGGTAAAAAGGCGGGCAAGGACCAGGTTGTTTTTCACGAGGCCAAAAGCCCTGACCCCGACGATAGCGCTGACCATTGATATTTTTATAAGGCCCTCCTTATCCCCCTTCTATGAAGTCTAGCTAAAAAAAAGACAATAAAAAAGGCCGGTATGCGCTTATCGGCAGTACCGGCCCTTTTTAAGCTCAAAAAATGCTTTTTATAAAAGGTCCTGAAGAGTAGTTCTTAACTCTTCTACCATAGGGAATAATTCTGATTGTGCATCAGAGCTCGTAATCCAGTCATTTTTAGCCTGCCCCCCGTAGTTGCTGTCCATCTTTGCGCCTATGTCTTTTGATAGCTTTTCAATTGCATCGACATAGAATTGACTCTTAATGATCGGATCGCTGGAGTCTTCCGCATAATCTGCCAGGGAGGCAACTTCACTCAACTTGTTGCATAGAGCATTTTTGCGCTGTATGGGGTTGTTTTTGAAGGCCTCGGCATCGAGTTCTTTAATAGCCGTGCATATGTTATTTGACATTTCAACAGGGTCTTTTTTTCCGCCACTTGCCTTGAGTTCCAGTGAAGACACACAGATGTCCTTTGCCCCATGACCTCTCATCTCCAGGCGAAAGGTATGTTCATCACTGTATGGCCCGTAAGATGCTGAAAATGAGGTTGAGAAAAAACTGGAGTCATGGTCCATCAGGCTGCCATCTAAAAAAATAGCAGCAAAATAATAATAACTGTCAAGCACCACGCCTTCCATATCTATATAATAGGCACCGTTAGTATCCGGATCTGAGGAGCTAATAGTCATGCTTGCACAATCATCTTCAACTCTTGCCGTGTCTGCGTAGCTTGCAGGTGTCGCCGATAGCACTAATAGAGAGGAAAGAATAAGAAATAGAGTAAGTAAAAATACCTTATTGAAGAGATCTGTCATGTTGCCCCCCCTTTATATTTATAGGCCCACACCCCAAGTATACCAAAAACCACGAGTTTTTCAAAAATAAAAAAGCCGGTCACCGCTTATCAGCAGCACCGGCCCTTTATAGGTTTACATCTGATTGCCTAAGAGACAGGGCCACCTTTTAAGATTGCCGGGTCTACATCTTTCTCAAAGGTCTTGAAGTTTTCCCTGAAAAGCTCTGCAAGGTGCAGGGCCTTTTTATCGTAGTCTTTCTTTTTATCCCAGGAGTTCTTCGGGTTGAGTATCTTCTCCGGGACTTCGTGGCATTTAGTGGGATAGCTCAGGCCGAAGACGGGGTCTGTCTCCATTGTTGCGTCTTTCAGCGTGCCCTCGATGGCCTGGTTCAACAGCGCCCTTGTGTACTGTATGGATATTCTCTCACCGACGCCGTAGGGGCCGCCAATCCATCCTGTGTTAACAAGCCAGCAATGCACCTTGTGTGTTTTTATCTTTTCGCCGAGAAGCTTAGCGTAGACCGAGGGCTTACGCACCATGAAGGCGGCGCCAAAGCATGAACTGAAGGTAGCTACAGGCTCCTTGATGCCACGCTCCGTACCGGCCACCTTTGCAGTGTAACCGGAGATAAAGTGATACATTGCCTGCTCCGGCGTAAGTTTGGAGATTGGAGGCAGTACGCCGAAGGCATCGCAGGTAAGAAAGATTATGTTTTCCGGATGATTTCCCCGCCCTGTCGGTTCGTGGTTCGGGATGAAGCCAATCGGGTATGCTGCACGGGTGTTCTCCGTCAGCGATGCGTCATCGAGGTCGATATCCCGCGTCCTGGCGTCTATCTTGACGTTTTCCAGGATGGTGCCGAAGCGGCGTGTACATTCAAAAATCTGAGGTTCCGCGTGCCGTGAAAGGTTGATTACCTTGGCGTAGCAGCCGCCTTCGAAGTTGAAGACACCATTGTCGCTCCAGCCGTGTTCGTCATCACCGATCAGGTAACGCTCAGGGTCGGCAGAGAGCGTCGTCTTGCCTGTGCCGGAAAGGCCGAAGAAGAGCGCCGTGTCTCCACGTTCCCCCTTATTGGCGGAGCAGTGCATGGAAAGTACGCCTTTTTCCGGGAGGAGATAGTTCATTACGCTGAAGATGGACTTCTTTATCTCTCCGGCGTAGCTCGTACCGCCGATGAGTATCAGTTTTTTCTTGATATCGACGAGGATGAAGGCCTCGGAGTTCGTACCGTCGTGTTTGGGAGAGGCGCGAAAGCCGGGTATGTTGACTACCGTAAACTGAGGGATGAACTTCCTGAGCTCCTCATCTTCGGTGATACGGATAAACATGATACGGGCAAATAGTGAATGCCATGCATCCTCTGTTATGACGCGGATAGGGATGCGGTAATCGGGGTCGGCCCCTGCATAGCAGTCCTGCACATAGACATCCTTCCCTTGAAGGTAGGCCTGCATCCTGAGGAATATTTTGTCGAATTTCTCCTCGTCGAAGGGGCGGTTGCTTTCTCCCCACCATATCTTGTCTTTACTGGTTTCTTCTTCGATAACAAAGCGGTCTTTAGGTGAGCGGCCAGTATAATCGCCTGTTCTAACAACAAGGGGGCCACGATAGGAAACAATGCCCACCCTTCTTTTTATAGACTGCTCATATAAAAGGGGAGGCACACAGGACCAGAATACATGTCCAACATTTTCAATCCCGTGCTTATCAAGTCCAAAATCCGGATTGTGTACGCCGCCTGTCATTGTTGCCTCCAAATATTAAAGTAGTTTGCCCGTTATCTTGTGGCTAAACAACATACTAACACAATAAAGGTAGAGAGAAAAAGGGGTCTTGCTAAAAATAGTAATATTTGTCTCTTGATGACGGAAATTAGAGCCTGTGTTATACTGTGCCGCATTAAAATGACGAGATGATTGCAGCATGCCCCGCTTTGTAAGCGGGGAGCATCATTATCGGACCTGCCTTAGGGCATGTTAAGAAAAGGAGAAAAATCGCCATGAGTGACCAGCCGGATAAAGTCATCTACTCCATGTCGGGGGTGAGCAAGTTTTACAATAAAAAACCGGTGCTGAAGGATATCTACCTGTCCTATTTCTACGGTGCCAAGATCGGCGTTCTCGGTCTCAACGGATCGGGCAAGTCTTCGCTCCTGCGAATACTTGCCGGTGTGGACAAGGAGTACGACGGCCAGATATCCCTCTCGCCCGGCTACCGTGTGGGTTACCTGGAGCAGGAGCCGCAGCTTGATGAAACAAAGACGGTAAGGCAGGTAGTTGAAGAGGCGGTGCAGGAGACGGTCGATCTGCTGGCGGAGTTTAACGATATCAACGCAAAGTTTGCTGAGCCCATGTCTGACGACGAGATGACGGCGCTCTGCGACCGTCAGGCCGAGGTGCAGGAAAAACTGGAGCGTCTTGACGCATGGGAGCTGGACAGCCGCCTGGAGATGGCCATGGACGCCCTGCGCTGTCCCGATGGTGATACATCGATAAAGGTACTTTCCGGGGGGGAAAAGCGGCGCGTTGCGCTCTGCCGCCTCCTCTTGCAGAAGCCCGAGGTTCTTCTACTTGATGAGCCGACAAACCACCTGGATGCAGAGACCGTCGGGTGGTTGGAGCAGCATCTTCAGCGTTACGAGGGGACGGTCATCGCCGTTACCCACGACCGCTATTTTCTCGATAATGTTGCGGGCTGGATACTGGAACTTGACCGCGGGCAGGGTATCCCATGGAAGGGGAATTACTCCAGTTGGCTTGAGCAGAAACAGGAGAAGCTGAGGCAGGAGGAAAAGGGGGAGAGTGAGCGCCAGAAGACAATGGCGCGCGAGCTGGAGTGGATAAGGATGAGCCCCAAGGGGCGGCACGCCAAGTCCAAGGCGAGGATCAAGTCTTACGAGGAGCTCGTCTCTGGTGCCGCTGAAAAGCAGGCAAAAGACCTACAGATATTTATCCCGCCGGGTCGTCGTCTCGGTGACGTGGTGATAGATGTAAAGGATGTAAGCAAGGGCTATGACGACAAGCTGCTTGTAGATGGTATGACCTTTTCGCTGCCGGCTGGCGGTATCATAGGTGTCATCGGCCCCAACGGTGCAGGAAAGACGACCCTTTTCAGGATGATTACCGGACAGGAGGAGCCCGACTCCGGAACGGTCAAGCTGGGCCAGACGGTGGATCTTGCATATGTGGATCAGAGCCGTGACGATCTGGACCCGGAAAAGAGCATCTGGGAAGTGATATCCGAGGGTAAGGAGATGATACAGATCGGTCCGAAGGAAGTTAACTCACGGGCCTATGTTTCGAGGTTCAACTTTGCCGGTACGGACCAGCAGAAAAAGGTCGGCCTGCTCTCCGGCGGTGAGCGTAACCGGGTACACCTTGCAACTATGCTGAAGGGGGGATGCAATGTTCTCCTCCTCGATGAGCCTACAAACGACCTAGATGTAAATACCCTGCGTGCGCTGGAAGAGGCCATTGGGAATTTCGCCGGTTGCGCAGTAATTATCAGCCACGACCGCTGGTTCCTAGACAGAGTAGCCACCCATATACTGGCCTTCGAGGGTGACTCGAAAGTGGTATGGTTTGATGGTAACTATACGGAATATGAGGCGGACAGGAAGGCGAGACTCGGTGTGGATGCCGACCAGCCGCACCGCATCAAGTACCGTCACCTGACAAGATAGGTCTGCAATGTCGGACAGCAACATCAGAAGGGTCTATTCCAGTGAAGAGGGGCGGTTCTGCCCCAATTGCGGCAAGAGGTCCGATAGCTGTAGCTGCCGGAAGGATAAAAAGGTCGGTGACCAGAAAACACCTGCCGACGGCATCGTCCGGCTCCGTCGTGAGCTGAGCGGCCGTGGCGGCAAGACGGTAATAGTCATCACCGGCCTGCCCCTTGAAGATAAAGCCCTCAAGGATCTGGGGAAAAAGCTGAAAAAGTTGTGCGGCACAGGCGGTTCAGTAAAGAACGGCCTTGTCGAGATACAGGGGGAGCACAGGGAGCGGCTGATGGCAGAACTTGAAAAGCTTGGCTACAAGGCAAAGGCGGCAGGGGGATGATGGGAAGTTGTGTCCCGGGAGCACTTTATCCTGAGAATAGCTAAGCGCCTTCAGTATATTAGCAAAGTTAAAAAGCTATGCCGTAAACAGGAAAGGCAGAAAACAAAAACCCCGGGACATTGAGTCGCCGGGGTTTAATAAATTTAGAGATCTCTAATCGCTGTTTACTTCCAGAAAAGGGCTGATATCTCCTCTACATCTTTGTTGAGAGCTGGAACAAGCTCGGATATCGATATTACACCTTCCAGCTTTCCGTCACTGATTACAGGCAGCCTTTTTATCCTGTTGTCTGACAGCATCCTTGCCGCCTCCTGATCACTCATCTCGGGGGTGCAGCTTTTAATGCTTTTGCCCATTATATCGCCTGCCCTGCACAGGTCTATATCTTTCCTTTCTGCGAGACATCGGACGACATCACTCTTGGTAACAATCCCCTTGACTGAACCGTTGTCCGTCACAACAAGACAACCTACATGGCCACTGGACAGCTTTTTAGCTGCGTCCCTCACAGTAATATTCGTTGTACATGTAGCCACATCCCTTTTCATTATATTTTTTACCAGCATTATTTCCCTTCCTTTGTTTTAATTATTAAAACGGCGAATAACTTCTGATTATAGCCTTTGGAGAGACTCCAGTAAACCGAAAAATCATGATGCTCTTAGCCTACAAGGCGGGGCATCCGAGTAAGGATGATTTACAATTTTTATAGCGGCAGAAAGGCTACAGCTTTCCAATCTCCTCTTTATCTCCCACCACTACAAGGAGGTAGTTTTCAGGATGGAGGTATTTTTTTGCGGCCCTGTTAATATCATTTACCGTAAGCGCCTCTATAATTTTGGGGAATTTATCAAGATAGTCAAGACCCAGATTGTATATCTCCATATAGCTAAGGTATGAGGCTATCTTTGCATTGGTGGTAAACCTCAGGGGGAAGCTGCCTATAAGGTAGTCCTTTGCACTGCGCAGCTCCTCCTCGGTCACACCATTTTTTGCCATATTTTTCATCTGGCTGAGGGATTCATCGATTGCCTCCCGTGCAGACTCATTCTTTGTCTGAAGGCCTATTTTAAAAGGGCCGGGGTCCTTCAAGGGGTTGAAGTAACTGTAGACGGAGTAGACCAGTCCCCTGTTGTCGCGTATCTCTGTCATGAGGCGGGATACGAAGCCCCCTCCCCCGAGTATATAGTTCATTACATAGGTGGCATAAAAATCAGGGTTTTCACGCCTTATGCCTATGTGTCCCAGCTGGACATTGGCCTGACTGATCTTCTTATCTATAAGCTCGACCTTCATGCCCTTTATCTGCTCTGCCATTACCGGCTCAGGCAGAGGAAGCGCTCGTTTTTCCCAGCTGCCGAAGTGTTTTTTCAGCAGTTTTTTCAAGGATCTTTTGTCGATGTCGCCGACAACCGCCATTATTACATTGTTGGGTCTGTATAGTTTCTTATGGAAATTGATGATATCTTCGCGTCCGATATTTTCAAGGCTTTCCAGTGTCCCCTCAGCCGGACGGGCGTATGGATGGTCGCCGAAGAGCGCCTTGTTAAAGGCTTCGGTGGCTACCGTTGAGGGATCATCTTCTTTTGATATGATTCCAGCTTTTATCTGGCTCATAGAGCGCTCTATTTCCATATCCGAAAAGGAAGGTCTTCTCAGGATGTCTGCCAGGAGGTTAAAGCCCTTGTCACTGTCCTTAGTCAGGACCTTGAGAGATGCCGAGCTGTAATCAATCCCGCCTGAGCTCGAAAGGCTTCCGCCTATAAAATCTATCTCTTCTGATATTTGTGAAGCCGAGCGGCTTTGCGTCCCTTCTGTTAGCAGGTCGGCAGTAATGGAGGCAAGGCCGGCCTTTTCAGCCGCCTCAAACACGGAGCCTGCCCTAATTGTTACATTTACAGTGATAAAAGGCAGAGAGTCCCGCTCCAGCAGTAGAATAGTCATACCGTTTTTGGTGATAAAGCGCTCTGCCTTGCGCTCACTGGCACAGGAATAGCTAGCCAGCAGGAGCGAAGCAAGGGCCACAATCGACACAATGAGTTGCCTACTTTTCATCGCTACCCCCTTTTTTTAGCGGCACAAGAATGCCGACAGTACGCCTGTCTGCAACAAAATATTTTTTTGCCGCTGCCACAACATCTTCTTTTGTCACCTTCCGTATATTGTCCAGATATTGTTCCAGATAGTGGTAGTCTACGCCAGCCGCATCCAGCCGCCCTATCTGCATGGCCTGATAAAATATAGAGTCCTGGCTTGTAATAAAACTTGCCTCCAGCTGGTTTTTGGCCTTTTGAAGTTCCAGATTGCTAACACCGCTCTCCTTTATCTTTTCAAGTTCTAAGTAAATACCTTCCTCCACATCTTCCGTCTTCACTCCAGGCTTGACCCCGGCATAAAAGTAAAAAAGTCCAGGGTCTTTGGAAAGGCCGTCGTAGCTCCCCCCTGCATAAAGGGCGCTCTGTTTTTCATACACAAGTGATTTATAAAGGCGCGAACTCTTTCCTGCGGAGAGGATATTTTCCAGCATCTGGAGCGGGTATTCATCGGGGTGTCCGAGGTTAGGCACCTTGTATCCTGCAAAGATGAAGGGGAGTTGAGCCTCTTTTTTCACCCATACACGCCTTTCGCCCAATTGCTCAGGTTCTTTGATGGTCATTGCTGGAGGTGTCGATCCGGCAGGAATAGACCCAAAGCTCTTCTTTATGGCCTTTAGGGCTTCACTCCTGTCAAAATCACCTGCCAGTATGATAGTAGCGTTATTCGGCAGGTAGTATGTTTTATACCAATTAATGAGATCCTTGCGGCTCAGGTTTTGCAGATCACTCATCCATCCTACAATAGGGTTGCGATATGGGTGCGTCTTAAAGGCAGCGGCAAACATCTCCTCCACAACAACAGAGGTGGGATCATCATCAGTCCGCTGACGGCGCTCCTCCATGACTACGTCCCGCTCCAGCAGAAATTCTTCCGGGTCAACTATCATGTTGACCATCCTGTCAGACTCAAGATTAAGAGATATGTGCAGCTTGTCTTTTGAGAAGGTCTGGAAATAGGCCGTATATTCCTGGCTTGTGAAGGCATTTTCATTTCCGCCATGCCGGGCGACAGTACGTGATACCTCCCCTTTTTTATACTTTTCCGTCCCCTTGAACATCATATGCTCTGTCAGGTGCGCAAGTCCCGTCTTGCCTGTGATCTCATTTCTGGCCCCTACACGATACCAGACCTGGAATGTGATAACCGGGTCTTTGTGGTCCTCTATGGTAATGACCTTAAGCCCGTTTTTAAGGTGGTCCACCTGGAGATTGTCCAGGAAAGATGCAAGCCCGTTGGAGGGTAAAGCAAGAGTTAGTGCTATTGTAAAAACGAGATATTTTAATTTTTTCATTACTTGCCCATTTCCAGCTAAAAGTTTAGAATCAATACTACTCACGCCTCCCGACATTGTCAAGACACAGCGAAGTTTTTGGGGTTTTCCTATGGCAAAAAATAAAAAAGAAGGCTTCTTTACGGCTGGCCGCTATCTGAGAAAAAAATACGGCTTTTTGGGTCGTTTTGTCCAGAAGCCCTCTGAGGCTGAGGGGAAAGGGCTGATACTGCTACAGATCGACGGCATATCCTACCCGGCACTCCTTGAGGCAATGGGCCGCCGTTATACACCTACTCTCCGCAGGCTTGTACACAAAAATGGCTACAGGCTCGTTCCATGGTACTGTCCCCCTCCAAGCAATACCCCCTCCATACAGGCCGGGATTATGTATGGTATTAATAAAGGGATACCGGGCTTCCGGTGGTTCGACAAGAAAAGCGGCAGACATATGTCTTTTAAAGACCCCGAGGCAGCGGCCTCTGTAGAGGATGCACTTTCAAAAAACAGAATGGGCCTGCTTAAGGGGGGAAGCAGCTACCTGAATCTTTATACAGGCGGGGCAAAGCGTTCTGTATTTACACTCAGCACCTTTGCCTCGGAAAATATATTGAGGAAAAAAAAATTGCGTCAGCTTGATATATTTATCCTTTTTTTTCTGCGCCTGACAAATCTCTTTCGCACTGCTGCCGGCCTTATTGCTGACTCCGTTCTGGAGTTTGGAGAGTGGCTTTACTGCCTTATGTTTTCAAGGGAAAGGCGGAGAGAGGGTATATTCCCCATAATACGCCTGATAAACAATGTAATATTCAGGGAGCTTGAGACTATGGGGGCCGTAACCGACATAATGCGCGGCGTTCCTTCTGTATATCTCACATACAATGGCTATGATGAAATGGCTCACCACAGGGGGCCACGTTTCTCCGGCAGTTTCAGGGCCCTTCGCGGCATCGACAGGCAGCTAAGAAAGATAGCAAGGGCTTCGCGCTGTTCAAGTGCGAGGGAGTACGATCTTTTTATATTTTCCGACCACGGACAGACGCCGTCTATTCCTTTTGTGCATCTCTATGGTGAAAGGCTGGCAGACCTTATACAAAGGGCAACGCCGGAAACCCTGGAAATAACCGAATTTCACTCGCCCGAGGAGGTAATACTACACGAAGGCTCGAAATACATGGAAGAATTGGGGGGCCTGCTGCTCCGCCTTCCACAACTTTTTTTCAAGCTCTTCGACGGTATTCGCCGCCGCCTTTTTATGGAAGAAGAGGGACCCCTTCCCTTTGAATGGGAGGCGGAAAAAGAGCAGGTTGTCGTAAGTGATTCAGGGCCTCTGTCTCACCTCTACTTTAACTTCAGGGCAGAGCGTATACCAACAGCAGAAATAGAGACGAAATACCCTTCCCTGCTCCCCGCCCTGACAGAACATCCCGGGATAGGAGTTATAATAGGCCGTGATGATAAGGGAAGGGCCAAAGTTATTAAATGGGACAAAGCCCTTTCAGAAGATGACAGGAGCCACTTACTTGCCTTGTCCCGCGAAGAAAATTCCGGAGACATAATACTCCAGGGGACCTTCGATGGCAGAAGAATAGTAAATTTTGAAGAGCAGCTCAGCGGGCATGGCGGCATCGGAGGTGAACAGAATCACCCTTTCTTCATGACCCCGCAAGCCTCAAGCCTCGACGCATCGCTGATAAAAGAACCCTCCGATCTATACACTTTCTTTTTTGATAATTACACAAAACATGCTATAAAAAAGCTCGACAGATCTAAATTAACTTAAAGATCAAGGAAGCGCCTTGGCACAGCATAAAAAAATGAAAAAAAAGGTCGTATTTTCCATTCTCCTTCTCTCTACGGTCATTGTAACGGGAACACTGGGCTATACCCTTATAGAAGGCTGGGACCTATTCGACTCCTTCTACATGACTATCGTCACACTTACCACTATTGGCTACGAGGAGGTCCACAGGCTTTCACGAGCAGGCAGGGTGTTCAATATATTCATGATCCTTTACGGTGTGGGAGTTGTTGCCTATACTGTCAATTTTTTGATCAGGTCTATTCTGGAAGGTGAAATACAGGATGTTCTAGGGAGGAGAAGTATGAAAAAGAAGCTGAAAAAAACAAAAGACCACTATATCGTGTGCGGCTATGGAAGGATGGGCCATATTATATGCAAGGAACTGGAGTCCAATAATATCCCATTCGTTGTCATAGAAAAGGAGCCCGTAGAGCTGGATGAAGATGATGAGACCTTGATCATTGCAGGCGATGCGACTATAGATGATGTTCTGCTAAGCGCTGGCATCGCCAGTGCAAAAGGCCTTATCTCTGTCCTGTCTTCAGATGCACATAACCTTTTTGTCGTACTGAGTGCACGCGGTCTTAATGCAAAGCTGCAGATAGTTGCAAGGGCCGGCGATGAGGGTGCAGAGCAGAAGCTGATAAGGGCAGGTGCTGATCGGGTCATGTCCCCCTACCATATCGGGGGTCTGCGCATTGCGCACACTATCCTCAAGCCATCGGTTGTAGATTTCATTGAGTTTGCCACCAAGAGCGGCAACATAGAAGTGCAGATGGAAGAGGTAGCTGTAGCTGAAGGTTCAAGGCTGGCCGAAAATACCATAGAAAAGGCCGGCATAGGCAGAGACCTGGGCATTATAATAGTGGCCATAAAAAAAGGGGGGGATATGAAGTTTAACCCTACACATAAAACCGAGATAAACGCCGGAGACACTCTTATAGCTCTGGGAGAAACAAGTAAGCTCAAGCGTCTGGAGGAGGCTGCCTGCAGGGCCTAGCCATGTGACAGCGCTTCCAGTTTTTTCAGTACCTTATTGACGCTGTCTTTCATATCCTTATTGGTATCCAGAACCAGATGTTCATTTTCTGGCACCTCATCTACTGCTTCAAAGTCGGCCTTCTGTGCCGCATATATCTCCCAGCGACCATCAGAGATGTCGGTTTTCTCGGCATTCCTGCTATCCAGCCTGCGCCTTGCCTCTTCTTCAGGGCAGATACATTCTATCAGTAGAAATGCAGCCCCCAGCCCTTCGGCAATTCGCCTCGCCCCGGTCCGATACCGCCTTTTCTTGAAGGAGGCATCCAGGATGACGTGCCCACCCTTGTCCATAAGTAGCCTTCCCTTTTCCATAAGCAGATTGTAGGTCTTTTCAAAATAATCTTCGCTGTATATCCCTTCACCGAACCCGGCGCTGCCATGCTGGTTCTGCGGGGCGCCTGCAATCTCCTTACGTATTACATCGGAACGTAAAAGGGTTGCGCCCAGCCTTTCTGCAACAGCTGATGCAATGGTACTTTTGCCTGTGCCTGTAAGACCGCAGGTCAATATAAGGAAGGGAGGCTCAGGGCTTTGCATATCGCGCAGCCAGTTTAAAATATTTGGATGCGGCTTGCCTCATCTCGTCCTTTTCCGCAGGCTCAAGATTCGGGTCATCCAACTCAAAACTGTCGACCTTAGCTCTGACGCATGCACGGTAACATTTATAAAAATCTATCACTTCCATTATCTCATTGTCACCCGATACCTCAATATAGTGCCTTACAAAAGAATCCGACAGCTCATATTCTCCGTAGTAATCGAGGTCCATCGCCAGAAAGGCAATATCGGCCGCCACGTCGGTATAGCGGAAGCGTTCATTGAATTCGATGCAGTCGATGATATAGACCTTGTCCATTATGTACAGATGGTCCATGTGGAGGTCGCCGTGACAGTCTCTTATACGCCCTTCTGTCATCCGCTTGAGGAGGAGCTCTTTATTGTCCTCAAGAAAAGTTTCGCTGTAGCGCTTTATACGGTCAAAATCGGCAGCAGAGACTGTATTCCCCAGATACTTCGCCGTCTGGCTGAAGTTCTCCTCCACATTTTTGCGAACCACGGCCGCGCTGCCGCAGGCCGTTATTATGGGGTCTGTTTTTGCAATGCTATGAAATACGGCAATCTTTTCTGCGATTTTAACAAGCATGGCCTCATCCACCTTACCCGCCTTCAGCAGCTTGATCATCATGCGGTCATCGGGGAGCCGCCTCATTTTGACAGCATAATCTGCAAGCTCCCCTTCGCCGCCAAAGTAAAAACAAGCATCCCTTTCACGGACAGGGACAACATCGATATAGACCTCCGGGGCAAGCCGCCGGTTTAGCTCAACCTCCTGCTGGCAGTAGAAGCGACGCTTGTCTATGGATGTAAAATCCAAAAAACCGAAATCTACCGGTTTTTTTATTTTGTATACGTAGTGGTCGGTGAGAAGCACAAAAGAGATGTGCGTCTGGCTGAGTTCCACACTGGTGGTTGGCTCGGGGTAGCGATCCGGGTTCAAGAGTTCTTTTATCATCAGGGGAAGGGACATAATCACTCACTTATTAACATTGTTTTATTAAGAATAGGGACATCTTTCTTATCTGGGT
>JADFVX010000130.1 GCA_015222755.1 Pseudomonadota bacterium | reverse complement strand
CGAAGGTACATCTCATGCTGGGCCTGATTCACGAGAAGCGTGGAGATGATGAAGCGGCCCTTGCCGAGTTCGAGACAGTCCTTACCCGTGACCCTGAGAACAAAACTGCAAGGAACAAGCGGCAAAGATTGATAGAAAAAAATAAATCTGTAGAAGAATTGCTGCAGGATGGTGCGGCTTATTTGAAGGAAAAAAAATATCCCTTGGCTACTGAGGTATATAAAGAAATAATTAAAAAGAGCCCTGATGACTATAGAGCTTATTTTAATCTTGGGCTGTCTTACCTCTCAATGGGCCTTTATGTGGAGGCAAAAGATAATCTTTCGCAAGCTATTTTGCGGAAAGAATTGCCCAAGGCCTATCTGATGAAGGGAATTTGCCTGCTTAAGTTGGGCGAGGAAAATGAGGCTAATGCTCAATTCAAAAAGGTGCTGGAGCTTGATCCTGATAATGTAGAAGTGAAAAAATATCTTAATAATTAGTTTTTTTACTGGATTTTTTTTCTGTTTGCAATATAATCCAATCGTACCATAGACAGCTTGGCGTGATATTTTAAGGAGGAAGTGATGAAGTTTATTTTAAAGTGCTACAGGGGAATCGCATTATGGTTTTTGTTTTTATTCCTCTTTACCTACGGCAATGCTTTCGGTCAGATGATAACCGTAAAGCCAGGGCCATTGGCCAGATTTACAGTATCTGCGCCAACTGAAGCTATAAGTGGGGAAGATTTTTTCCTCCAGATAAAGGCACATGACCAGAATGGAAATCTTATAACAAATTATAGTGATATCGGTAAGAGCATTAAGCTTATATCAAGTGGAACTCACCCGCTGATGCCAAATAGCCTGTCTGCGATAAGCTTCATAGGCGGCATTGCAACGGTAAAGGCGCTCTATAAAAAGGCCGAGAATATCGTTATTACTGTTAAAGACTTCAGCGAGGCCTCTGTCGGTAAGAGTTCAGCCATCAGAGTCAAGCCCAACTCAATCCATCACTTTAGCATCAATGTGCCCGATCTAGCCACTGCAGGTGCCGCTTTCGGTGTAACTGCTACGGCACTGGATGCGTATGATAATCTTGTTGTTGATTATGATACCCTTGGTAAGGGTGTAAATGTTTCAAGCTCTGGAACAAGCAAAATATCCCCTAGTTTTATTACATCTACAAGCTTTAAGTCAGGTGTGGCAGAGGTCAGCTTTCTTTACAATAAGGCTGAAAATATAACTGTCAACATGTCAGAAAAAGGCAGGCCTGATATAAGTATCAGCAACAGGATAACTATCCAACCCGATAGGATCGACCGTTTTGTAGTGACCACAGAGGGAGTTGCAATTGCAGGCAAGCCCTTTGCCGTTAAGATAAAGGCCGTCGACTCTAATGATAATGTTATAAGCAACTATGATGTGACCGGGAAGAATGTAATGCTGGCTATTACCGGTTCAGGTGAACTTTCTCCCAATACGGTCAGTGCTTCAAGCTTTGTGGATGGGCTTGCGACTATAGATATTGCTTACAACAAAGCGGAATCCTTTTCAATACATGCGTACCAGGAAGGTGAGTCATTTGATATTAAGAAGAGACCTTCTTCTCAACGTATTGAAGAGAGGAGAGAGCCGGCCCTTGCCCCTCCTTCCTCTCCCTTGGAAGATTTTTCTGACCTTCTCATTGTTGAGTAACTTTCTAATGTTAAACCCTCTTAATTAAGCCATAGCCTATGTGGCGGTCATTTTTTACATTATTTTTTTTAATCTTTTTGACTGCCAACGGCTGCGCTACAAAGATTCTCCCCGTCGCCGTTCCCGGTGGCATGATAAATGAGCGCCGTGGTTCCCTTACAATAAACAAAGGTGGAATTGCCGTTACAGCTGAAGCGGAGGCTCTTTATCGTACGCCATACAACCTGGAAAATTATTTTACTCCCTTCAGGGTTGTCATTCGTAATGAAACGGGTCGCCAGATACGGATAAGCCTTGGTGATTTTGTCCTTCTTGATGAAAAGGGGAACCAGTACAACGCTTACTCGCCGGAAAAGATGGCTGAAATAGTCAAAAGCGACCCCGACTATGTTGTACAGCCACAGGTGGCATTGCTGCCCGTTTACCCTAATCATTCCAGCTCTGTTCTTTTTCCTCCTCAGGGCTATAACTATGCTATGCCTTACTATGACCAGGTGCGTGGGCACTGGTCAGCGCCTTATGACTACTACAGTCGAGACAGGCGTTTTTTTAGCGGTGAGACGCTTATGCAGGATATCTTTCTCACTGCACTACCTGTAGGCAGGATCATTAACGGCGCACAGGTCTTCGGCAATGTATATTTTCGTACAGATATGCGCGATGTCAGTCAGGCAATGGTACACGTTACAGTAGAGGGTGTTGAGTTTGAACTGCCCTTTCTCGTTAAATGAATTATTGCCCTTATTCCCGATCAAACCTTAAGGAGGTACTATGCGGTCTATAGCCGGTCTGTTTGGAAGGTCACCATTTAAGCTGCTTGAACAACACATGGATAAGGTACGTAGCGCAATGAATGAGGTTCCGTCTCTCTTTGATGCCCTTTACGCAGAGGATTACGCGAAGGTCAAGGAGGTCTCAAATAATATCTTGAAGCTTGAGCATGAGGCCGATATCCTTAAAAACGATATCCGCAGCCAGACGCCTAACAGTCTTTTTATGCCTGTAGACAGGCGCGATTTTCTAAGCCTGCTTAGTTCTCAGGATGATATAGCAGATACTGTTGAAGACCTGTCTATAGTACTTCGCTTTAAAAATGTAGTAATTCCAGCCCCTATTAAGCCTATGCTTATGGAACTTGCAAATCATGTTATGGATATAGGTGACCTTGCATACAACATAGTGCAGGAGCTGGATAACCTGATGGAGGTCTCATTCGGGGGTGCCGAGGCGGATGTTGTCCTGAAGATGGTAGATACCATTAGTACCCGTGAGTGGGAGGCCGATAAGCTTCAGTTTAAGATCACAAAAGAGATATATGCAATGGAAGATGATCTTTCAAAGGGGGATTTTTTCGTTTTAATGGAGATAGTTCGTACGCTTGGAAGTCTTGCCGACAAATGTGAAAAAGTGGGCAAGATCCTGCGCATGTTTATAAGCGGGTAAAAAAGGAGAAGATAGAAATAAATGGATCTTTACACGATTGTAGGGGCTATTGCCATTGTTTCCGGGTTTTACATGGCCTGGAGCATAGGGGCCAATGATGTTGCAAACGCGATGGGAACCTCCGTCGGATCGAAGGCTCTTACACTTAAACAAGCAGTAATTGTAGCCGCATTTTTTGAGTTCGCAGGTGCCTTCCTTGTAGGCAGTCACGTCACCGATACCATTCGTAAGGGGATGGTAGATCCATCGGTATTTTCCAACAGTCCCGAGGTCTTAATGCTGGGAATGCTTTCTGCCCTGCTGGCCGCAGCCGTATGGCTTCAGGCTGCGACACACTGGGGCTTGCCTGTTTCAACAACTCATTCCATTGTCGGTGCCGTTGTTGGTTTTGCACTTGTTGCCGCAGGCGCTGATGGTATTAACTGGAGCAAGGTCTGGCAGATCGTTGCCTCTTGGGTAATATCGCCTGTAATGGGAGGTGTTATTTCATGCACGGTTTTCATATTTGTGAGAAACCGTATCCTTGACAGCAGTGCTCCCATAAAGGCGGTTAAGAAAAATGCCCCCTACCTTATCTTTGTACTTTTCGCTGTCCTGACCCTTTCCATGGTATATAAGGGTCTAAAAAACATGAAGCTGGACCTCTCCCTATATGAGGCGCTTGCTGTTGCCATAGTAGTGGGTGGCATTTCCGCTGCAATAGGCCGTATCCTGATTAACAGGGTTAAGTCAGACAGTCTTAATCCCCTGACCAAGGAGTTGAGTGTAGTTGAGAGTGTGTTCAGAAGATTGCAGATAATAACTGCCTGTTACATGGCCTTTGCCCACGGTGCAAATGACGTAGCAAATGCTATCGGGCCGCTGGCCGCCATATTTTCCATAATAAAGACTCATGCTGTTTCGATGCAGGTTGAGGTTCCGATATGGATACTTGGTCTCGGTGGAGTGGGTATCGTGATTGGTCTTGCAACCTGGGGTTATAAGATCATAGAGACCGTCGGTAAGAAGATAACCGAGCTGACTCCATCACGGGGTTTTTCCGCCGAGTTTGGTGCTGCAACGACGGTACTTGTCTGTTCAAAGATGGGCATGCCCATTTCAACAACTCATACTCTTGTCGGCTCAATAATAGGTGTAGGCATGGCCAGAGGTATGGCGTCCCTAAATATGAGGGTCGTCAGGAATATTGCCTACTCATGGATTATCACACTTCCTGTTGCGGCAGTCCTTAGCATTATATTTTACGAGATATTCACAATCACTCTTCTATGACGAGCTGTGTGCAACATTTTCA
This sequence comes from Pseudomonadota bacterium, assembly GCA_015222755.1. GTDB lineage: Bacteria > Desulfobacterota > JADFVX01 > JADFVX01 > JADFVX01 > JADFVX01. The sequence continues at coordinate 23,059 of JADFVX010000130.1, read as the reverse complement.
GCTTTGTAAGCGGAGATGAATGCAAGCTGTAGAAATTATAATCAACTTTACTCGGATGCCCGGCCTTGTAGGCGTAGAGCGCCATTCTTCCATCTATTTACTTGGATTTGGATCTTTCTTAAATGCTTGGCGGGCGGACGTGGGGCATTGTCAAGAAAAGGGGAGTTTGAAAAGTCTTTTTTTTCTGGTCTTGTAGCCGGTCTCTTCCTGCTCACCGGTGATTTTATTTTTCAAGCTTATAAAGTCGTAATAGCTATCATCAAGAAGTATTGTGTCAGGAAACGGTTTGCCTCCAAATTTTATAATGCATGGATTAAAACCCTCCGATGTTTTTGTCATCATGGCATGAAGTAGTTTAGCAAAAGGTGACCCGGCTGAATACCGAGCCCTTCCTTCAAATATGGTCTTACCCTCTGTGTCATAAAGGCTGAATTGAATCTCCCCGTCTACAATCCTGATACAAAAGACGTTGTCGCCTTCAATCTCTTCAGTTAATTCATCCCGGAAATAGATCAGGTCTTTATCAAGTCTAACGAGTTCGTCCAGGATGTCTTTTGTAAAGCATGTTTTATCGACAAAACCGTTTTTCCCTCTGCCCGATTTGAAATAGAGCACATCTCTTTTTATGTTTTTTAGCCCTGTCAGGATCTTGCTGCCGCAGGATGGGCAAAGGGGAGAAATGGTCGCAACCCTTTCCTTGTATCTTTCGTTGCTCTCCGCATCGGATGCAAAGATATTTTTCCTGAGTGCCATAAGGGATTGTGGCTCACTTATTTTGTCGATGATAGAGAGTATGTCCCTAGCCAGGAGGGTAAAGCTTTTATGGACACCTGTCTCCCTTGCATGGGTGATGACGGGGAAGACCTTGGAAAAGCTGTTTGTGGTAAGTGTTTCTACCTTGGGGCTCCGTGGTATGGAGTGTTTGATAAGTTCGTACCCACGCTTTGCAGCTACGGTGCGCAGCAGGCAGTCCATAGTGGCCGACTTACCGCTTTTGAATTTGACCGTTCCGTCTACTATGGACGGCAGTAGCCTTATATTAACGGGGTGATCTGACTCGTCTTCGCAAAAGCTCGTGATGCCGCCTATGTTGTCCAGTGAGGGCAGATCTTTTATGGGTATGATGACAAGGTCCGAGGCAATCAGGGCAGACTTTGTGAAAAAATCCATAGAGGGGCGTGTATCAATGATTATTATGCCGTCAAGGGAAGAATCTGCAATCTGGGAACTTAATATTTCGTGACGTTCACCAAAAGATGCGAGCTTGTTTTGGCTGGCGATGAAGTTGACACCATATTGGCCTGTCTGTACAAGTTCTGACAGGTCTCTCCCTCGAAATATATCCCTCACCGATGTTTCTGGCGTAATGCCACCAATGGAGAGCATCTTGTCAACGGTGAAGTGGTTATCAAAGGAGAAAATAGTTACGGGAATGTCTTCCCTTAAAGCTTTGAGGTAGACGGCAAGATTTGTAGCAACCGTTGTTTTGCCTACTCCCCCTTTTTCGGAAGCTATGGTGATTACTATTGGATAATTCATTGTGATAATACCTTGTTGAGGGACAGTAATTTAACTTATTTGCAGTGGATAGTCAATTTTATATATCTGTATAATGGAATGGCTTACGGCTGCTTCTGGATTGGTCTTAGTTTAGTTAGGGCCCTTCAGGAGACTAAAAACTTCTTCTGAAAACTCCAATAGTATATCTCCATAATTCTCCTAGCCATTAATCCACTCTCCCGTTATAATATCTCACTTTAAAATACGAAGCGGCAAGGCATGGGTGAGGGCATTATGAAGGTGGGTGACAAAAAATACGGATTTACCTGTGAGCAGGTGGAGGAACTGCCTGATCTCAGGGCAACTCTTATACGCCTGGAGCATGAAGAAACCGGGGCTGAGCATATCCACTTTGCAAGTGAGGATGAAAACAACCTCTTCTCAGTAGCCTTCCGTACCACGCCCACAGATTCTACAGGTGTGGCCCACATCCTGGAGCATACAGTCCTTTGTGGCTCTAAGAAGTTTCCAGTGCGCGATCCTTTTTTCTCCATGCTCAAAAGAAGCCTGAACACCTTCATGAACGCTCTAACGGCTAATGACTGGACCATGTATCCCTTCTCCACAATGAACGAGAAGGATTTTTATAACCTTATGGATGTCTATCTAGATGCCTCCTTCTTCCCCAATATCCGTGAACTTAGCTTTAAACAAGAGGGCTGGCGGCTGGAGTTTGAAGAGCCTGAAAATCCTGAGTCGGAACTTCTCTACAAGGGTGTGGTTTATAATGAGATGAAGGGTGCTATGTCTGACCCCAGCTCGCTGATGCACCGACGTATGCAGAAGGCGCTCTACCCCACAACGACTTATCACCACAACTCTGGCGGTGAGCCCTGTGACATACCGGACCTTACATGGGAGCAGCTGAAGCAGTTCCACGCAAGCCATTACCACCCATCGAATGCCAAGTTCTTTACCTATGGCAACATGCCGCTGGAAAAGCACCTTAAGGTGATAGATGAGCGTGTCCTTTCCAGGTTTAACAAGATAGAAGTCAATACTGCGGTGGGGGAGGAGAAGCGCTTTGACGCGCCGAAGATAGAGTCCTTTACCTATTCCGTAGAACAGGACACCACTGACGAGGATATGAAGAAAAAGTCCTTTGTCTCGCTGGCATGGCTGACATGCCCTGTGACAGATCCCTTCGAGGTATTTAGTCTCGACATACTTTCCCAACTTTTGCTAGGCAGTGCGGCAGCGCCCCTGTACAAGGCGCTTATGGACTCAAAGCTCGGCTCCCAGTTGGCCCCAGGTACAGGCTACGACAGTGAGAACCGTGATACCTGTTTTGCCGCAGGGCTTCAGGGTGCTGATGCTGCCAATGCGGAAAAGATAGAACTGCTTATCCTGGATACACTTCAAGGCCTTGCGGAGAAGGGCTTTCCTGAGGATCGCATAGAGGCGGTGATCCACCAGCAGGAGTTCAGCAACAAGGAGGTAGTTGGAAGCTATTACCCGTACGGCCTTAACCTCCTATTCAGGATGTTCGCCTGCTGGGTGCATGACGGGGACCCCGTAAGTGCCCTACAGCTCAATGAGCATATAGACAGGTTGCGCCTGGAGATGAGGAGTGGTGACTTCTTCCAGAAAAAAATAAGGAAGTATTTGCTGGATAACGGCCACCGTGTGCGTGTAGAACTGAGGCCGGATAAGGGCCTGTCTGCCAAGGAGGCTTCAGATGAGGTCGCCAGACTAAGTTCTATAAGGGAAAAGCTTGCCGAGGCTGAAATAGATCAGATAATCTCCGACAGTAAGGCCCTGAAGGAGGAGCAGGAGGGGAAGGAAGATATAGACTGTCTGCCTACGCTGGCGATAAAGGACATCCCACTAAAGATACCTGAGACGGCCTATGAAAAGAAGGTGCTAAAAGGCATAGACAGCTACTGGTTTGACCAGCCTACAAACGGTATCAGCTACTTTAATGCCATCGTCCCTGTGGGCTCTGTACCGGAAGATCTGAAACAGTATGTTCCACTCTTTTGTTCCGTACTTATGAGGATGGGAGCAGCGGGTATGGACTATACGAAGATGTCGGAGCGGATAGAGGCCTATACAGGGGGGGTCGGTGCCGGTGCGAATATCTGGGAGGCCCTCGACAGCCTGGACAAGAGTCGTGAGGTAGTGGAGTTCAGCGCTAAGGCGCTGGTGAGAAACCAGGAGAAGCTTTTTGAAATACTGGCAGACTTTTTTACTTCACCCGATTTCAGGGACTACAAACGGCTCCATACCCTCATCGGGCAGATGAAGACATCCATGGAAAACTCAGTCCCCGGTTCCGGCCACAGCTATGCAAGAGGGCTGGCGGCCAGTTCACTTACTCCGGCTGCAAGGCAGCGTCAGGAATGGTTTGGGATACGCTACCTTCATCTGATAAAGGAACTGGCAAAGCTGGAGGAGGGGCAGCTGGGTGAAGTAGCAGAAAAGCTGGAGGCCATAGCAGTCCATTTATTGAACCGCTCCGCCATGAAGGTGTCTGTTGTTACTGAGGCACGCTACTTCGAATCTATGGAAGGCCTTGTAACCTCTTTCATAGAGAATATAAGGGACAACAAAAACATACCTTCCACTAAGGTTGCCTTTAAACAGTCCAGTGTGATGGAGGGCTGGAGTGCAAATGTACCTGTATCCTATGTGGTGCGTGTCTTTAAAGCCACCCCATATACCGATGATGATTCGGCCGCCCTGCTTGTCCTTTCCAAGCTTCTGCGAGCCTGTTATCTTCACCGTGAGATAAGGGAAAAGGGCGGGGCCTATGGCGGCCTTGCTTCCTATTCGGCTACGGAAGGGCTTTTTTCATTTCTTTCTTACCGGGACCCCCATCTTGAGCGTACCTTGCAGGTATATGAGGACGCCATTGACTGGGTGATCAAGGGGGAGTTTTCTGACGAAGACCTGAAAGAGGCGATCCTGAGTACCTTTTCCGATGTTGACAAGCCCCTTTCTCCGGCAGGGAAGGGAAACAGGGAGTTTTCCGCAACACTTAGATGTCTGACTCCTCTTATGAGGCAGAAAAGGCGTAAGCTCTTGCTGGCACTAGACAGGCAGGCCCTTGTGGATGTTGCGAAGCTTTACCTCAAAGATGGTCTGGATGCCAGTAGTGTGGCAGTAGTCTCCGCCGAAGAGCGTCTGAATGAGGCCAATGAGAATCTGGGAGATGCGGCACTTTCCATACAGAAGATATGACCCGTCCTGTTGACTTTCACCGCGTGCTGGCGCTACAATCCAGGCTTCAGAGGTTAATCTTATGGTTTTTATAATAGACAACTACGATTCTTTTACCTACAACCTTGTACAGTATCTTGGTGAACTTGGCGCAGGCATGGAAGTGCGTCGCAACGACAAGGTGACAATTGAAGAGATAGAGGCGCTGAATCCTGAGCGTATAGTTATATCTCCAGGCCCATGTACGCCAAAGGAGGCCGGTATTTCCGTAGAGGCGGTAAAGAAATTTGCCGGAAAGCTGCCGATACTTGGTGTCTGCCTCGGACATGAATCGATAGCCGAGGCCTTTGGTGGTAAGATAGTAAAGGCTAAAAAGCTGATGCACGGCAAGACCTCCATGATATCCCACGACGGAAGGGGTGTGTTTGCGGGGATAGAAAACCCATTCGAGGCGACGCGATACCATTCTTTAGCCGTGGAGCGTGATTCTCTGCCTGAGTGCCTGGAAGTCACAGCATGGACTGAGGACGATGATGAGATAATGGGGCTCAGGCACAGGGAGCACCCCACCATTGGCATACAGTTTCATCCCGAATCTATCCTCACCGTGGCAGGAAAGGCCTTGCTGAAGAACTTTCTGGAAATATAAGACCAGTGGAAGGGTGGTGCGAGGAAAAAGACGGGGCACTGATTGTCAGAGTCCATGTCCAGCCCAGGGCGTCAAAAAACGAGGTCGCCGGTGTGCACGATGGCTCTCTCAAGGTTAGGCTGACATCTCCACCTTTCGAAGGAGCGGCCAACACACATCTTATCAAGTTTATCGCAAAGATCCTCGGTGTCCCGAAATCCCAAATAAATATAGTCTCCGGTGAAAAATCACGTCAAAAGCGCCTAAAGATCGATTCTCTGACAAGAGATCAGTTTCTTTCGCGAGGTGTTTGCATCCACAGCCTCGTAGAAGAGTAAAATCCTGTTTTTGCTGTCTCGAAGTGATTTTTTTCTTGATTTTTTCTTCTTTTGTGTGTTAAAAGTAAGGTTCAAGTGGGCCGAGAGGCCCACTTTTTTATTGCCCAAAATCTGGGAAGCAGGCCTGAGATGACAGTTGAAGAGAGTGCTGCAAAGATAGCCGAGCCGATTATAGAATCGATGGGCATGGAACTTGTCGATGTGGAGTATCGCAGGGAACAGGTCGGCTGGGTGCTGCGGCTCTATATAGACAAGCCTGGTGGTGTAACACTGGATGACTGTTCCGGGGTCAGCCGTGAAGTGAGTGTTGCCATAGAGGTGGAAGATATACTAGATCAACGCTACAGCCTGGAGGTCTCCTCGCCAGGCCTGACAAGGCCTCTGAAAAAGCTCTCCGATTTTGAGCGCTTTGCCGGCAGCTACGCAAAGCTTAAGTTTTACGGGCCTATTGAAGGCAGGAAAACGGTAGTTGGAACCATCAAGTCTGTAGAGGGAGAAATAATCCTTTTTTCGCTTGATGATAAGGAAGATATAACTTTAAATTTTGGCGACATTGCCAAGGCAAATCTTGAGTATAAACAGGAGGGGTAGATGAACCTGGACCTCAACAAGGTAATCGAACAGGTAGGGAAAGACAAAGGGATTGACAAGGAGCACATCGTCGAGGCGCTTGAAGCGGCCATGCTGACAGCTTCAAGGAAGAAATACGGCATCAAGAAAGACATTGAAGCCCAGTTTAACCCGGAGATGGGCGAGGTAGAGCTTTTTCAGTTCAAGACTGTTGTTGAGGATGTGGAAGATGAAGACAACGAGATGACTCTTGCAGAGGGTAGGGTTCTTGACCCGGATGCTGAGCTTGGAGACAGTCTGGGCTTTAAACTTCCCTCAAGTGATTTTGGCCGTATAGCCGCACAGGTGGCGAAGCAGGTCATAATACAGCGTGTACGTGATGCTGAGCGTGATATGATATACAACGAATATAAAGACCGTAAGGGAGAACTGCTCAGCGGTTTTGTACGACGTTTCGAAAAGGGGAATCTCATTGTAGACCTTGGTAAGGCAGAGGCCGTTCTTCCTTACAAGGAGCAGATGCCCAGAGAGTCTTACCGCATGGGTGACAGGATTCGCTGCTTAGTGATTGACGTCAAAAGCGAGACTAAAGGGCCTCAGATATTCCTGTCCAGGTCCAACTCGCAGTTCATGGTCAAGCTTTTTACTATGGAAGTCCCGGAAATATATGAAGGAATTGTTGAAGTAAAGGGTGCTGCAAGGGAGCCAGGGGTCAGGTCTAAGATCGCAGTCCAGTCTAATGATTCACAGGTCGATCCTGTTGGTGCATGTGTCGGGATGAAGGGTTCCCGTGTACAGAGTGTTGTTCAGGAACTTCGTGGTGAAAAGATAGATATCGTTGCATGGAATGAAGATATTGCTACCTATGTCTGTAATGCCCTTTCTCCGGCGGAGATTTTGCGTGTTATTGTCGATGAGGGTGAGCGGTCCATTGAGGTAGTAGTACCTGACGACCAGCTTTCTCTTGCAATTGGAAAACGCGGACAAAATGTGAGGCTGGCGGCAATGCTTGTTGGCTGGAAAATTGATATTACGACTGAGTCGACTGCAGATAAGGTCTCTCTTGATGATCAGCTGGAAGAAGAACTGGCTGCTGCCAGGGCAAATGAAGCCACAGGAGATGCTGCTGAGATTGATGTATCTGCATCAACTCCTGACGCAGGAGGCGCTGAGGATATAGAAGTGCTGAAAGGTGTTGGCGGTAAGACGGCAGGGGCCTTAAAAGAGGCCGGGATAACTACTGTAGACCAACTGGCATCGAAGACGCTTGAAGAGATGGTGGCACTGCCCGGGATAGGAGCAAAAAAAGCTGAGACCTTGCTTAAGGTTGCAAAAGAGCATTTAGGATAAGCCGGGCAAGGGTGAAAGGTCCCTCTAGAAGCTGTGCAGGTTGTAGGGCGGTCAAGGCCAAGTCCTTGCTTTTACGCTTTGTGCTTTCTCCTGACGGAGAGGCGATTCTGGATTATAACTCAAAGCTGCCTGGCCGGGGCGCTTATCTATGCCCCGAAAGGGAATGTATAGAATCTGCGGTCAAGTCTAATGGCTTCTCCAGGGCATTTAAACAGCAGGTTTCTTCACCTTTGCTAGATTCGCTGCTGGATGTAGTTTCAGCTAAGGCAAAGGCTAAAATAGATTCTCTCGTAATCTTTGCCGTAAAGGCGGGAAAAGCCTTCCTTGGAACTGTATCTGTAGAGGGAGGGATAAGGAGGGGCAGGATAGCCCACCTCTTTTGCAGCAATGAGCTGTCCAGTCAGGCAAAAGACAGGTGGCGCAGCGAGACAAGAAGTAAGGGCGTACCCCTTAATTTCTTCTCCTTCACAGGGGCGATTGATAAATTAACTGGCGGAAAAAAGACTATCGGCATTGCTGATGGCAATATTTCTGCTGAAATAGCCAGGGAACTGGAACTGATAACGAAATTAAGGCCCGGTATTCAGGAGTGATGGGTCTACCTGAATCAAGAGGAGGTAAGTAGTTTGAGCGAAGAAGTAACTAGTGATGAGAAAAAAGAGGTCGTTGAGGAGAGGGTAAAACCTACGGTCATCCGAAGGCGTAAGAGGGTAGTTGAAACACCTGCCCCTGAAGTGGAAGCCAAGGAAGCGGAAGTTGACGTTCCTGTTGCAGAGCTAGATACCACGAAGGCTGAGCCTGCAGAAATAAAGGAAGAGGTCGCTGCACCCCTTGAAGAGCTTGTAGCTAAAAAAACTCCTGACCTTAATGATGTTCCTGCCCCTCCAAAGGAAACTGATGATGGACGGAAGCAAAAAAAGGTAACTGTCGAGATAGATGAGAATAAAAGCCCTGACAAGAAGAAAAGAGGTCAGTTTGACAAGAAGAAAGAGGTTGTAAACAGGCAGGCTCTTCTGAAAAGGAGAGATACGAGGTATGACAGGGGGGGCAGGAAGAAGAAAAAAGTACTAAAAGGCACGGCAAAGCAGACGGAGATAACTACTCCCAAGGCCATAAAAATGGTCATCAAGATATCCGGGTTTATTACTGTCGGTGATATTGCGCACCGGATGGGCATTAAGTCATCAGAGGTCATTAAAAAACTTATAGGTATGGGTATGATGGCAACTGTAAACCAGTCGCTTGATATAGATACGGCCACATTTATAGCAACGGATTTTGGCTTTGAAGTTGAAAGTGTAGCACTTGAAATGGATACGATCCTCGACCAGGAGGAGATAAAAGAGGAAGAGCTTAGGCCTAGGCCGCCCGTTGTTACCATAATGGGCCATGTTGACCACGGAAAAACAACGCTCTTGGATTCTATACGCCAGACAGATGTTACAACTGGTGAATCAGGTGGTATTACCCAGCATATTGGAGCCTATGACGTAAAGCTTGATAACGGTGATGTAGTCTTTCTTGATACTCCCGGACACGAAGCTTTTACGGCCATGCGTTCAAGGGGAGCACAGGTAACCGATATAGTTGTCCTGGTAGTTGCAGCCGACGATGGTGTTATGCCGCAGACGGTTGAGGCCATAGACCATGCAAGGGCAGCTGAGGTGCCTATAATCGTTGCTGTTAACAAAATAGACAAACCTGATGCGAACCCCGAGAGGATCAAGCAGGAGCTTTCTAAGCATGAGCTTGTTCCTGAAGACTGGGGAGGCGATACGATATTTAGTGAAGTGTCGGCAAAGGACAGGAAGGGTATAAAGGAACTATTGGAGATAATCCTGCTTCAAGCGGAAATAATGGAACTCAAGGCTGCTCCTGAAAGACATGCCAGAGGAACAATTGTAGAGGCCAAACTTGATAAGGGACGTGGCCCTGTGGCAACGGTTCTTGTGCAGAGCGGTACTTTGAGGCCAGGTGACAATTTTGTTACAGGTGTTCATTCGGGCAAGGTACGAGGGCTCTTTGACGATAAGGGCAAGAAGACCAAGTCGGCAGGCCCTTCCATACCTGTTGAGGTAGTTGGCCTGTCAGGTGTTCCCGATGCAGGTGATGATTTTGTAGTCCTTGCCGAGGAGAGGCTTGTCAGGCAGATCAGTATGCAGCGCGCTGAAAAATCAAGGAGTACAACACTTGCACAGTCAAGCAAGGTTACCCTTGACCAGCTTTTTGACCGTATACAGGCAGGCGAATTCAGCGAACTCAATATCGTACTCAAGGCAGATGTCCATGGTTCTATTGAGGCCATCACAGAGTCTCTTCACAAGCTTAGTACAGATAAAGTGAAGATAAAGGTCATTCACAGCGCTGTGGGCGGAATAACAGAATCTGACGTGCTGTTGGCATCTGCTTCTAATGCGATTGTAATCGGTTTCCACGTAAGGCCTGAGATAAAGGCAACGCGCCTTGCGGAAGATGAAAAAGTAGAAATTGATACATATAATATAATCTATGACCTGATCAATGATGTAAGGGCTGCCATGGAAGGCCTGCTCAGCCCGGTTATCAAAGAGGTATATCTCGGAAGGGCGGAGATAAGAGAGACCTACAATGTCTCCAAGGTCGGTACTATCGCCGGATGTTATGTGGTTGATGGCAAGATTCAGCGCAGCGCAGATGTGCGTGTATTGAGAGACAATGTCGTTATATTTGAAGGCAAACTTGCCTCTCTGAAGCGCTTTGCCGATGATGCCAAGGAAGTCCAGTCCAACTACGAGTGTGGTATGTCTATCGAGAACTTCAACGACATAAAGGTCGGTGATGTTGTCGAGGCCTTTACACACGAAGAGGAGGCGGCCACTCTTTAGAGGCCGCCCTCGTAAATCTTTTTTGATACTAGGCTTGCAATGTGGTAATAGGTGCCTGTAAAATTACTATAAGGTTTGCAGAGGTCGGCTCACTTAAAGGGAAAAGGCAGATCCTCAGGAAGATCATCGCACGAACACAGCAGCGCTTCAATATTGCAATCGCCGAGACGGCCCACAATGATGAATGGAAAAGGTCTGAGATCGGCTTTGCCTCTGTAGGTAATGAGACCGGCTTTGTCAACTCCTCGGTAGACAAGACTATTAACTACATAGATTCACTTCAACTAGCTGAAATTATTCACACAGAAATAGAGATAATCCACCTATGAGAGAGTTTAAAAGATCAGAGCGCGTAGGAGATATGATCCACCATGAGGTGTCGAATATCCTGCTTTTCGAGATAAACGACCCGCGTGTGGAAATGATTACTGTTACTGGAATCAAGGTCTCAGATGACCTCAGGCATGCCAATATCTACTACTCCTTGATCGGCGATAAAAAGCGATGGGATGATGCAAAGGAGGGCTTGTCCAGTTCTAAAGGTTATATTAAACGTCAACTTGCAAAGCGTCTTGAAATGAGATATATCCCCGATGTGCACTTTCATGAGGACAGGACGATGGAAAAAGGCGAAAGGATAGACACTATACTGCATAAACTTGATCATAGTAAGAATGATGGCTGAGGAATTTAAAAAAATAGCAGCAATTATAGGGGCTGGTAAGCGCTTTCTCATTGCATCACACCTTAATCCCGACGGAGATGCAATAGGTTCTTCTCTTGCCCTTGCCCTTGCCCTTGAGAAGATGGGCAAGGATGTGGTGGTATACAACCGTGACGCCCTTCCCTTTCAGTTTGCCAAGATGGCCTCAGCAGAACGTATTGTCAGAAGCCTGGAGGGTGAGCCCCCCTTTGATGCTGCATTTGTGCTTGACTGTGCAGAACTGGAACGTGTGGGCAGCGGTTTTTCTGAAATGGTGACTACTGACACATGGGTGAATATCGATCATCACCTGACTAACAAGACCTTTGCCGATTATTCTGTTATCGACAGCAGTGCCTGTTCTACCGGCTACCTTGTGTATCAGTTGCTAAAGCTTCTTGATGTCGAGATAGACGCCGATATAGCAGAAAATATATACACCACTATTCTTTTTGATACGGGCTCTTTCCATTATTCCAACGCCACAAGTGAGGCCTTTTCTGCGGCAGGAGATATGGTGGCACTGGGAGTCTCTCCATGGGCTGTAGCAAACAAGGTTTTTGAGAATCAACCACAGGGGAGGATACAGCTTTTGAGTCACGTCCTTAATACCCTTAAGGTTGAGAGGGGAGGGGAAATAGCCTCTGTTTTAGTGACGCAGGAAATGATGAAGGAGACCGGTACCGGTCCAGATGCCACAGACGGTTTTGTTAATTACCCCAGATCGATCGAGGGCGTCGAGGTCGCTTTCCTTATTCGGGAAACTGGAAAGGATGAATACAAGATCAGCTATCGCTCCAAGGGAAATATCAACGTTGCCAAGGCAGCTCAGACATTTGCTGGTGGCGGTCACAGGAATGCAGCCGGCTGTGTTATAAATGGAGACATTGCCCTGGTCAGCTCCAAGGCCGTAGATGCATTGAAAGCGGTAATGGAAAGGGTATGAAGGCTGTAAATCTTCTTTCAGGCATATTGCTTATAGATAAGCCTGAGGGCATTACATCTCATGGTGTTGTCTCCAAGGTAAGACGGGCTCTTAATATGAAAAAGGTCGGCCATGCTGGGACCCTTGACCCTTTTGCGACTGGCCTTCTTGTTATCCTTGTTGGTGAAGGGACAAAACTTTCAGACAGCCTGATGGCAGGTAAAAAGCGCTACACGGCCGGTGTTTTAATGGGTGAAAAGACCGATACCGGGGATCTTAGCGGAAGTATTGTCGAAAAAAAGAGCTGTGCTGGTATCGATGAAGCCACTGTGCTTGACGTACTTCCCCGCTTTACAGGGGAAATAAAGCAGGTACCTCCCATGTACTCAGCGCTGAAAAGAGGTGGGGTCCCCCTATATAAAATGGCAAGGAAGGGTCTTGAAGTGGAGAGAAAGCCCAGGGAGGTATTTATAGACCGAGTGGACGTAGCCAGCTTTGATTCTCCCCTCTTTTCTATTGATGTAGAATGCTCAAAGGGAACCTATATTCGTACACTCGGAGAAGATATCAGCGAGGCAATGGGAACTTGTGGACACCTTATATCCCTCAGGCGGCTTTCAGTGGGGCCTTTTTCCCTTGAAGATGCCATAAATATAGATCAACTGGCTAAAGGGAACGTGGTAGCGGCAAACCTGATACCTCTAAAAGAGGCCCTCCCTGCTATGCCGGAACTCGTAGTATGTGACGAAGCGGAAAGAAAGGTCTCAAATGGCCAGGCCATAAGGTCGGAATGGATAGACGGTTGCATGCCGGAGAAAATAACAGCCGGAGAAAAGGTCAAAGTGACAAGCGGCAGGGGAAGGTTGCTTTCAATTGCAGAGATAATCCATGAGATGGGCAGGGAAGTGAATCTGCCTCCAGGTTTTGTTGTAGGAAAAAGCCTTAGAGTGTTCAATAGCCTGTAAAAAAATCTTTACAAAACAGCCTTGTACATGGCAAAATAACACAAAATAAGAGATTATAAATGAGAGGAGTAAGGAAATGGCAGTAAACGCCGAACAAAAGAAGGGCATCATAGAAACATTCAAGGCACATGACAAGGATACCGGGTCATCAGAGGTACAGGTCGCGCTAATAAGTGAGAGGATCAAGTACCTGACAGAACATTTCAAAACACACGCCAAAGATCATCATTCCAGAAGAGGCCTGCTTAAGCTCGTAGGTCAGCGCAGAAGGCTCCTTAACTACCTGAAGAAGAAGGACGTAAGCAGGTACAGGGTAGTCATCGAAAAGCTCGGCATCAGGAAGTAAGACTTTCTTTCCAGCTGATTAATGTACCGCAGTGAAGCCTTTTTGCCGGCTTGGCGCACAATAGCAACTTAATGAACCTATACGGAGAATTTATATAAAATGGCAGCTACAAAAGTAGAAATAGATTTCTGGGGCAGGAAGCTCAGTATTGAATCAGGCCATCTGGCCAAGCAGGCCAGCGGGTCTGCACTTGTAACATATGGCGACACGGTAGTTTTGGTGACAGCTGTATCAAATAAAGATCCTAAGGAGGGCATAGATTTTTTCCCTCTTACCGTTAATTATCAGGAAAAAACCTTCGCCGCAGGTAAGATACCAGGTGGGTTTTTTAAGAGAGAAGGAAGGCCAAGCGAAAAGGAGACGCTTACATCAAGGCTTATAGACAGGCCTCTGAGACCTCTTTTTGCAAAGGGATTTGTATGTGAGACTCAGGTGATTGCAACTGTTGTTTCATTAGAGTCGGACTGTGACCCCGATATGGTGGCAATGCTCGGTGCATCTGCTGCGCTGGAAGTATCAGACATCCCATTTCTTGGCCCTATTGCAAGTGTGAGGGTCGGTCGTGTTGACGGCAAGTTCCTGGTCAATCCTACAGTAGAACAGCTTGAAAACAGCGACATTGACCTCATCGTAGCAGGAAGCAGAGAAGCGGTTATGATGGTTGAAGGTGGCGCAAAGATCGTACCCGATGATGAGATGCTTGAGGCCGTATTGTTTGGTCACGAGGCACTCCTTCCTCTCCTCAATATGCAAAAAGAACTGAGGGATGCCTGTGGCATTGCCAAGAGAGAGGTCACTCCGCCTGCTGTAAACGAAGAGCTTGATGCAAAGGTTGCTGCCTTTGCCGAGGCAAAGTTGCTGGATGCCCTTCGCATCCCTTCCAAGGCAGAAAGGTATGAGGCTCTTTCGAGCATAAAGAGTCTCACTGTTGCCGAGTTTGCTGAGGAAGACGATAAGGCTCTTGATAAAGAGATCGCTTCTGTTGTCGACAGTATCAAGAAGAAGACGATGAGAAACGTTCTCGTAAAAGATAAGGTAAGGATAGATGGCAGGGGAACCAAAGACGTCCGTCCTGTGACCTGTGATGTGAGCCTTCTTCCAAGAACGCATGGTTCAGCCGTATTTACACGTGGTGAGACCCAGGCCCTTGCCGTTACCACACTGGGAACCACATCGGACAGGCAGATAATCGATGCCCTTATGGGAACGTATAAAAAAGAATTTATGCTCCACTACAACTTTCCTCCCTTCTGTGTAGGTGAGGCCAGCTTCCTGAAAAGCCCGGGACGTCGTGAGATCGGTCATGGCGCGCTTGCAGAGAGAGCACTTTATAACGTAATGCCGAGCCAGGATGAGTTTCCTTATACCGTAAGGATAGTTTCCGAAGTTCTTGAATCGAACGGTTCATCTTCAATGGCCTCTGTATGCGGTGGTTCACTTTCTATGATGGACGCAGGTGTTCCCCTTAAGGCCCCTGTTGCCGGCATCGCTATGGGACTTATCAAGGAAGGCGAAGACGTTGCCATACTTTCCGACATTCTTGGAGATGAAGACCACCTTGGCGATATGGACTTTAAGGTCGCAGGTACAGCCGAAGGTATTACTGCCCTTCAGATGGATATAAAGATCACCGGTGTGACTAAGGAGATCATGGCAGATGCGCTTATACAGGCAAAAGAGGGCAGGCTGCATATACTTGGCAACATGGAAGAGACCCTGTCTAGCCACAGGGCGGAGCTTTCCAAGCATGCACCTAAGATCACAACTATCTACATCAACAAGGAAAAAATAAAAGACCTGATCGGACCTGGTGGAAAGAATATCAAATCCATCATTGAGACAACGGGTGCGCAGATCAACGTAAATGATGAAGGTAAGGTCGAGATTGCAGCATCGAGCGAGGAAGTGTCCAAGGCCGCAGTTAAGAAGGTCCAGGATCTGACTCAGGATGCCGAAGTGGGCAGGTTGTACATGGGCAAGGTCCGTAAGATCATGGATTTTGGTGCCTTTGTAGAGATCTTCCCCGGTACAGATGGCTTGGTACATATCTCTGAACTTGCGGAAGAGCGTGTGCGCTCCGTAACGGACGTAATGAAAGAGGGTGATGAGGTGCTTGTAAAGGTCCTCGATATCGACAGGCAGGGCAAGATCAAGCTCTCTCGCAAGGAAGCGCTTGGTAAATCCCTTTAAGTTTGATTGAAAAAAGCTACGATTAAATAAAGGATAAGCCTGCCCCGGAAGGGGCGGGCTTTTTTTATTTCCCATGCATAAGAACAGAAGATACAAAAAAACGGTTCTGGAAAACGGACTTACCTTACTTACCGAAGAGAACCGTGCCTTTTATTCCGCATCTATAGGTATATGGGTAAAGTGTGGTTCTCTCAATGAGGCAAAGCGCAATAATGGTGTAAGCCATTTCATTGAGCACATGCTATTTAAGGGAACGCCGGATAGAAACGCTCTCGATATTTCACGTGAGGTTGATTCAATCGGCGGGGAGATAAACGCCTTTACAACCTCTGAGGCGACTTGCTACTACATGAAGGTGCTCGAGTCTCATCTGCCAAAGGCCGTAGCTTTACTTGGGGATATTTTTTTGAATTCCCTGATAGACCCTGAAGAAATCTCAAATGAAAAGGACGTCATCCTCCAGGAAATAAAAATGGTGGAAGACACGCCTGATGATCTTATCTTTGATCTTTTTAACGAGACATCCTGGGAGGGATCTCCCCTGTCGCAGCCTGTACTTGGACGGACTGAAAACATTGAATCTATGGACAGGCAGAGACTCAAAGACTACATGGAGCGCTTCTATACGGGAGCTAATGTGGTCATAACTGCCGCAGGCAGCCTTAATCATGAAGAGCTACTTCTGCAGATTGAGGGAATATTTTCCAAGATGGAAAAGGGCGCAGCCGCGAATAAAATAGAAGTCCCCAAGTTTTCTTCCAATCTGCTTGTAGAAAAAAGGCGTCTTGAGCAGGTTCATCTCTGTCTGGGTACCAATGGTATTTCATGCGACAGCAGCGATCGCTATGCCGCCTATCTCCTCAATACAATGCTGGGAAGCGGTATGAGTTCCCGTCTCTTCCAGGAAATAAGGGAAAAGAGGGGCCTTGCCTATTCTATATACTCCTTTTTGTCCAGTTATAACTCTGCCGGACTTCTGGGTATATATGCAGGCGCCTCTGCCTCTGCCGTCAATGAGATCCTCGACCTGACTATTAGAGAGTTGATGGCTTTTAAAAATGTAGCTGTCGATGATGATGAGTTGCAATCTGCCAAGGAGCAGCTTAAAGGAAATATGGTGCTCGGTCTTGAAAACAGTGAGAGTATAATGCAGAGGCTGGCTCATAATGAGATATATTTTGGCAGGGATGTCCCTGTTGAAGAGAGTATAGACAATATTGACAGGGTGAGCCCCAAAGATATACAGGAACTGTCATGTAAGCTGTTTTCATCTGACAGCCTCAGTCTTGCAGTCCTTGGCAATATGAAGAAGGGTAAGCTTGAGGGTAAAATAGATGAGCTAAGGGGGCTTTTAATCTAAGTTTGAATCCTAATATATTAACAATAAAGGGCTCTTATTTGAGGGCCCTTTTTTTACACTGAAATTATGAAAAATAAACTTCTTCCTGTACTGATAATCCGCAGGTTTCTATTGGAAGCTTGAAACTCTTTGCCCATTGCTGTAACATATGAAAATTGTTTAATGTGGCATTGGGCACATTGGCTATTTTATGTTCCCGGGAATAATATGACTACGACTAAGATTCTTCTTGTAGATGATATAAACATATCAATTGAAATGGGTAAAATAGCGCTTTCAAGCTCCGGCGCTAAAGTTCTGACTGCTTGTAACGGCTGTGAGGCTCTGGAAATAGTTAAAAAAGAGATGCCTGATATAGTCTTATGTGATGTTTATATGCCTGAAATGAATGGCGATGAATTATGTAAAACTATTAAAGAGGACCCTTCTCTTAAAAATATCCCTGTCATCCTGTTTTCTTCATATTCTGATGATAAAGATACTAGGGCTAAGTATTTTCGGTCCGGATGTGACGATGTTCTTGTTAAGCCATACCAAAGGCAAGAGCTCATAAATACGATAAGAAAATATGTAAATATCAGCACCAGAGAGCATAAGCGGAAGCTGGTTGACATAGAAGCAGACTGCCATATCATCGAAGTGGATCATAATGCCATTAAAAAAATGGTGCCAGGGAAGGTTGTTGATATGAGCATTGGGGGGATGATGCTGGAAAGTGAAAAATCCTTCCCTTTAGATACATATATTGAACTTACTGTTTTTATTAATGGCGATGGCAGTGGAATTCCTGTAAAAGGAAAAGTAGTATGGTCTGACAAACAAAAAATGGGGATTCAATTTCTTTTTATTCCAACGCACATTAAAAACTTCCTTGTCGAGGCAGCTTAACAAACATCTATCCACAATAAAGAAATCCACCCCCGCTATCTGTTTGCATACAGGGGAGAGCATGCTAAGCTTAACAGCAGCCTGGGAAGTCTCACAGGTCTTTTGCCAGTCTAAAAAACCGGGTTTTGAGGAACCGGCCAAGCTCCCCGATTATACTCAATATGTCTGGATGGAGGCAAAGGGAGCCATTAACAGGGCCTGAAAGCCTCAGCTTTAAAGGAAGTTATGTTCACTATTAAAATCTGTCCTTTTCCCTCCTCTTATAATCTGAAAACGGCGACTTATGAATTTCATGTATTGCGCAAGTCGAGAGACCTATACCGTTTTGACGAGAGCCTCTTTTCCATACGTGGCGATATAGTATTTGTCAATTTCCATGGGGCCCACCTTTTTGTAAACCGTATCAACACCGAAAAAAGACTGGCCGGCAAGACTGATCAGTCTGTTCAGGCAAGCCAGATCTATGCTGCCGGCCTGATAGACGAGGTCATACATTTTGTTATAGACCAATACAGGCGGCAGAGAGCACCGGGTATATTCAAAGAACTCTTCGCCCATCTAGAAAAAAGGTTTGGCAGTAAAAAATTCCAGGAATTGCTGCTTGTCTTTGCCGAGCAATTCCCCTCCTCTACAGTCTACCGCGATGGCGTGAAGGCCGCCGATTATCTTGATGGAGAGAGTGAAGGCCTGGCCAATACCAAGATAGTCATGGAGGAGTTGATTGTATGCTGGCTTGGAAATCTTAACCCCGCCTACTCGCCTGTCCATGAACTTATAGATGACTGTGATCTTGAAAAGCAGACCATCTACAGTGAGGCCCTGAAGGAAGTACAGGCTTTTTTCGCGCTGCAGCCTTCATTTGGCCCGGCTGGCAGCGCTTCTCTTATAGACATGCTGAGGGCCCCGGCCCTTAAATCTCCCGATTCTCTGACGGGGCAGCTGGAATATATCCGGAAGAATTGGGGGGTGGTGCCAGGTGATCTTGTTGACCGTATACTTAAGGTTATCGACTTTGTAAAAGAAGAAGAGAAGGTGCGCTATGACGGACCGGGCATAAGCTCTGTCCCTGAATTTGCCGGACTGGGTTACGATGATGAACCGGAGCGCTTCAGTGCAGATCTTCACTGGATGCCAAATCTCATGCTTATGGCAAAGTGTACGTATGTTTGGCTCGACCAGCTAAGCAAACAGTACAAGAGAGACATCTACCGCCTCGACCATATTCCCGATGAAGAGCTGGACAGGCTGGCCAGCTGGGGCTTTACGGGCCTGTGGCTCATTGGCCTCTGGGAGAGAAGCAGGGCTTCGAAGAGGATAAAACAGCTCTGCGGAAATCCCGAAGCGGTAGCCTCTGCATATTCCCTGCACGACTACGATATTGCTGCCGATCTTGGTGGTGAAGAAGCATATTCTAATCTCAGAGACCGTGCCTGGCAGAGGGGGATACGTCTTGCCAGCGATATGGTCCCAAATCATATGAGTATCGATTCAAGGTGGATGGTAGAGCACCCCGACTGGTTTGTACAGATGGATTATCCACCATTTCCGTCGTATAGCTTCAATGGGACAGACCTCAGTGACGATGATCGGGTAGGCGTCTTTATAGAGGACGGTTACTGGAACAAGACGGATGCCGCCGTTGTTTTCAAGCGCCTTGACCGCCATACCGGGGACATAAAATATGTCTATCATGGCAATGATGGTACGCAGATGCCATGGAACGACACGGCCCAGCTCAACTACCTCAATGGCGAGGTGAGGGAGGCGGTGATACAGACCATACTCCATGTGGCGAGACAGTTTCCAATAATACGCTTTGACGCCGCTATGACGCTGGCAAAAAAGCACTACCAGCGTCTGTGGTTCCCTCAGCCCGGTACGGGTGGTGATATCCCCTCTCGGGCGGAACATGCGATGACAAAGGAGGCCTTTGATCAGTGCTTCCCCGTCGAGTTCTGGCGTGAGGTGGTGGACAGGATACATGAGGAGGCGCCAGATACACTGCTTATGGCGGAGGCCTTCTGGATGATGGAGGGCTACTTTGTCCGTACACTCGGTATGCACCGCGTCTACAACAGCGCCTTCATGAATATGCTCAAAGACGAGGATAACGGCAAGTACAGGCACTATATTAAAAATGTTCTGGAGTTTAATCCCCAGATAATGAAGCGCTACGTCAACTTTATGAACAACCCCGACGAGGATACCGCCGTTGAACAGTTCGGTAAGGATGATAAATATTTTGGTGTAGCCATCATGATGTGCACCATGCCGGGGCTGCCCATGTTCGGTCACGGCCAGGTTGAGGGTTATGCAGAGAAGTACGGTATGGAATACCGACGGGCCTACTGGAAAGAGGAAGCGGACCGCGGGCTGATAGAGCGTCACGAAAGGGAAGTCTTCCCGCTCCTTAAAAAGCGCCACCTTTACAGCGCTGTCGATCACTTTCTCCTCTATGATTTTTTCGACGGCAGCGGCTCTATAAATGAAAACGTTTTTGCCTACAGCAACGGTATGGGGCAGGAGCGCTCTCTGGTTTTATATAACAACTCTTACGGGTCTACGAGTGGATGGATAAAACAGTCAGCTTCATTTAACGAAGGCGGTGCCATGCTGCAGCACGATCTTGCCTATGGCCTGAATATTTCTACTGAAAGCCGATCCAGTCTTTCCATATTTAAGGACCAGATCAGTGGCCTGGAATATATAAGGCCCAACAGTGATATTCTTGATAACGGTTTTTTCTCTGAACTTGGCGGATTTAAATATCACGTATTTATAGATTTCAGGCAGCTTGAGAGCTCAGAAGAAAGGCCATATGACCGTCTTGCCGGGTTTCTGAATGGAAGAGGCGTTCTCTCAATTGAAGAGGCTATGATGGAGCTTTTGCTGCGTCCCATTGCCGACCCTTTCTGGGAGGCTGTAAACCCCGGCAGTCTGCACTACCTGCTAGGTGATGCAGGTGAGGCAGAGAGGAAGAAGGCCTTCTGTGAAAAGCTTATGAGGCTTGCAGAAGGTGTTAGTAGTTATGAGCGCTGTGAGTTGCAGAGCGAGATAATCACTGAGCAGGCGGAGTCAAGCTTTGATGCATTCTGCCGATTTGCCTCTGCTGTGCTTGCCGCAGGGGAGAAGAGGTCTTCTAAAGACAGCCTCAATGCCTATCTTCTTCATTCTCCCCTTCAGGAAGAGAGCGCTTTGCCTTTCTTGCTTATATTCCTTTTTGTGGAGACCATCACAAAATTTAAAGATGGGCCTTCATTTAACCCTGTTGCCAAGTGGAGGATCGAGAAATCTATTGCCTGTGCGCTTATAGAGACAGGAACAGAGGAGCTTAGGGCAAAGGAACTTGCCCGGCTTCTCAAGCTTTTTATGTCAGATGAAAACAGGGCTGCCCTTGATGGGGGTACAAAGCTCGCCGACCTTCTTAAACTTCCAGAGGCGCAATCACTGATAGGAGTAAACCGTCACGAAGAGAAATTGTGGTTCAACAAGGAGCGCTTAGAGTCGCTATTGGCTTGGCTCTTTGCCCTTAGTGCCATTTTGAGACTTATAGAAACACCAGAGAAAGAGGTCCTTGATGAAAAGCTCCATGATGCCGTTGAGACTGCGGAGCTTGCTGCCGCGGAAGCTGCCTATGACCTTGAAAAATTTATTTGTTTATTAAAGGAGAAGTCAAAAGATGTCTGCTAAACAATTTCCCTTGCGGGGAGAATATATAGAATTGATACAACTGCTCAAGGCGACAGGTCTTTGCAGTACCGGCGGTATGGCGAAGGCCGTAGTCGAGGACGGACTGGTAAGGGTAGATGGTTCGGTGGAGATGCGCAAGCGCTGCAAGATCAGGCGGGGGCAGCGGGTGGAGTTTGAGGGGGAAATTGTTGAGTTGGGGTGACTGGATGTGTAATCCTCAGAATAATCCTCTCCTGAGAATTACCAGATTCCAATTAGAAAGGAGTACATATCCATGTGAAATCACGACTGATTTCCATTCCTTATATCACCTCAAAAATATTTACAACACTTATGAAAGAAAAAGTATTGATTGAAAGGTACAGGAAAGAATATAATCAGGTTCGGCCGCACAATTTACTTGGACGTAAACCACCAGCACCGGAAGTAGCCACTTAATGTTTTAGTTAACCAATAAATGCAGATAAACGGATTAGCAATATAATGGATACAATCGCAAGGGAAGAGACTTTTTCGAGTATAAAGAAACTTTCAATAGTAAAAGATTCAAAAGGCTTACCTGTAGGCGTTGATAACGGTGACGGCTGGGAAAACCTTGTAGAGTTTTTCTATTGGCAAGTGGATAGGCTTCTTAACAACAAATTTTATTTATTGACGGGAATACCAGAGAGAAAGTTTACAAAGCAACTTCTTGCTCTTGAGCCGAGGTTATATAAACTTAAAGAAGCGGATCACGAGAACAAAAACATTCCTTTTCTTATAATCCCCCCCTTTTCTGTCGATTCCACACCTGCCTGTAGCAAGATCATGTCAAAGGTTGAATCAGTGGACGGAAAAAAAGGGCTCTCTATGATTAAAAAAGGCTGGGCTCTTAAGAAAACACCAAATTCGACTTATCTTTCTACAGATATTGATGTTGGGTACAGCAATGTAGGGCTTTCTATTAAACAAGCCCAAAGTAAGATCTCAAAGATGAAAAGAGAAACGTGCACTGATAAAGAGGGTATTATGCTCTTCTTCTACTTTCCAGAGATATTTTCTGTTTGTAGTGAAGACCTCTTAAATCGCGGTGAGCATTTCATGATGCTTCTCGGATCTCGCTGCGAATCAAAAGGGGTTCCATTTGCCCACTGGGATAAGCATTCTGATCGGGGTAAACGTGGAGAGACTGCGGTTCCTGAACTCTCTTTTTATAAAGGGAGACCGCGTATGTGGTGTCATAAAGAAGATGTTTATGATAATAGTTTAAAAGGAGAATCACGGAAGCTGGAGGGCTATGGCTTCCCGTCTTGCGCTAAAAGGATAGCTCCTAAAAAGTTTCTCCCCTTGCCGTAAGCTGATTTATCAATGTCTTGCTACTCATTCCATCCCCCTCATCATGGCCTTACTTTCTTTCTGTAGTCGATGATTTTATATCATTGATTGATAGTAGGAGGTGAAGCCCTCAACGCTTCATCCCTGAAAGTATCAAAAAAGATTTCTAGCTAAAAACATTAGGTTTTAGCTAGAAAGTAATAACT
>JADFVX010000129.1 GCA_015222755.1 Pseudomonadota bacterium | reverse complement strand
TTAAATCTTCCGTGATTTTAATATTCCTTTAATCTTTTTATTGCTATAATTCTCGCCCACACTGCAGCAGTGTGTTAAAAGCCTGGAGAATTGATCAGAAATCTATGTCTCATAGACCTATATATTTTGTTTTTTTAATCCCCATCTTTTTCTTTGGCTGCACCCATGCAGTAAAAGAGGAGATGAATCCCCCTGTTGAGATGGCCGCGGCTTATTCTGTCGCTCCAATTGACAAAGATAAGAACTATGACAAGTGGTGGCTTGCCCTTGATGATCCCTACCTTGACAGCTTTATAACAAAGGCCCTCGGGAATAACTTTACCCTGAAGCAGGCATACAGCCGTCTGGAGCAGGCCAATGCCTTCAGGCGCAAGGAGGCAGCGGCATATAAGCCCTCGATAACAGGTGAGCTGTCCGGATCTGCCAGATGGGATGAAGACAGCAATCGTACGGTCAGTAAAGGACTGGGAGCCAGTCTTTCATGGGAGATAGACCTGTGGAAAAAACTTTCCTCCGCCGAAAGAGCAGCATTTTTGGAAAGCGGGGCGACTGCTGACGATGTTGCCGATACGGCACTGCTTCTCTCCAGCCAGCTTGCCGACACATATTTTCAGATAATAGAGCAGAGAAGGCTTTTTGATGTACTTTCCCAGCAGATAGAGGTGAGCAGAAACTACCTCCACCTTATAAAGCTGCGTTTTTCACTTGGCGATGCCTCACTTGTGGACATATACCAGCAGAGGCAGCAGCTGGCCTCGCTACGCGCTCAGCTTCCTTCCATTACTTCACTCAGTGCCACACTTCACAACCGTTTTCACCTGCTCTCAGGTTTATCTCCCGGCAGAGCTGAGATAGAGAGTGGAAAGGTACTTCCTGAAATTCCTGCTCTTCCCGAACTGGGCGTCCCTGCTGACCTGCTTACCCGTCGGCCAGACCTGAGGGCAAGGCATAAAAAGCTTATCGCCGCAGATTACCGGGTGGCCACGGCCGTTGCCGACAGGCTCCCCGGTTTACGCATAGGTGCAACAGCGGGGGTGCAGGGGGCAAGCCTTTCAAGCGATTACAGGTTTCATTCGATTTTTGCTGAGGTGATGGCCCCCATTGTAGACTGGGGCAGGAGGAAGGCGGAAGTCAGACGGCGTAAGGCCATGGTGGAAGAAGAGCTTTCCCGTTATGCATCGGCCTACCTGACTGCAATGGAAGAGGTGGAAAATGCCCTGAGCCGCGAAAAGGGAAAAAAGGAACTCATCCGTCACATAGAAGAACAACTGCTTATGGCGGAGGAAAGCCTGAGAGAGACGCGCAACCGATACATGAACGGTCTTAGCGACTATCTTCCAGTGATGACTGCCCTGCAGACCAAACAGAGGCTTGAACTTAAGCTGATCTCGGAAAAGAGGTCTATAATATCAAACCGTATACTTCTTTACCGAGCACTTGGAGGTTCACTTCTTAGCGACGACACGACACTGGAGAGGAAGGGTTAAATGAAAGGAAATAAAGCTTTTTTACGACTGGCAATACCACTTGGAGCTATAGTCATAGCAGGAGGTATAATATACGCCCTCTATGCCAATAAGCCCAAAACAAGGAAGAGGAAGCCAAGGCACATTGTCCCTATAGTGGAGGCTATCAAGATAAGCCCTGGAAGCGAGCAGATACATATCGAGGCATCTGGTACGGTAATAGCTGCAAGAGAAGTAGTAATTACTACAGAGGTTGAAGGAAAGATCATAAGGCAGCATAGAGAACTTGTCCCCGGAGGCCTTTTAGCTAAAGGAGAGGAACTTGTAAAGGTAGACCCTGCCGAATATGAGCTGCTTGTAGAGGAGCGAAGGGCCGCCCTTGACGAGGAAGTATCAAGGATGGATATTGAAAAGGGGCAGCAGCTGATAGCCAGAGAGGAATGGCGGCTCTTTGAGAAAGATAATGCAGCCAGTGATACAAATAAAAGCCTTGCCCTCAGGGTGCCGCACCTGAAAATTGTTGAGGCGCAGGTTGAGGCAGATAAAAGCAGGCTGGCGGCAGCTGAACTGGACCTTAAAAAGACATCTGTCACTGTCCCGTTTAATGCCGTAGTCGTTGAAGAATATGCAGAACTTGGCCAGTTTGTGGGACGCCAGACAAAAATAGCAACAATAGCCGGGACCGATTATTTCTGGGTGCAGGCATCAATTCTCCCTGCCCATCTGGACAGGATATCTTTTCCATCCAGGGAACGGAGGGGTTCCGAGGTAAGAGTTGTCCTGGGGTCATCTCGCGGCAAGGAAGTGGTCCGCAAGGGACATGTTGAAAAGCTTCTGGCAGGTCTTGACCCAAAAGGAAGGATGGCCCGCATACTTATAAGGATAGACGATCCCTTAAATCTCAAGGCCAGGGAGGGCGAGGGCAGGGTGCTGCTTGAAAGTTTCGTAAAACTTGAGATCGAGGCTGGAACTATGGATGATGTCTATACCATCCCCCGTGAGGCCCTGGCAGACGGAGACAGACTTCTTATACTTAAAGAAGACGGTACCCTCGATATTCGAGGGACGAATGTCAAGTGGCGTAGAAAAAATGAACTCCTGCTTACAGCCGATATAGGGGAGGGGGAGCGTCTCATCATAAGCCGCCTCCAGACGCCGCTGCCCGGCATGAAGCTCAGGACGGGTGATGAAAGACCAGTGAATAAAAAGGGAGCGCCCAAGAAGTGGGGAAAGAAGAAAGGGGCCAAAAAGTGATTCTTAAGGCACATGAATTCTTTGTAAGGCTTATATGATAAGTAATCATAAAGACATAAGAAAAGGCCTCTTGTCATGGTTTGCAGACAACCACGTAGCGGCCAACCTGCTGATGATGGCCGTTATAATCGCCGGTATGGTCTCCCTCTCTGGTATTACGCAGGAGGTCTTCCCTGACTCTAGCCTTGATATGGTCACTGTCAAGGTCTCCTATCCCGGCGCCACCCCTGAGGAGGTGGAAGAGGGGATAGTTTTGGCCATAGAGGAGGAGGTGCGGACCCTTGAAAATGTTGATCGCGTAACCGCCATTGCACTGGAAGGGCGCGCCACGGTGATCGTTGAGCTTCTCACCGGCGCTGATCCTAACAATATGCTCCAGGAGATCAAGGGTGCTGTTGACCGGATAAGCTCCATGCCTGAAGATGCCGAGCGTCCTGTCATAAGCCTCCAGACAAGAAGACGGAGTGTAATGAAACTAGCTCTTACTGGAGAGATGGATGAGCGTGCCCTCTATGATATGGCCAACCGCGTTCGGGATGATATGACGGACCTTCCCGATATTACACAGGTGGAGCTTAGGGGTGTCAGGGAACCTGAGATAAGCATCGAGGTGCCACGTCATACCCTCAGGGCCTACGGACTGACGCTGGGCGACATAGCTGCTGCAATACGCATGCAGGCTATAGACATACCTGCCGGGGGTATCAAAACAAAGGGAGGCGAGGTGCTCTTAAGGACGAAGGAGCGCCGCAATTATGCCGGCGAGTTCGAGGATATCTCCGTAATTAACCGTAAAGACGGTACTGAGGTGAGGCTCGTCGATATAGCCACAATTAAAGAAGGTTTTGCCGATACAGAAAAAGAAGCATATTTTAACGGAAAGCGTGCAGCGCTCATCAATGTATACCGCATAGGTGATGAGACGCCGAATGCAATATCTGAGGCTGTATTTAAATATATAGATAGCACTAAAGAGATCTTCCCTCCGGGTATAGAGCTGGTTGTGCAAAGAGACTGGTCGGAGATATATCGTCAGCGCCAGGACCTGCTTCTTTCAAATGGTGCAATGGGCCTTGCACTTGTTATTATTACTCTGGCCCTATTTCTTGAAGCGCGCCTCGCCTTCTGGGTAGCCATGGGTATTCCCATATCAATAATCGGTTCATTTACAATACTGAAATTTTCCGGTGGAAGCATCAGCATGATCTCCATGTTCGCCTATATTATCACCCTTGGTATAGTCGTAGATGATGCTGTAGTGGTAGGGGAGAATATCTACTACCGCAGGCAACAGGGTATGTCGCCTCTTGAAGCAGCAGTTAAGGGTGTTCGTGAGATGACGGCACCTATTGTTATAGCCGTTTCAACAAACATACTGGCCTTTTTGCCCCTACTTTTTGTCTCAGGTTCTACGGGCCGCTTCTTTGGAGTGCTCCCTGCTGTCATAATATCGGTATTTTTTATCTCACTTCTGGAGTGTCTCTATATCCTTCCATCTCATCTTAATTACCCGAGGCGTAAGAGAAGCAGGTTTATGGATATGCTGGAGGCTGTGCCCGACAGATGCGCGAAGGGCCTGGAGTGGGTAATTGATCGAATTTTTTCACCCATACTTTCTTTTTGTTTAAACCTAAGATACATGACTGCTCTAGTTTCACTCCTTGTTCTTCTTGTATCTTATTCCTATTGGAATAGCGGGTGGATAAATTTCTCATTCCACCCCCGTATACAGACAGACAACATAAAGGCCCAGATAGAGCTTCCCTTCGGTTCACCCATAGAGGAGGTGAGACGTATTGCCAAACTTGTTGAAGACGGAGGCCACCGTGCCACAAAAAATAACGGGGGACAGGCCATCCTGAAAGGGGTGATGACAGATATATCAGGGGGAAACAAGGCACAGGTCACATTCAATCTTGTGCCCCAGGCGGAGAGGGAGATCACTACACGCCAGTTCAGCATTGAGTGGCGAAAAGAGGTGGGGGCCATACCGGGGATGGAGAGGCTTTTTTTTGATTTTGTGATCGGTCCCGGAGGCTCTGCAGCTATAAATGCGGAGTTGACCCACCCAGACCCTGTGACACTGGAGGCGGCTGCAGCTGATCTTGCAGCTGAGTTGGCTAATTATAACGGTGTCATTGATATAGATGACGGATTTGCCAAAGGCAAGCCCCAGTTCGACTTCAACCTTACAGCTGAAGGTCGTTCTATGGGGATGACTGCAAGGTCTCTGGGTTCTCAGGTGAGACATTCTTTTTATGGTGCCGAGGCTCTTCGCCAGCAAAGAGGGCGTGATGAGGTTAAGGTCATGGTTCGGCTGCCCGAGGAAGAAAGACGCTCCCTCTACAACCTGGAAGAGCTTATAGTCTTTACACCTGAAGGAGGGGAAATACCACTGGAGAGGGCTGCCAGGGTAACAAAGGGACGTGCCTATACGGAAATAGACAGGGTTGAAGGCAAAAGGGTGCTAAACGTAAAGGCCAGTGTTATTCAGGGGCAGACCAACGAGAATAAAGTGATTGCCAGCCTTAAAGAAAGTGGCTATATGTCGGAACTTGTTGCCACATATCCTGGCCTTAAATACTCTTTTGAAGGACGCCAGAGAGAGCAGCGCAAGTCCCTAAGTGATATCGCAACTGGACTTGCCTTTACCATGGCAGGTATCTTTTGTTTTCTGGCCATACCTTTTAGAAGTTATGCCCAGGCTATAATGGTTATTATCAGTATACCCTTTGGCCTTGTCTGCGCACTTTTCGGCCATATCATAATGGGTTATGCCCTGAGCATGACCAGTATCTTCGGCATGATCGCACTATGCGGCATCGTTATAAACGGTGGTCTTGTATTTGTCCTTACTGCAAATCAATTGCTGCGAGAGGAAGGGAAAACTCCTTATGAGGCGGCATATCTGGCGGCAAGGCGCAGGTTCAGGCCTATAATGTTAACATCTTTAACTACCTTTCTCGGGCTGGCTCCCATGATATTCGAGCAATCAATACAGGCAAGGTTTCTCGTCCCTATGGCCATATCCCTGGGCTATGGTATACTATTTTCCACTGCAATAGTTCTGCTCCTTACACCGGCACTCTATATCATTCATCAGGAGCTTCATACAAAGATCAAGGCATTTTTTTATGGCCCCCTAAAAGAAGAGAGGAGGGAAGATGGTCTCAGATAAAACCAAAGAACTTGTGGAGGAGGGTATTGCACTTCTTAAAGAAGGTGCAGCTATAGATGCGGTATTTCATTTTGAAAAAATCATTCAGGAACACGGGAGAAATACGGCAGCACTCTCATTTCTTGGGCTTGCAACTGCCAGAGCCAACGGAGACTTAAGTGTTGCAGAAAAACATTGCCTTCGGGCACTCAGACGCCAGAAATTAATCCCTCTGTACTACCAGAACCTTGCAGAGGTATACCTGGCAGGTGGAAAGAAGGCGCAAGCCGTAAAGGTGCTTCGCGAAGGATTGTCAGTCGATAGAAACAACAAGCTAATATTACGCCAATTAAGAGAGCTTGGTGTCAGAAAAAAACTACCCGTTTCTTTCTTATCCCGCTCCAACCCGATTAATCGCTACCTGGGCCTTCTTCACAATAAAAAGACACCTGGTAGAAGAATGAAATAAGATGAAAGAGAAAAATAAGACAGAAAAACTTGTAGAGGTCTATGTAGACCTTCCAAATCACTGGGCCATAGATGGTGAGACCATGTGGGGTCTTCCGCTGGGTAATGACATCTACGTACTTAAAAGCATTCCCTGCTATTCCTATGACCTCAACCGGGGGGATTGTGTTGTAGCAAGCCCTGAGCCTGACGGCAGCATTCGAAATATCCGCAAGGTCCATGGACGTAGCGGTAACAGGACGCTGCGCGTTCTTTTTGCTGAAAAAGTACCTGCCAAAGATATGGCTAAATTTATTGCGTCCTTCAAAGGCTATGGTGCAGAATCCGTACAGGTGAACGAACGCTTTTTTTCAGTCGACATCCCACCCACCGGGGACTATGACAGCCTCTATCTTCTGCTGGAGGAATGGGAGACTAAGGGAGATATCCAGTATGAAACCTGTGAAGCAAGGGAAGAGGGCAGTTTTGACGATCTGCCTGCCCGGGGGGAGACTGGATAAGTCTCAGTGCGCCAGGTCCTCATCATCGAGGCTGGCCGCCCAATCCTCTCTTTCATCTGTTTCCGCCTCATGGAGCCTGAAAAGGTGCAAACTATCACCGCCCTCCATATCGATATCACGGGACAAAACCCTTAATAAGCCCGCCGTATCGTCCGTGGCTATGTTGTGAGCCCTTTCCTTTGTCTCATTAGCTGTGATTATAGTGTAGTGCGTCATTTTGCCTCCTCTATAATGTTTCGATGTGTCTTTCATGAAATCGATTCACTAAAATTTATTGTCTCTTTTCCTGTTTTCCTCGGTAAATCTATGTGCTATAGTTTTTATGTAAGATATTCATATTTGTAGTTTTATATGATGCCTGCAATAAAAAGCGTTGATAGCTGAACACTCAAAGGCCGAATGTAACTTGTACATAAGGAGACAAGGCATGTTAAAAACCGTTGAAGAACTCGTGGGTAAAGCAATGGAATCTGTAAAGACACTTTCCGCAGAAGATGGCGCAAAATTTGCGACTGGGCAAAAGGACGTATTGTTTATAGACGTCAGGGAACCATCGGAGCATATCGAGAAGTCGATCCCGGGAGTTATAAATATCCCAAGAGGACTGCTGGAGATGAAGATAAGCTCCCATACTCAGGATGAAAACCGGTCTATATTGATACACTGTGCAAAGGGGGGGAGGGCGATCCTTGCAGCAAAGGCGCTTGTAGATATGGGCTTTAGGGACGTTACTGCCATAACGGCAGGATGTGAAGATATCGCAGCGGCAATGACCTGCTCGATTTAAGGAAAAAACAGGGGGATGTTTATGGGGAAACATGAATGTGCAGAGTGCGGATACATTTACGATGAAGAAACAGGTGACAATGTGATAAATGTAGCACCCGGCACCACACTGGAAGACCTGCCCGACGACTGGATCTGTCCCATATGCGGGGCCGGCAAGAGTTACTTCGTCAGGGTATGAGTACCAGGGAGCCTTTACAGCAGGAAGGCAACAAAACTGCCTCTCTCCGTGTTTAAGTGTTATTAGAGAGAACGCATCCATTCTAATATCGGATCCTCATGAAAAGTTGTCAGGATGCCCCCTTTTCTAGGCGGTGAGCAGTACTTTTGCCCCTCTTTTTCAAAAACCCTTTGGCTTTTGCCATATGCAGCCTTATCATTATCCCATGCTGATTAAACTTATTATCTTTGATCTCGACGGTACGCTCATAGACTCAGTGAGCGATATAGCAAATGCCGTAAATTATGCTGTAAAGCCTATAGGCCTGGATGGCCAGAGCGATGATGCAATCAGAGCGCTTTTAGGCGGCGGCATCTCAGGACTAATTTCTTGTCTTGTTGCTGAAAACAAGGCCTGTTTTCTAGATGAAGCAGTTGAGCGATTCATGGACTACTATAGAGAGCATCTTCTTGATTATACTCTTGTCTATGATGGGGTGGAGGACGCCTTGAAAGAACTGGCTCCTCAAAGTATGGGCGTCATATCCAATAAACGTGAAGAGCTTGTAAAAAAAATACTGTCAGAGCTGGGGCTTGCCCCTTACTTCGGGCAGATATATGGCAGTGACAGCGCCAGCGATAAGAAACCTTCGCCTGCCCCGATTCTAAAGATGATGGGATATTTCGGTGTCACCCCTGAAGAGACAATGATAGTCGGTGATGGTGAGGCCGATGTAGGGGCAGGGAAGGCGGCAGGTGTCACGACCGTTTCTGTTACTTACGGTTACAGGACTAAAGAGCAGCTCTCAGGGACTGACTTTTACATAGATGGTATTGGGGAACTTCCTGCTTTGATAAACAGATTGTAAAATAAGGATTTTTATTGCTCTGGTTCTATCTAGCTCTTGCATCAGCCATAGGCCTCTCGATAACAGACACCCTTTCCAAGGTGGCGCTGAAGGAGTCAGGCTCATTTGTTGTTGCCTGGGTAAGGTGGGTATTTGCAGCGCCGTTCCTGCTCTTAATACTTCCATTTATCGAAATACCTGTCCTTGACTCCACCTTCTGGATAGTCACCCTTGTTGCTATCCCGCTGGAGATCGCAGCTATTCTTCTTTATATGCAGGCCATAAAGGTATCTCCCCTGTCCCTTACAATCCCATTTCTTGCGCTGACTCCGGTATTTCTTATAGTGACGTCCTTCCTGTTTTTGGGCGAGCTTCCTGATTTATCAGGACTTGCCGGTATCATGCTCATTGCCTTTGGTGCTTATATGCTCAACCTGAAAAGCCGCAGGGAAGGCCTCTTTGCCCCATTTAAGGCCATAGCCAGGGAAAGGGGTTCACTTATGATGATAGGCGTGGCAATGATATACAGTATTACAGCCAATCTTGGAAAGATCGCACTGCAGCATTCATCACCACTATTTTTTGCAGTTATATACACCTTGCTTATATCTGCAACTATGACTCCCTTTGTCTTTATGCTGCGTCGGGATGAGATTTCGAAGGTAGGCAGGCGGCCCGTGCTTTTTATTATGATAGGAGTCGCTTTCGGCTTGATGATATTAAGTCATTTTGCAGCTATTGCGTTAATAGAGGTGCCTTATATGATCTCTGTAAAACGCAGCAGTATGATCTTTAGCGTGCTATCCGGGTTTTTTCTTTTTAAGGAATCTGACATAAAGGACAGATTGGCAGGTGCAATGCTGATGCTAGCTGGTATTGTACTCATCTTGTTATAACCTTATTTCCTTTGACAAAATGGGGTTTTTTAGGCTAATCTTAGCCCTCTTAAACGGAGCATTCAATATGCCATACTGGCCTTTCGGAGCTATTTCATTATACCGGTGGAACCCTTGATGAGCACACAGAATAATACCAGAAACTTCTCTATAATCGCCCATATCGATCACGGGAAATCAACACTTGCGGACCGGCTCCTTGAGTATACCGGTGCTGTTACTGAGAGGGAGATGAAGGAACAGCTCCTGGACAAGATGGACATTGAGCGTGAGCGCGGTATTACCATCAAGGCCCAGCAGGTACGGCTCAGCTATAAAGCTGATGACGGAGAGACCTATACGCTGAACCTCATCGATACTCCGGGCCATGTTGATTTCAGCTATGAGGTTTCCAGAAGCCTTTCCGCATGTGAAGGAGCGCTGCTTATCGTCGATGCTTCTCAGGGTGTAGAGGCGCAGACCCTGGCCAATGTATATCTTGCCCTCGATAATGATCTTGAGATCATCCCTGTACTCAATAAGATAGACCTCCCCAGCGCCGAACCTGAGCGCGTAAAAGATGAGATAGAAGAGGTGATAGGTCTTGACGCCTCCGACGCTATCGAGGCCAGCGCAAAGACAGGTATAGGGACAAAAGAAATCCTTGAGGCCATAGTGCACAGGATACCGCCGCCGTCAGGTGAGATATCAAGGCCTTTAAAGGCCCTTGTCGTTGATTCATGGTATGACACCTACCAGGGGGTCATCATGATGATCCGGGTTTTTGACGGCAGCCTTAAGAGGGGAACAAAGATCAAGCTCATGGCAACTGACAAGGCCTTTGATATTATAGAGGTGGGGGCCTTTTATCCCAATATGCGCAAGATGGACAGCCTTTCTTCCGGTGACGTCGGTTATGTCATTGCAGGTATAAAAGAGCTGAATGATACCAAGGTGGGTGATACCATTACCGATGAGCAGAACTCTGCCGATACACCGCTTCCCGGCTTTAAAGAGTTAAAGCCTATGGTGTTCAGCGGTCTTTATCCTATAGATACGAACCAGTACGAAGACCTCAAGGATGCCCTTGAGAAACTTAAACTGAATGACTCATCATTTACATATTCACCCGAGACATCTGTGGCCCTTGGTTTCGGTTACAGGTGCGGCTTTCTTGGCCTGCTGCATATGGAGATCATACAGGAGCGCCTGGAGAGGGAATTTCACCTCAACCTTTTGACTACCGCTCCGAGCGTGGCCTATAATGTTAAGACCGTCAAAGGGGAGGTGCTTACCATTCAAAACCCCGTTGACCTTCCACCGGCACAGGAGATAGACTATATTGAGGAGCCCTTCATTATTGCCAGCATCCATACACCCGGTGACTATGTAGGCTCCATACTGGCGCTTTGCCAGGAGAGGAGGGGGGTACAGCTTGATATCAAATATCTCTCCAGCGACAGGGTGATTGTAGAGTATGAATTGCCCTTGAATGAAGTGGTTATGGAGTTTTATGATCGCTTGAAATCGACATCTAAAGGCTACGCCTCTCTTGATTATGAAATGGCCGACTTCAGGCGTTCCAACCTGGTAAAACTCGATATCCTGATCAACGCTGAAGTAGTAGATGCCCTTTCACTGATAGTTCATAGAGACAAGGCCTTCTACCGTGGCAAGGAGATTGCTGATAAGATGAAGGAACTTATACCTCGCCAGATGTTCGAGGTGGCAATACAGGCTGCAATCGGGACAAAGGTCATTGCAAGGGCCTCAGTTAAGGCCCTTAGGAAAAATGTTACAGCAAAGTGCTATGGCGGTGATATTTCAAGGAAGAGAAAACTCCTTGAAAAACAAAAAGCCGGTAAAAAGAGAATGAAGCAGGTAGGTCGCGTGGAAGTCCCCCAGGAGGCCTTCCTGGCAGCCTTAAAGATAGATTGAGGAGTTTAGCGTAAATGTCTGAAAAAAAGAAACAAAAAGCTATTGAAAAGATAATGAAAGAGGCAGAGTTTGAGATCAAAAAGACAAAGTCTGTTATTAAGAAAAAAATAAAGAAGGTAGGTGAAGATAAAATTCGCCTCCTTGAGTCGGACATAATAGCACTGGAAACTGCAATAGCTAATGGTAATCCTAAGGACACTCTTGCAAAAGAAGAGCGCCTTGTCAGGGCACGTGACAGGGTCATGCCATTTCTAAATAAGTCTACAGTCAGAGAGTATACAGAAGCTATTCTTATAGCTGTTGTTCTTGCTCTTTTTATCCGGACCTTTGTGGTTCAGGCATTCAAGATCCCTTCCGGTTCCATGGAGAATACGCTGCTCGTTGGAGACCACCTCCTGGTGAGCAAGTTTAGATATGGCATCAAAATACCTGTTTTAAATAAAAAAATTGTTACCTTTGCTGAGCCACAACGGGGTGACATCATTGTGTTCAGGTACCCTGAAGATAAGAGTAAGGATTTTATCAAGCGGGTTATAGCAGTAGGTGGGGACAAGGTTGAGGTCAAAAATAAGATTGTATATATAAACGAACAATCTACAGATGAGCATTACACTGTTTTCAGGGCTAGCGACACTTCATTTTTTGGTTTTAAAAAAGGAAGGAACTTTGGACCATTTGATGTTCCCGAGGGTGAAGTCTTTGTCATGGGTGATAACAGGGATAACAGCCATGACAGTCGTTTCTGGGGCACAGTCAATTTAAATGATATAAAGGGCAAGGCTTTTATTCTTTACTGGTCCTGGGACAGGGGAAAAAAGAGGATTCGTTTTTCCAGAATAGGTGATCTTATTAGATGACTTGCAAAATCCCCTGATGTTTCAAAAAAGGGGGGGGTATACTGTTCAGTATTTGAGCTGAAATTGCCTTAGATGTGTACGCTTATATATAAAAAGACTACAGCATGAATATTAAATTTAAGAATATTTCCTTAGGCCTTGCAATCTCCCTCTTCAGTCTTGCCTTTTTTTTCTCTGCCGCCGAGATTTTTGCCCGTATTTATGATCGCTATGCAGATGTGCCCATTCATCCAAAAGCTGAGAGGAGAGATGATGATATCCCAAGGCTGACAGGTGTTAGGATTGCAAAAGAGCCCGGTGTTAGAAGAATCCTGGTTCTGGGAGATTCTATTGCTGCCGGACAGGCAATCATGAAAGAGGAGACCTTTTCGAGGAGGCTGGAAATCCTTATAAATGAAGGCTTGATCGTTAAGAGGTATGAAGTAATTAATACCGGGTTTTCAGGTATCAACACCCCTGAAGAACTCAATATATTACTCAACAGGGGGCCATTTCCTTATACACGCCCAAATTTGTCTAGAGAAGGGTATCAGGGCCTGGCCTATAAACCTGATATTCTTATATTGCAGTATACTGTGGAAAATGATGCACCTCTGATGAATGCTTCTTATGAAGTTGCCATGCCACACAGGTGGGCAAAGGACAGGGCAAGAAGGTACAACTTTGGCAACTATGCATTACCACTTCCAGAGAATATTGATAGATGGTTGACCAAGAAATCCCACTTTTACCTTTTTCTTCTATATAAATATCATAAACTTTTGACCGTGATGGGCTTGAGGAGCGAGCTTAACAAAATAAAAATGATGTATTCTCCCTCTGCTGAAGGCTGGCAGCGTACAAGGCAGTCTATGTACAGGATTGGTCAGATTGCCAGATCACAAAACATCCCCGCGGTTCTAGTTCTTTGGGGCACTACTAATAAAACCCCCTTAAAGGATTTTTACGATCTTGTTTCAGCTTATGGAAGAAAAAGCGGGTTTAGAGTGTTGAATCTAGTTGAAGATGTAAAATGGCCAAATGAGGACTTTGCCGTTTCTATGGTGGATGGACACCCTAATGGTCGAGCAAATAAAATAGCGGCAGATGCAATATTTAACTTTATCATCAACGAAAAACTTGTACCTCGATAGAAAACAACTCGAAAAAAATATCTTCTCTGTCTTTTTTCTCTATATTACTATAAAACGATATTTACTTGAATCAGAAGGGCAAGTTTTTCTTCCCTGTCAAAAATCTTGCACCACCCCATCAATAGTGCTAAAATTCCCACTCTTACTTCTTCCTGCTCATATTGAGCAGGGAGACCCGTATTAACCTGTAGGGAGGCTATAAAACCTTTTTGGAATCTGACAATGAGGGGTCTAAGCTGGAGATAGACTTTAAAGATAACAGCTTGGCCCAATCCCTGTTCGGTGAACACCATTCAAATCTCAGGCTTATAGAAAAATTTTTTCCAGTAAAGCTGAGCGGCGTAGGGACGGGTGTGACAATAACTGGTTCAGACCACGATGTGCGTGAAGTAGCAGCACTCCTGAATTCTCTTTCCGACCTTCAATCTAATGGTTACCGTCTCAGCCCCTTCGACGTTGAGCGGGGCGCTTCTATTCTAAAGGATAAGCCCGGCACCTCACTTAGGGAGATCTTTGTAGAGAATATCTACGTATCGCCCCAAAAGCGGGTGATCTCCCCCAAAAGCATCAACCAGAAACACTACACCGACGCAATAAGGAAGAATGATATCGTATTCGGTATCGGCCCGGCAGGTACTGGAAAGACTTACCTTGCTATCGCTATGGCTGTGGCCGCCCTCCAGAGGGAAGAGGTGGAGCGCATAATCCTGACACGTCCAGCAGTAGAGGCGGGTGAAAAGCTCGGTTTTCTGCCGGGAGACCTTGTGGCAAAGGTAAACCCCTATCTCAGGCCCCTCTATGACGCACTTAACGACATGCTTGCCTTCGAGCGGGTGAAGGAAATGATGGAGCGGGACATCATAGAGGTGGCTCCACTAGCCTTTATGAGGGGCAGAACCCTTGCCAAATCATTTGTCATACTTGACGAGGAACAAAACACCACATCGGAGCAGATGAAGATGTTCCTTACGCGGCTGGGAAGAAAATCACAGGCCGTCATCACGGGAGATGTGACACAGATAGACCTGCCTAAGGATAAGGTCTCGGGCCTTGTGGAGAGTGAGAAACTTTTGAAGCCCATCGAAGGCATTTCATTTGTCCACTTTTCCGATAAGGACGTTGTAAGGCACCGCCTTGTGCAGGATATCATCAATGCCTATGAAAAGAGGCAGACAGCGAGACGTACATGATGGATAAAGACGAAAAACAGCCTGTAAAAATAAAGCAAAAACTCTCGAAGAAAGAGCCTGCTGCTGCCAAGATGGGTGCTTTCCCAGGCCCTCAAGTGCCTAACATGTATCCAGCTGCTGCGGTATGGCAGAAAAGGACCATCCTTATAGTCGTTTCTATTTTGTCGGCATTAATACTCTCACCAAAGCTTAGCACCTCGGTGTTCAAGTACAATCCCGGGGACATTGCACGTCAAAACATAAAGGTGGCAGAAGACGCTCTTGTAGAAGATACCTTGTCGACGCAAAAAAAACGTGAAAAAGCAAGAGGGCTTTCACCCGATGCATATGACCTGGATGAGACGGCGGCATGGGAGATCAAGGGTCGTATCGAGAATGCTTTTCTCGGGATGCGCAGCGACCTCGACGAGATCGAGAACAGGGCCGGTGAGTATATAGCCAAAGAAAAGCTCTCCCTAAAGGAAAGAGTCAATGCTGATGAAATAGTTTCCGCCTACCTTGAGGAATCCAGGGGGGAAAGATTTGCCGCTTTCCAGGAGGTACTAGGTATACCCGTTAAAAAGGTGGACTTTGAGTTGGTAGAGACTATGGGCTTCGCTGGTGCTCTTGAAGACAAGCTGAAACTTGTTGTCGTACCCATAATGTCCAAAGGGGTAGTCAGCTCCATCGAAGCCCTGTCTGCGGCTAAGGAAACGGGTATCATTATCCGTAATGTGAAAAACCAGCAGGAGAGGTTGGAGACAAATTTTTCCAGCCTTTATGATCTTGCAGAGGCCAGGGAGGGTGCGAAAGAGCAGATACTTTCCTCAAAAAAACTGTTTGGCAAAAAAAGTGCCGCTGTCTTTTCATTATGGGCATCTGGCCTTATCACAGCAAATCTGACATTTAATAAAAATGAAACAGAAGCACGTAAAGAAAAGGCGGCAGAGGAGGTAAGCTCCGTATTCTTCCATCTGAAAGAAGGTGAGATGATACTCAGGGAAGGTGAGCGTATTACCGAAGAGCAGGTGATGATACTGAACGCCCTCTCGGAGCAAAACAGGCCCATGGTAAGTTACTTGAGGCTTTTAGGGCTTGTCTTTCTTGTGTCGTTTATTCTCTTTCTCGTCTACCATTTTTCCGTGGAGAATATACGCAAGGTAAGGCTGAATCTGGAAGATATTGTATTTACCGGCATCCTTTTTGTTTTAACACTGCTACTTGCAAGGATGACCATCCCTGTTACGGAGGCGCTGGGCAGGGCCTTTCCGCATATCCCGGCTGTTTCATACCAATATCTGGTGACCGCCGCTGCCGGGGCAATGCTTGTCAGGATAGTCCTTAATTCAGAGATTGCAATAATATTTTCTGTAGTACTCAGTCTCATGGTTGCCATTATCATGAAAGACAGCCTGATATTCGGGATATATACCTTCGCAGGCTGTATCACCGGCGCCCACATGGTGAGGCACTGTAAGAACAGGTCTTCACTCATCAAGGCAGGCTTCTATGTCGGTGCTGTAAACATAGCAATAGTTTTGATATTTGGACTAGCCTACGGTGAACTGTTTAGTAAGGAAGTCCTTTTTAATATGCTTTTTGCGCTCTCCGGAGGAGTGCTTTCCGGGATCGTAGTAACTGGAGTTATACCGATTGTCGAAGCTATCTTCGGCTATACAACAAATTTTAAACTTCTTGAACTCGCAAGTATGGATCATCCCCTGATGAAAGAGCTTATTACTCAGGCGCCAGGTACCTACCATCACAGCTGGATACTTGCAAACCTTGTTGAAAATGCAGCGGAAGCCATTAATGCAAACTCTCTTTTTGCAAAGGTGAGCGCTCTCTACCATGACATAGGGAAGATGAAAAAACCGCAGTATTTTTACGAAAATCAGAGAGGCGGAAAGAACCCGCATGACAAGCTTGCGCCGAGCCTGAGCAGCCTTATTATTATAGGGCATGTAAAGGACGGGATAGAGCTGGCAAGGGAGCATAAGCTGGGAAAAAGGCTGACGGAGATAATCCCGCAGCATCACGGGACCAACCTCATATCCTATTTTTACAGTAAGGCCAAGGACCAGGAAGACCCCGATGTTCATTCCGTGGATGAGAAGGACTTCCGCTATCCCGGACCGAAGCCTCAGACCAAGGAGGCGGGCCTTGTCATGCTTGCTGATGCCGTTGAGGCTGCGACAAGGACTATACAGGATCCTACACCGGCCCGCATAAAGGGTGCTGTCAAGAAGATCATAGGGAATATATTCGAAGATGGCCAGCTAGATGAATGTGAGCTTACCCTTAAGGATATCAACCTCATAGCAGAAAGTTTTAACCGGATACTAAATGGTGTATTCCATGCAAGGATAGACTACCCTGAGCCGGTAGTTAAAGGAGGGGATGCTAAGAAAAATGAAAGTACTACTGGAGACAAGAAGTCGTTGGAAGGGGATAAGAAAGAGCGAGGTCGCAAGGAAGGCGAGGGCGATACTTGACCTTTTAGGTTCCAGTGATGCCGAACTCAGCATCCTCCTTACCGGTGATGAAGAGATAAGGCAGATCAACGCCGACTACCGCAATATCGATCGCCCCACAGACGTTATTGCCTTTGCCATGCGCGAGGGTGACTTTGGGGATCTCCATGAGGAGATTCTTGGCGATGTAGTTATCTCCATAGATACAGCAAAAAGACAGGCAGAGGAAAGAGGGCACAGTCTCTGGGATGAGCTGCTTTTTCTTCTTATCCATGGCATTTTGCACCTCCATGCTTATGACCATGAGCAGGGCGGGGAGATGATGGCCGAAATGGAGGCAAAGGAGCGGGAAATAGCCGCGAAAGTGGCATAGGCAAATATGAAGCCGAAAAACTGGTTTGAAGGCCTGAACTGCGCTATAGAGGGCATCCTCTACGCCGCCAAGACACAAAAACATATGAAGGTTCACTTCCTTGTTGCTGTCCTTGTGCTGCTTTTGAGTCTTTTTCTGGATGTGAGCCGTACCGAGTTTGTGCTGCTAATTGTATCCATAACTCTGGTGCTTTTTGCCGAGATAGTAAATACGGCTATTGAGGTGACTATAGATCTTATCCACGAAGAGTATCACCCTCTGGCAAAGATCATTAAAGATCTTGCCGCAGGGGGCGTTCTTATAGCCTCAGTAGGTGCGATTGTTATGGGATACACAATTTTATCAGGGCCTGTTTTAGGCTATGCAGGCTTCTCTTTTGAATACCTGAAGCGTTCACCTGCACAGGTCACGCTCATTGCGCTTATTCTCGTTGTCGTTGCAGTTGTCCTGATGAAGTCGCACCTGGGCAAGGGCACGCCACTTCACGGAG
Source organism: Pseudomonadota bacterium (assembly GCA_015222755.1). Classification (GTDB taxonomy): domain Bacteria; phylum Desulfobacterota; class JADFVX01; order JADFVX01; family JADFVX01; genus JADFVX01. The sequence continues at coordinate 8,165 of JADFVX010000129.1, read as the reverse complement.
GCATGCCCAGCGGCCACTCTGCCCTTGCCTTTTCCGCCTGGACGGCTGTAAGCCTGATCGTGAAGGAGCCGTTTGTAATCCTGCTGACTCTTGCACTGGCACTTATGGTCAGCCACAGCAGGCTGCTTTTAGGTATACATAAAAAGAGAGAGGTCGTTGCAGGTGCACTTTTGGGCTTTTTAATCACACTGTTTCTGTTTCAACTTTTCGTATAAAGGAGTAAGGATTGGACAAGGAAAATAACAAAGGAATTTTTTCACTTATATACAGGCTAACATCTGGTATGTGGTGGAAAAAGGTGACTCAGGAAGACCTGGAGACCATAATAGACACGGTGCAGGAAACGGGTGTCCTTGATGAAGATGAAAACGAGATGATCCACCGCATCTTTGAAATGAAGACCATCGTTGCCCGGGAGATAATGGTGCCCAGAACGGACATCCAGGCCCTTGAGGTGGGGTCTCCTGTAGAGGATGTAGCCAAGCTTGTCGTTGATGCCGGGCACTCAAGACTTCCTGTGTATAAGGGTGTAATCGATAAGGTAGTAGGTGTGGTTTATGCGAAGGACCTTCTTAGATTCTGGGTCAACAAGGGGGAAAATATAAAGCTTGCCGATCTCATGAGGCAGCCTCTCTTTGTTCCTGAGACGAAGATAATAAGCGACCTCCTTAAGGAGATGAAGAAGCAGAGGGTTCATATTGCAACCGTTGTAGACGAGTATGGTGGTACCTCTGGACTTATCACCATTGAAGATATCCTTGAGGAGATAGTAGGTGATATTCAGGACGAGTATGATCTGGAAGAAGAGGAGTTTCTTGAGGCAGGGGAGGGGCGATACCTTGTCGATGCCAGGATGGATATCGATGAGCTTTCGGAGAAACTGGGCATTGAGATACCCAAGGAAGATTTCGATACCCTTGGTGGTTTCCTTGCTCACATGCTCAATAAGATCCCTGCCGTGAACGAAAAAATAGACTATGGAAATATGTCTTTTACCATTTCAGAGGCCGACGAAAGACGCATATCAAGGGTAGAGATACTTGTAAATAAAGAAAAAAAGCCTAAAGCTACTCCTGAAAAGGAATGCTGAGAAAATGTTAAGCAGGAGTTTTGTTCGTGTCAGATGAGGAACTATTTGGCGATTCAGGCATCTCAACAGATACCAGGCAAAAACAAGCAATGCCAAGGCGATACAAGGTGCTTATCCATAACGATGATTACACCAGCATGGAGTTTGTAGTGAACATACTGGAAAATATATTCAATAAGTCAAGTGCAGAGGCAAACAACATAATGTTAAGTGTACACCTGAAGGGGCATGGCTTATGCGGAATATACCCGTTTGAGGTGGCAGAGACAAAGGTTGAGAAGGTGCATTCCATGGCGGAAAGAGAGTCTTTCCCCTTGAAATGCTCTATGGAGGAGATTTGATGTTTAGTAAAGACCTGCAGATAGCCCTTTCCCTTGCAGTCCGGGAAGCCATGCGGAGACACCACGAATATGTCTCTGCCGAGCACTTTCTCTATGCAATTCTCCACGACGATATGGGACGTGAAATTATCACTGATTGCGGCCTTGATATTGAATCCCTGAAGGTGATGCTGGAAGACTATTTTGAAAATCACCTTGAACAGATACCTGCTGATAAAGAAGATGTTCCAGAACAGACCGTTGGTATGCACCGCATATTACAAAGGGTCGTTCTGCATATGAACTCTTCAGGAAGGGATGAGGTGGATATAGGAGATGCTCTTGCAGCCCTTATGGAAGAGAAGAACTCACACGCCCTTCACCTCCTGGAGATACATGGGCTTTCAAAGCTGAAACTCCTCAAGTCTATATCCCATCCGCCTGAGGGCCTTGACGGTGGACTTGAGAAACCCCTTGATGACAGGAAGGATGTCCTGCCCAGAGAAGATCAGGGAAAAACGAGAAAGAAGGTGCATATAGACCCCCTGAAGCGCTTTACCGTAGATCTTCTTGAAGAGGCCAGGGCAGGGAATATAGATCCCCTTATCGGACGTGAGGCTGAACTGGAAAGGACTATGCAGGTGCTTTGCAGAAGGCGGAAGAACAACCCTATCTTTGTGGGAGAACCAGGTGTTGGCAAAACGGCCCTTGCTGAAGGCCTTGCCCTTAAGATGTTTAATGGGGAGGCATCGGAAGAGCTTGAAGGGGTAGGTATATACTCCCTCGATATGGGCGCACTGCTTGCGGGGACTAAGTTCAGGGGGGACTTTGAGGAGCGCCTGAAGGCCGTACTTGCAGCGCTTAAGAAGAAGATCGGCACCATTCTTTTTATAGACGAGATCCATACAATCGTCGGGGCAGGAGCCGTAAGCGGCAGTTCTATGGATGCCTCTAATGTATTAAAACCTGTTCTTTCCGGCGGTGATCTGCGATGTATAGGATCTACCACCTATGAAGAGTACCGCAGCTTTTTTGAAAAAGACCGCGCACTTTCCAGGCGTTTCCAGAAAATAGATGTAGTGGAGCCCACTGTTGAGGAGACCGCCGATATCCTTAAGGGGCTTAGATTGCCATATGAGAAGCACCACGGCATAAAGCTTGATGATGAGGTGCTTTATGCCGCGGCAGACCTGTCTTCAAGGTATATCCATGGCAGGCACCTGCCGGACAAGGCCATCGATGTCATAGATGAAGCAGGCTCCTTCCTCAGGCTGGGTAAAAGAAAGAGGCGTAAGGTCACTGTTGCCGATATTGAAACTGTAGTATCAAAGATAGCCAGGATACCATCACGGCAGGTCTCACGTAACGACAAGAAACGGATAAAGATGCTTGATCGCGACATAAAGAAAAGAGTCTTCGGACAGGATGCTGCTATAGATGCACTCAGCAGCTCCATACTGCGCGCAAGGGCCGGGCTGGGCAGTCCGGAAAAGCCGGTAGGTGCCTTTCTCTTTACCGGTCCCACAGGGGTAGGCAAGACAGAGGTGGCAAGGCAGCTTGCTTTAAACCTGGGAGTAGAATTCTTGCGCTTTGATATGAGCGAGTACATGGAAAAACACGCTGTTTCAAGACTTATCGGCGCCCCTCCCGGATATGTGGGTTTTGAGCAGGGTGGACTTCTTACAGAGTCCGTTCAAAAGCACCCGTACGCTGTATTGCTACTTGATGAGATAGAAAAGGCCCACGAGGATCTCTTCAATATACTCCTGCAGGTAATGGACCATGGCAGTCTTACCGACAATAACGGGAAACGCGCCGATTTCAGAAATGTAATTCTCATACTTACATCCAATGTAGGTGCAAGGGAGATGAGCGCCACGCCTATAGGCTTCGGCTCACCGGTTGCCGGCAGTGTAAGCAGGGCCGTTGAAAAGACCTTCTCTCCGGAATTCCGTAACCGCCTTGACTCCATTATCTCCTTCAGCCCCTTGAGTGAAGAGGTGATGATCAGCGTTGTAGATAAATTCATCAAAGAACTTGCTGGCAGGCTTGAAGAAAGGAATGTGGGTATTTCTCTTACGCCCGGTGCAAGGAAATGTCTCGCAAGGCGCGGTTACGATCCCCTCAATGGGGCCCGTCCACTTTCACGTCTCATAGAAAGCGAAATAGGGGACAGGATGTCCAGGGAGATACTCTTCGGGGCCCTTGAAAAGGGCGGTGCCGTCAAAATTGGATGCAGGGGCAATAAGCTTACCTTTGACTTTAAAAGCTGAGCATGCCCGTATTCCGGCTTGAGGAGGAGCTTTTATTTCCTCCGCCTTCATACTCAGAACAGGATGGTCTCCTTGCAGTAGGAGGTGACCTGAGCGCGGAAAGACTTCTTCTCGCATATTCATCTGGGATATTCCCATGGTTTAACGAGGACGACCCCACACTGTGGTGGTCTCCTGACCCCCGCTATGTCATAGACCCTTCAAGTATAAAAGTTTCTCGTAGTCTGGAAAAGACGATACGCAGCGGACGTTTTAATCTTAGCATAGACAGGGCCTTTGACGATGTTGTCGAAGGCTGCGCTGAGGCTCGCCGAAATGGCGTAGAGGGTACGTGGATAACGGAAGAGATGAAAGGTGCCTACAGAAGACTTTTTGATCTGGGTCATGCACACTCAATAGAAGCATGGCATGGAGGAGAACTGGCGGGGGGGCTTTACGGCGTCAGTCTCGGCAGATGCTTTTTCGGGGAGTCTATGTTTTTCCGTGTAAGCGATGCATCAAAGGTCGCCTTTGTCAGCCTGGCGCGCCTACTTGAATCTTATCAATTTGAGCTTATAGACTGCCAGCTGCCCACTGAACATCTTAAATCTTTCGGGGCCTATGGGGTAAAAAGAGAGATCTTTCTGGAGAGGCTGGTAAGTGGAGGTGTTGTGCCTTCGCCGAATCAGCTCAGGGCCGTATTTCCTTCCTTGTAGCATATAGCAAGGTTTGATATGCTTGAGACGTATTTTCTTAAGAGTTTGAGCCTTTGCTGCCTAGCATTGTAAGAAGTTTTGAAAGGGTTTCCTTTAAGTCTTTTCGCTCCTCGATTATATCTACCATTCCATGCTCAAGAAGATATTCTGCTCTCTGGAAGCCTTCCGGAAGGGCTTGCCCTATAGTCTGTTCTATAACGCGGGGGCCTGCAAAGCCTATCATAGACTTTGGCTCTGCCAGTATGACATCTCCAAGCATGGCAAAACTTGCTGTCACACCACCATATGTGGGATCTGTAAGTACTGAGAGGTAGGGAATGCCTGCCTTTTTAAGCCTGGCCAGGGCGGCACTGCTCTTTGCCATCTGCATAAGGGAGAATATGCCTTCCTGCATCCTTGCCCCACCTGAGGATGAGAAGATGATGACCCCTTTTTTTGTCTCCAGTCCCCTCTCTATGGCCCTTGTGATCTTTTCCCCAACAACGGAGCCCATGCTGCCGCCCATAAATTCGAAGTTGAAGATAGCCGCAACGGCAGGAACAGAGTTTATTGTACCCTCAACAAGTTCTATGGCGTCTTTGCTTTCAGTTTTTTTCTTGGCATCTTTCAGACGGTCGCTGTATTTCTTTGTGTCTCTGAAGGAAAGAGGGTTTGTCGCTTCAAGATCCTCGGAAAGGTAGGTGCAGGAACCTTCATCAAATACCATCTCTATCCTTTTCCTTGCTGATATTCGGAAGTGGTAATTGCACTTGGGACAGACGTGGAGGTTTTTTTCCACCTCTTTTTTATATATGATCTCCCCGCAGCTCTTGCATTTGACCCAGAGGCCACTTGGCATCTTGACCTTCTTGTCTTCAACCTTAAGCTTTGGGGCCTTACTTATATTAAACCATGCCATAGTATTATCCTTACTAAAAGTCCCCAAACTGTTCTTTGAGGGTTAGGAAGTCCAGAAACTTTCTTAATTTTGTCACGTCACTGATAGTAATAGAGTTGGGCTGAATGTTTATCAGCTTTGCCTTTACTACCTTGTTCAGGATCTCACTGACTGTATCCGGTTCAAGACCGGTCTTCAGGGCAAGGTCTTTTGCCGTTGCCTTGACTACGATGCCGGTCTCTGTCTGCGTCCCTTCATTTTCTCCCATCTTGGCAAGGGTACTGATGACCTTGCTGTTGTTGTCCTTTATCAGCATGTTTTCTATCTGCTCACCAGCCTCTTTCAGGCGCTGTGCAAGTTTCTTTATCATCCTCAGGGCTATCTCGGTATTGCCTCTGATCATAGACTCGAATGTCTTTGTGTCTATGACAAGTAGAAGACAGTCCTCTTCTACAGTGGCCGTAGCCATTCGGGGTTCGTTGTTCAGTATTGCCATTTCACCAAAGAACTCTCCCGCAGGGAGGAGTGCCAGTACCTTTTCCTTACCGTCTATCTGTTTGGATATCTTTATCTTACCCTTTTGGATGACGAACATCTGTTTGCCAGTATCACCGTCTTTGAAAAGAACAGTGCCGGCGGACAGTTCTTTTCCAAATTTTTGAATAAGTGCCCCTGAACTCATTTCAAAACCCCTTTGATGTTGTTTCTAATACTTCGTTGATAACAGATAGCCGGGTCAAAGTCAAGAGTGACAAGATCATGATTTGGCTGATATCCCTGCCTTAAGCTCACTCGCAAGTCCCTTAACGGCGGGGATAATGCCCTTTGTTCCGATGTTCTCTTCCACAAGCTTTACGATGGCGCTGCCTACTACAACTCCGTCAGCATTGGCGGCCACTTCAGCGGCCTGCCTGGCATTAGATATACCGAAACCGACTGCAAGAGGCCTTTTTGATGTCTTCCTGATCTTATCCGTCATGGGCTTTATAGAGTCCGACAGTGCAGTCCTTACACCTGTTACACCTGTAAGGGATACGTAGTATACAAATCCTCTGGAGGCCAGTGATACCTTCCTGATGCGTTTGTCATTGCTTGTAGGTGCAAGCAGGAAGATCGTGTCTATGCCATTGCTGCGGCAGTGGCCTATAATGTCGCTCCCCTCTTCAGGTGGCAGGTCGGGAATGATTACCCCGTCAACACCGGCAGAAGATGCATGGGAGGCGAAGTCTGCCTCACCGTATTTATAAATGATGTTGTAGTATGTCATAAGGATGATGGGAATATCTGTCTTCTTTCGGATATCTTTTACAAGTCCCAGTACCTTTTTGAGGCTGGTTTTTGAGGCCAGTGCACGTTCAGATGCGCGCTGTATTACAGGGCCGTCGGCAAGTGGATCTGAAAAGGGGACGCCAAGCTCTATAATGTCGGCACCGCCTTCCTCCAGGGCCAGTATCAGTTCACCCGTTGTTTCAAGGTCGGGGTCTCCCGCCATTATGTAGGCTATCAGGGCCTTGTCGTCGCTTTTTGCAAGTGCCCTGAAGCGTTTTTCAATGCGGTTCAAAACTTCACCCCCAGTATGTCGGAAACCTGGTTGACGTCCTTGTCGCCGCGGCCTGAGAGGTTTGCAATGATGACCTCATTACTCTTCATCTTCGGGGCCGCCTTGATGACCTCGGCAATGGCGTGTGAGCTCTCCAGTGCCGGGATGATGCCTTCCTCCCGGCTTATTAGCTGGAAGGCATCCAGTGCCTCATCGTTGGTGGCGTAGGTATATCCTATTCTGCCCAGGTCTTTGTAAAAGCAGTGCTCGGGGCCAACGCTGGCGTAGTCCAGTCCTGCCGATATGGAATGTGTCTCCAGTACCTGGCCTTTATCTGACTGCAGGAGGTAGCTCTTGGTGCCCTGGAGTACGCCTATGGACCCGCCGGCAAAGCGTGCAGCGTGGCGTCCGCTCTCTATTCCCTCACCGCCGGCCTCGACGCCCGTCATGGACACCTCCTTGTCTTTAAGGAAGGGGTAGAAAAGTCCCATGGCGTTGCTGCCTCCCCCCACGCATGCGATTAGACGGTCTGGAAGTCTGCCTTCAGCCTTCATTATCTGCCTTCTCGCCTCTTTGCCTATTACGGACTGAAAGTCCCTTACCATCATGGGGTAGGGGTGGGGGCCAAATACGGTGCCCATTATGTAGTTTGTTCCTTCCACATTGGTCACCCAGTCACGGATGGCCTCGTTTATTGCGTCCTTGAGGGTGCGGCTGCCGTTGTCCACTCCTATCACCTTTGCACCAAGTAGCTTCATGCGGAAGACGTTCAGTGACTGACGGCGCATGTCCTCTGTTCCCATATAGACTTCACATTCAAGGCCCAGGAAGGCGGCAGCCGTTGCCGTTGCAACGCCGTGCTGTCCTGCGCCTGTCTCGGCAATGACACGCTTTTTCCCCATCCTCTTTGCAAGCATGGCCTGGCACAGGGCATTGTTTATCTTGTGCGCACCTGTATGGCACAGGTCCTCACGCTTGAGGTAGACCTTCGCACCTCCAAGGCGTTTTGTAAGTTTTTCGGCAAAATAAAGCGGGGTGGCCCGGCCTACATAGTTTTTGAGATAGTCTTCCTGCTTCTTCCTGAAGTCTTTATCCCTTCTGGCACTGCGGTAGGCCGCTTCCAGTTCCTCAAGGGGAGCCATAAGTGTTTCCGGCACGTATTTGCCGCCGTATGGCCCGAAATGTCCTTTGCTGTCTGGTAACATTAAAACTCCCATAACGGCCTTTTGTAAAGCCGTAAAAAAATAGAAAAATAGCACATAAGCCCTTTAATGGCAAGGAGTTTGTCCCTTGAACTGCTTAACTCAAAACATGAAATTACTAGGCCATGGTTGAGTTGCACAGGGAAGGAGGGGTGGACATTTTTTAAT
>JADFVX010000025.1 GCA_015222755.1 Pseudomonadota bacterium | reverse complement strand
CTGTCTCAATATTCGAAGTCCCGTAGCTCTGCGTCCCGGAATTTCTCCCGGTTTGCTCTGAGCAGAGGTAGATTACCTTTATTAAATCTTCGTTCTTACAATTATACACAAATACAACTCAAATACAATATATTAAAATTGCAACATAAAATACCAAAAAAATACGGGAAAGACATTGCCCTTTAAAAAAACAACACTGAGGCAAGGCAGCTCAGTCGTCCCAGCCTGAAAGGGCACACCTTATGTCGCCAAACCCTATGTAGTCTCTGACTATGCCCTTGACAGGCCTCATCCTGCCACCCACCCAGACATCGACTTCACCCTTTTTTGACCTGAAAATCACCCTGGGCACGCGAACCTTGATATGCATTAAATCCTCATCATAGCCGCTGCCGAAAAGCTTACGGCTTTGCTCCGCCTCTTCCTCGGAGGTGATATTTACGCCTATAACTGACTCTCCCTTTTCCGGGATTGTGTTGACCTGAAATTTACGCCCTCGCTCTGCTGGACCAAAGACCCCAAGGCGAAAATTGTAGTAGGCGGAAAGTATATCTTCGTACTCGACGCCCTTAGGAATTGGCTCTACCCCCTCATCAACAAGATCACCCTTTTTATAGTCCTTCCACGCAAAGGACCTTTGTTTGTAGTCAACCCAGTTAAGGGTTTTTTCTTCCCTCTTCCGTATAGTCACAAAGCGCTCGAAGAGGTAGGAACGAAGCTTCTTTTTTTCAGGGTCGAACTTCATGTGGGATACGTAGATGTGTTTCCTGTGCCCTGTTACAAAACCGACAAAGCCCCTTGTCTCTGCCTGCAGCACTGCCTTATAACCGTCCCCTTCACGGCTGAAACTGGCACTTCCTGTAGCCGCTTTTTTAAACCACAGAAAGCTGATCTCGTATTCAAGTTTTTCATCCAAAAAATCGGATATAGCCTGCGCAGCAAAATCCCCGCCCACTCCTGCATTTTTTACTGGCTCAGGGTTGACATTAGGGACTGTCTCCGGCAATACATATCCCGCTTGCAGAACTGAAGCTGCAAAAATAATAAGCAGGGGAATAAACCGTCGTCTCGTAAGGGCCATAATATTCCTGAAAATTTTAAGGCAAAGGGGCGTCAGCGTTTCTCAAAAAGCCCCTTTAGTCCTCTGATATAATCTCTACTCACAACACCCTCTTCGGTGATGATGGCCGTAATCAGCTCGGCCGGCGTCACATCGAAGGCCGGGTTTTTTATATTTACACCTTCAGGTGTTATCTGCCTGTCCTTTATGTGTGTCACCTCTGTAGGAGTTCTCTCCTCTATGGGAATATCATCACCGGTAGAAATTGCAAGGTCGATGGTGGAAAGCGGTGCTGCCACGTAAAAAGGGATGCCATGTCTTGCTGCAAGGACTGCCACCATGTAAGTCCCTATCTTATTTGCCACATCACCGTTGGAGGCAATCCTGTCTGCGCCGACCACAACGGCATCGACATCACCCTTTTTCATCAGGTGCCCCGACATATTGTCGGTAATGACGGTTACATCTATACCATCCTTCATCAGTTCCCATGCCGTGAGCCTTGCCCCCTGCAAAAATGGACGCGTCTCATCTGCCAGAACTTTTATATTTTTTCCATAATCTATTGCGCTGCGTATAACGCCAAGGGCCGTACCATAACCTGCTGTAGCCAGAGCACCGGCGTTGCAGTGGGTAAGTACCGTACTCCCGTCCTTGAGAAGCACCCCTCCATTTTTACCTATTTCCCTGTTTATGGCAATATCCTCGTGGCATATGCTGATTGCCTCCTGCTTGAGTATTCCCTTAAGCGCCTCAACAGTCTCTGTGCGGTACTCCTCAAAAAGTCTCTTCATGCGCTCTATGGCCCAGAAAAGATTGACTGCCGTAGGACGAGTAGCACCTATGACACTGCAAATCTCGGAAAACTGCTTTGAAAAGCTATCCATGTCATCAGACTCTATCTCCCTTGCTCCCAACGCAATGCCCATGGCGGCAGCAACACCTATGGCAGGCGCTCCTCTTACCACCATTTCCTTTATCGCCTCGGCCACCTCCAGGTATGAGCTATACTCACGGTATATCTCTTTTTCGGGCAATAGTCGCTGGTCAATCATAACGACCTTGTCGTCCTGCCAGTCTATCGTCTTAAAAGACATCTTTTTCTCCCTGAATTTTTATAGTCCCTTCTTATACCACAAGCAAAAAAAGCTTTGCAACATTTGTGTTTTTGCCTCTTGTAGAAGGGAATAATCGATTGACTAGCTAAATATGCGCATGATATCTTTGGAGCATATGAAAACAGCAGTGAAACACCTCCACATCCTTTTTACCATCTTTATTCTTCTTCTTTCAGGCTGTGCAACATCTGGACCTGAAACCAGGCCCCTCAGCAAAGGCGAGGCACCTGCCCTTCCTGAGGAGATAGATAAAACTCCAGACTCCAGAGCTTATTATCACTACATGGCAGGCGAGACAAGGCTGGCCGATGGTGATCTCGAAGGTGCTGTATACGAAATGGAAACAGCGCTGCGCTATGACAACTCGGCCTACCTGGTAACAAAACTGGCATCGCTATACACAAGAACTGGAGATGTAAAGCTGGCCATAAAGACTGCCGAAAAGGCCCTGAGCATATCCGGGGACTACGTTGATGCCCACAAGCTTCTGGCGGCCCTTTACTCTGCATCTAACATGAAAGAGAAGGCCGCTTTAGAATATGAAAAGGTGCTGGTACTAAAACGTGACGACCAGGAGGCCTACCTCTTTCTCGGTATGCTCTACTCCAGCGCAAAGAATCATGAAAAAGCTGTACATACACTGGAAAGGCTTCTGGAGGTCTCACCAGACTCTATTATGGCCCTTTACTACCTTGGGAAAGTTCATGTGGAGATGAAGCAATATGATGATGCCCTCGCCTACTTTCAAAGGGCGCTGGAAATCAAACCCCACTTCCGGGGAGCGCTTTTTGATACGGCCATTGTCTATGAGATAAGGGGAGAGGCTGAAAAGGCGATTGTGTCTTATGAAAAACTGCTTAATCACTATCCCAGGGACGAGCGTACAAAGAACAGGCTGGGCAACCTCTACCTGCGGGGGAACCGACTGGAGGATGCACTGGAGCAGTACAGACAGATGCAGACAACATCTCAGGGTGGGGCTGCGGTTATTCTCAAGATAGGCCTCATCTATATGGAGCAAGGCAAATTTGAGGAGGCAATAGAGAGCTTCAGTATGGCCCTTGCCGCCGAACCGGAAAACAATATGGCCAGATACTATCTCGCCAACCTCTATATGGATAGGCACGAAACAGACAGGGCCATGGATATAGCAAGCAAAATACCTCCTGAATCCCGCTTCTATATCGATTCAAATATTAACCTTGCCTATGCCCTTAGAAGGGAGTCAAGGCTGAGTGAAGCTATTTCAGTACTGGAGACGGCTGTTGCTGCAGGCAAGAAAAACAGCGAACTAATCATCACCCTGGCATCTTTGTATTCTCACGAAGGCTTAAATCAGAAAGGGATAAGCCTGCTTAAGGGCCTGCTTGAAGCAGAGCCCGAAAACACAGACGCTGCCTATCGCCTGGGAGTACTTTACGATAAAGAGGGCATGCTGACTCAATTTGTTGACATGATGGAAAAGGTTATTGCCATCGACCCCTCACATGCAGATGCAATGAACTATCTCGGCTATACCTACGTGGAAAAGGGAATCAAGCTGGATGATGCGGAAAAGCTCCTCCTCAGGGCCAATGAACTGAAGCCTGACAATGGATATATAACGGACAGTCTGGGTTGGCTCTACTTCAAAACAGGCGAACTTGACAAGGCTGCCGGTTTCCTGGAAAGGGCCCTGATTCTATCCCCGGAAGACGCCATGATCGCCGAACACCTCGGTGATACTTACATGAAGTCCGGTAAAAAGGACAAGGCCAGAGATTCCTACGACAAGGCCCTTAAGCTATACCGCAATGAAGAGGAAAAAAGCAAGCTTATAGAAAGGCTTGAAAAGCTTGGTATAATGGGAGGGAACGAGTGACAGGGTTTATGCGCAAGGCCTTGTTTTTAATTCTAATAGTTTCTCTTGCCGCCTGTGCCAAACCGAAGAGAACGATCCCGCCTGCACAGCCGGTACCTGCAATTGCAAAACTGCTGGAACGACTGGAGCCGGAAAAGAGCAAGGTATTTTCCCTCGAAGGCCGCATGTCCATAAAGATCAACAGCCCTTCGGGGAAAAATTCCTCTACCCAGCTCATACTCCTACAAAGACCTTCATCCATACGCCTGGATGCAGTCACACCCTTTGGCCAACCCGTATTGACCCTGTCGACAAACGGTGAGACTATGGACATCTACTACCACAGCAAGAAAAGGTTTTTCAGCGGAGACGCCCGAAGCAGAAGCCTTTCGGCCATATTTCCTGTATCTCTCAGCATAAAAGACCTTACCCTTATTTTAAGCGGACAGATACCTCTCATAGAGTTTGATAAAAACAGTCTTAGGGCCGAAATAGAGGACGGGCGATACCTTCTTACAATGAATCGTGACGGGATCAGGGAGGAACTTTATTTCGATATGGAAACACTTGACCTGGTGGAGGGCATAATATACGGCCCCGGTGGAGAAACAGTGCTTGCCGTATCTATGGGAAAATACAAGACATTTGACAATATAAGACTGCCAACGAAGATCAAGACCTCACTTCCGCTTGAAAACTACAAAATGGAAACAAACTATTCAGAGATAAGCCCGAACAGTATATTCCCGGGAGAACTCTTTGCCCTCCAGCCGCCGGAAGGTGTAGAGATAGAAAACCTCGACAGCCTAAACTTTTAAAGCTCAAGCTCTCCCTCTTTTTTTGCGGGAGCGTCTACGGAAGCCGCAATCCAGTCAAGGTATTCACCGGAGCCGGTCTGTATGGGCAGGCATATGATCTCCGGCACCTCGTAGCTGTGCAGCTCCTTTACACGGCTGACAAGTGCCGCGGAAAGCGTGGCTTCCGTCTTGGCTATCATCATCACCTCGGGCTCATCACATATTTCCCCCTGCCAGCGATAGATAGAGCGGACCTTGGGGACTATGTTTACGCAGGCACAAAGCCTTTCTTCTACAAGTTTTTTTGCAATGCTTCCGGCCTCTCCTTCATCAGGGGCCGTCATAAAAACTGTAACATGCTTTGTCATTTTAAACCTCCCTTATGGATTGCTAAACCAGCGCCCCAGAACAGGAACTCCCCTCCCCGGCAACACAGGCAAGGCAGTGGTCTTTAGATATTACATCTATGCCTGAAAGAAGCTCGGGAGAAAAGTCACCAAGGCTGAGCGGTTCTCCTTTTTTACCCAGTATGGGAATGTCAAGGGCCTGGTTAAAATCACAATCATAGATCCTGCCATCCCAACCCACACTGACAAGACTTCTACACATTATCCCATCAACTGCTGCCGGGTTGAAACTGTCGGCAAGTAGGGAAAGATATGGGTTTGTACCATCCCCTTTCTCAAGCTCGGCGTTAAAGCGATTTATAGGCATATTGGTGATAGTAATTAGATTATTAAATGAGATGTCGTACTGGTCTTTAAGAACAACCCTGTAATCTTTTTCCAGCTCATCCTGCTTGCCGGGAAGAAAGGAGCCTCCAGGATTGTAGACAAGGTCCAACTTGAGGGCAGGGTCACTGCCATAACCTTCTTCATTTAACAGCATTAGTGCAGCTATACTTTTTTTAAAGGTCCCGGTCCCTCTCTGCCTATCAACATTTTCGGCAGTATAACAAGGCAGCGAACATACAAGGTGAGCCCCTATTGACCTGTAAAAGGCTGGCAGGTCATCCATTCCTTCTTCAAAAATAACAGTGAGGTTACACCTTACGATTATCTCGTCAACAAGGTTCTTGGCCGTCATAACCAGATGCCTGAAGGGCGGGGCCATCTCCGGGGCACCACCAGTTAGATCTAGTGTTTTGATTCGATACTTAAAAAGGAAACTGATAACTTTAGATGCAATCTCTTCAGTCATCACCTCTTTTGCTCTCGGCCCTGCATTAACATGGCAGTGAGCACATGTCATGTTGCACAAATTACCCATATTGACCTGCAGGGTCTTTAGTTCCTCCCTTGCAGGCCACTGGAGCTTGTGTCTTTCCAATAAATTTTGTAGCAGCATCGGCCCCTAGCCGGTTAATTCTGCCCTGAGGCAAATCAGTTTGGCCATGTGGTTCTTTTCTTCCTTTATAATATGCTCTATAGCTTTACTATTCTCGCTGAGCGCCTGCCCTAGCAGCTCATAGTAAAAAAGGATGGCATCCTTCTCCGCATCAATAGCCAAGTTCATGGCTTTCACATCAGTATCGGCCTCAGCCAGAATATCGTCTAGATTAACATCAGACCTAAAGATACGCGAACTGGTAAGGGCGCCCAGATAATTGTTATACTCATCCTCTTCGAAAGCTGTGAGTTCCATTTTTTTGAGGCCATCCAACAGCTTCTGGAATGTCACCTTATGCCTTACCTCTTCAGCTGCAAGAAATGTATATAGCTCCTTTGCCTTTTCGTTTTTTGAACGGGCGGCCAGCGCATTATAAAATGCCATACCATTTTTCTCTATCTCCACTGCCATGGTTACAACCTCTGATGCCGAAAACAAAATACTCATTCTTTTTTCCTCCTCCTTGATATTAAATTGTATAACTGCCGCTTAGAAAAGCTTTTACGGCAGTTCTATTTCTTCCTTAAGCTCCCTTTCCATAAGGGCTGCTACTGCTGTCCTTGGAGCCATGCCTTCATAAAGTATACGATATATCTTTGTGGTGATGGGCATCTCTATACCCAGCTTTTGTGACAAGTTGTATGCGGCCTTTGCTGTCTTGACCCCTTCTGCCACCATCTTCATATCGGCAAGGATGTCTTCTATCTTTTCTCCTCTGCCCAGGCGCAGCCCGACTGTTCTGTTGCGGCTGAGGTCGCCTGTACAGGTAAGCACAAGGTCTCCCAGGCCCGACAGACCTGAAAATGTAAGGGGCTGTGCTCCCATTTTTACGCCCAAACGGCTCATCTCTGCAAGGCCCCGTGTAATAAGGGCGGCCCTGGCGTTGGAACCGAAGCCCAGCCCATCAGATATACCTGCGCCAAGGGCGATAACATTCTTGATAGAACCGCCTATCTCAAGGCCAACTATATCTGTTGCACTATATACGCGGAAATACGGGGTGCTGAATATGTCCTGCACCTTTGATGCAGCCTCAGTGCTTTGGGACGCTGCAGTGACCGCAGTGGGCTGTTTTTCGGCCACTTCGCGGGCAAAACTCGGGCCTGAAAGATAAACGGCTTTCTCTGATATCTCCGGCGGCAGCAGCTCATTTATGATTTCGGAGTTAAGCTTGAGGCTCTCCTCCTCAATCCCTTTTGTGGCGCTTACCATCAGTGCATCGGAAGAGATAAGGGGAAGGGCCTCCTTAAGCATCTTTCTGGCTATGTGAGAGGGAGTTACCCAAAGAACAAGCCCCTTTCCACCAATTGCATCTTCCAGCCTGTTTGTAGCCTTCAAATTGCCGGAGAGCCTTATCCCCGGGAGGTAGGTAGAGTTTTCCCTGCCATCTGATATCTGACGGCAGACCTCTTCCTCGAAGACCCACAGCGTGACGTCAAAGCCCTTGCACGCAAGAAGATTTGCCAGAGTAGTTCCCCAGCTCCCCCCTCCGATCACAGCTATTTTCATTCCATTATCTCTCATATTTCAAGAGTATATTTCTACCATAACTTACCGTGACAGTCCATTAAAAACGGTAGATTTTAGCCCCCTGCTCTGACGGAAAGGGCCTTACTGCAAACCAGATGAAGCTTGAATGCATGACATCTTTGTGATATTTTATCTTGCCTGAAACCAAACATATGGGGTTGTTAATAATTTGAAGATCCAAGCAGAAGAGATACGTAAGGTAGCCCACCTGGCAAGACTGGAACTCAGCGAAAAAGAATCTCAGCAGCTGACGGGTGACATGAACAACGTCCTGGGCTACATTGATAAACTAGCCGAACTGGAGACGGAAAATGTGGAGCCCACCTCCCATGCAGTACCAGCAACAAACGCATTCAGGGAAGATATTTGCAGGGATTTCTTCAGCGCAGAAGAGGGGCTTTCAAACGCACCGGACTCAGAAGACGGCAGCTTTAAAGTGCCAAAGGTCATCGAGTAGGAGCAGACATGGGTCTTGAAAATCTTACAATACATGAGCTGCGCTCAAAGCTCGACAGCAAGGAGGTCTCTTCTGTCGAGCTGACACGCGATGTCTTAAACCGGATAAAAGTGACGGATGGAGAGATAAATTCCTTTGTAAGCCTTACAGCCGACGAAGCAATGCTTGCGGCCGAGGCGGCCGACAAAAGGATAGCATCGGGCGATATAGCCCCGCTTACGGGCATACCCATTGCCGTTAAGGACATATTCTGCACAAAGGGTCTACTCACTACCTGCTCATCAAAAATGCTCTCCAACTTCATACCGCCCTACGACGCTACTTCTGTTGCCAAGATAAAGGAAGAAGGGGCAGTTATTGTAGGCAAGACAAATATGGATGAGTTCGCAATGGGCTCCTCTACGGAGACCTCCTTTTACGGCCCCACGAAAAATCCCTGGGATACAAGCCGCATACCCGGAGGTTCCAGCGGCGGTTCTGCATCAAGTGTAGCCGCCGACCAGTGCATCGCCTCTCTCGGCACAGATACGGGCGGCTCCATACGCCAGCCGGCGGCGCTTTGCGGCATGGTAGGAATGAAGCCTACCTACGGCCGGGTGAGCCGCTACGGCGTGGTAGCCTTTGCATCCTCGCTGGACCAGGTGGGGCCCATGACAAAAGACGTAGAGGATGCCGCCATACTGCTCGGCGCCCTGTCGGGCCATGACCCACTCGATTCCACATCAATTAACTGCGAGGTGCCGGACTATCGCGAGATGCTCACAGGGGACATAAAGGGCTTGAAGATAGGCATCCCTAAGGAATATTTCATAGACGGCATGGATGAAGATGTAAGCCGTTCTGTAACAAAATCCATTGAAGACATGGCGGCACTCGGTGCCGAGGTGGTGGACATATCACTTCCCCATACCGAATATGCCGTTGCCGTCTATTATATCATAGCACCTGCCGAGGCAAGCTCAAACCTTGCCAGATTTGACGGAGTTAAATACGGCCACCGTGCAGAGGGCCTTACAGAACTTATTGAGATGTACAAAAAGACAAGGGCCCAGGGCTTCGGCGACGAGGTAAAGAGGCGCATCATGCTCGGGACCTATGCCCTGTCTTCAGGTTACTATGATGCATACTATCTCAAGGCCCAGAAGGTGCGCAGTCTTATCAGTGATGACTTCAAAAAAGCCTTTGAAAGGTGCGACATCATCGTCACGCCTACAGTGCCATCCCCTGCCTTCAAGATAGGGGAGAAGTCTGCCGACCCCCTTCAGATGTACCTTTCCGATATATTCACCATCTCCTGCAATCTTGCCGGCCTGCCGGGTATATCAGTGCCCTGCGGCTTCAGCGAGGGGGGACTTCCCATAGGACTACAGATACTAGGCAAGCACTTCGAAGAGGGGACAGTCCTCAAGGCTGCCCATGCCTATGAGCAGGCCACTGACTGGCACAAAAGAAAGCCAAAGTTCTAAACCGCTTTTCTTCTTACCCTGCTGCAATAATCCCGGCCTTTTCTATTCACTGCAACTATGGTATATATCTTTATATAGCAGCACACTGAAGGGGAGATTTGGATATGTGCCGATTCCTTGCCTACAAGGGAAATGATATATTGATGGCCGACCTGCTTATGAACGCGGAACACTCGCTCATCACCCAGAGTATTCACTCCAGGGAACGCGATGAACCCTTAAATGGCGATGGCTTTGGTGTGGGCTGGTATCTTGAGAAAGATCCTGTACCATGTTTGTTTACCAGCGTTATCCCTGCCTGGAGCAACGCGAACCTTCACCGTATATCCGAAAAGATACGTTCATCCTGCATCTTTGCCCACGTCCGGGCGGCCACTTCCGGCCTGCTTGTAAGTGATGTAAACTGTCACCCGTTCCAGCATGGAAAGTTTCTATGGATGCATAATGGAATGATCGGCCCTATCGACAAGATAAGACGCAGGATGCGCGACTCCCTCTCTGATGAACATTACGACATAATTCTTGGCACCTCAGACTCCGAGCACTCATTTGCTGTCTTCCTTGAGCAACTCGGAAAAGACAAAGAAAGCCCGACTATGGAGAACATGGAAAAGGCCCTCGTCGCCACAATTGAAAAAATACTTCACTGGAGTAATGAGGTGGATGACGACTCTGCCACCTACCTTAACTTTGCCGTCACCGATGGGGAAAAAATGCTGGTCTCCAGGTTTGTCAGCGATGACGGAGAGGAGCCGCCAACACTTTATGTCTCCTGTGGCTCCACTTTTGAACTCCACAACGGTGATTTCAGGATGAAAAGGGACTGCCAGGGGCTCCAGACGGCCCTGGTCTCCTCGGAACCACTTACAAGCGTGAGGGAGGACTGGCTAGAGGTCCCTCCAAATCACCTGGTCACAATATCCGAAAACAACAAGGTAGAGATGAAGCCCATAAAGCTTGCAGTATAATATGAATAAAACCGGGAAAAACGACCTTAAGAGGCTTATAAGCGCCACCAAAAACTCCCTGGCAGGTCTCAAGGCCGCATGGCAAAACGAGGCGGCATTCAGGCTGGAGGTTTTGGGAAGCCTTATATTGATACCTGCCGCCTTCTGGGTGGGAGAAACTGTCGTTGAATGGCTGCTTCTCACAGGAAGCTGCCTTCTCCTGCTTATCACGGAACTCCTTAATTCCGCCGTTGAGGCAGTAGTTGACCGTATAGGGCTGGAACATCACGAGCTCTCAGGCCGTGCGAAAGATATCGGCTCTGCGGCCGTCTTATTAAGCCTTGTAAATCTTGGTATAGTATGGGGGATTATCTGTTATTCACATTTCTTTAACTGACAAGGTGTTAAGGGCAGAGCGCGCGGCAGTCTTTCTTTTCAAGCAACAGATCGCACCCCAAGGGTACTTTACTCTGCCGGCACCTAAGGGCTTCACTATCTACTGTTGGTTCAAGTTTGCAACTTGAATCTAAACCTGTATACAAGCCCAAATAATTGGTTCAGGTTACGCCCGAAGGAAGTGCCCTTGGGGTACAAACCTGAACCAACAATATCGACTTGCGCAGCTTGCAAGGCTAAACCAACAATAAAAGTTTACACCTTTAAACAATAAGATTCATTCGATTTTTTCAAGTTTAAGCAAGCAATCCTTGCTTGCTGACGAATAAATCCAATTTTCCGGATTTTCCACGTAACGTTTCCTAACAGGGTTCTGCTCAATATAATTCAATTTTTGCCAATAAAACTTTTCGCTCTCAATAAGTTCTGGCATATTGGTATTCCCCCAGAATCGATATTTTTCATCCTTTTCAAAAAGCTTCAGTATGCCGGGTTCAGTAGCCAGAATATTCTTCTTCAGTTCTTTTGAGGTATGCTTTTTAAAGTCTCTGACAAATCCGGCAACATCGTTACCTTGAACCATTAAATGAAGATGGTTTAGCATAAAAACCCAGGAATAGATCTTGAGATATTTATGCTCTTGACAGTGGCGCAAGGAACTTAAAAGAATCTCCCAACGATTGTGCCTGTCAAACAGATAGTACCATCGCCTTACGGTAAAAGTGAGGAAATATATTCCCTGATTTAATTCCTTCTTTATTCTAACTGACGGCATATATACATACTAGCAAATGGTTGGTTCAGATTACAAATACTGTTGGTTCAAGTTTGCAACTTGAACCTAAACCTTTATGCAAGCCAAATGGTTAATACAACCCCAAATGATTGGTTCAGGTTGCAAACCTGAACCAACAGGGGAGGCAGAGCGCGCGGCAGTCTTTCTTTTCAAGCAACAGATCGAACCCCAAGGGCATTTTACTCTGCCAGCATACCCCAAGGGCATTTCTTCGGGAACCTAAGGGCCTCGCTAGCGCTCAGGGCACCGCGTTATTTCTGTTGGTTCAAGTTTGCAACTTGAACCTAAACCTTAACAAATGATTGATACAGCCCAAAATGATTGGTTCAGGTTACGCCCGAAAGAAGTACCCTTGGGGTACAAACCTGAACCAACAGGAGAACGCAGTGAAGCGATCTTTCTTTTGTACCAACATGTGCCGCATCATTTCACTCATCCGATGAGAAATAAAAAAAGCCCCTGCGCAACGCGCAGGGGCTTGAATCTTACCTGATTATGTTCTTATCTTAGAACTTGGCGTCGATTGTGACACCATAGTACTCATACCTTTCGTCATTCAAAAGAGGAGCAACGAGAGAAGACCTGTAGTCATAGTCGGCATTAAACCATGCACCGTATACATAGAGCTTAACCTTCTCTGTGAGGCTCACAAAAACCTGGAGGTTGTACTCGTGACCGACATCATTGCCACCGGTCGCAAAGTCTTCTTCTGCTTCGAGTATTACATATTCTGCCTTTATCTTAAGGCCCTTTACAGGCTTTGCAGTTACATCAAAACCGTAACCCTGCCTGTTGCTCCAGTTAGAACCGGCATAGTCTGCGATTCCATATTTGAAGTGGTTGGTAGGATAGAGTCCGTTGAAGGCCTCATTATTAACCGTGTTACCCTTGTCACCATCCGCCTTCCAGGCCTGAGCGCCTATCCTGATCATCTTGGTTGGGGAAGCACCAAGGCCGATCGCCCATGCTGATGCGTCCTGCTTACTCTGGACAGCTCCGCTATCGTTGCTCCAGCCATCCTGAGTTGCGTACTCGGCATCCCAGTCAAGAAGCCCGGCCTTACCGGCAGACCTGAGACCATAGGTCATGAAGTCCTGGTTAGCACCTTCATATACAAGAGGAGTAAGCAGATCGGAATCATAAGTCGTGTTTGTCTGCTTGTTTATGGCATAGACATCGATCTTCTGTCCCTTTACAGGCTTGAGAGTTACATAGAGTCCGTTCAACTGGTCGTCCCCATCCGTAGAAGTATGAGACGTATCGCTAAGTTGAGCAAAGAAGAGATCCACATCCACCATATCCGACCTGTGCTGGAAGTTCAGAGCGTCCCACCTGTTACCCTCAAGTGTCCACTCCAGCGCGCCGAGGAGCCTCTGCTTGCCGAAGGAAAGTCTCTGGCGGCCGACCTTGATGCCGACAGGGCCGAGGAGATTATCGACCTTCAGCCATCCCTCGTTGAGATGGACACCCGTACCGTCGGGATTATTCTTGGTTGTATGTGTAGCAGGAACAGTTAGAGTATCAATGACAGTATTATCCTCACCCCAGTATCTCACGTCAGCAAGAGAGATGAAGGCCGTGGTCTGGTCATCCACCTTAGCCTTGGCGTTAAGCCTGGTACGCTGCTTGGTGTAGTTCCTTCCGTCGCCAGTGGCATTGCTGAGGTCAGCATTCTCCTTGATCTCATGCTTCACCTTGATCTCACCACTTAGCTCTACATCTGCCGCCATGGCTGGCGCGACGCCTGCAGCTACCATTGCTGCTGCTGCAATCAAACCTAAAAATTTCTTCATTCTTTTCTTCCTCCTAGTTATTTAATTAAACGATTGTTTAAAAATCAATTTATAAACTTTTTATCCCTGATGACCTGTTCAATCATCAATATGAATTTCTTCAGCGGGTAAATCTTCAGCGACTCACCTTAAATCAATATCACCTCCCTCTCAAAGTTTTTGATCATATCGATTATTTTAAACCCTGATCTTATCAGGGAGGAATAACCTTACAAAGCCTTTACAGACGGGCAACTATCGCGACTTTATCACACACAAAAAGCCAATGCAAGATTTTTTTCTTTTTCCCTCAGACAGCTAGGCCATTG
>JADFVX010000128.1 GCA_015222755.1 Pseudomonadota bacterium | reverse complement strand
ATACTTTATTGTTGCGCCGGAGACCTTCATTATCCTGCTCAGTTCCTTGAACTCAAGAGGAGTGACCAGGGTGATCGCTATGCCCTTCTTTCCTGCGCGGCCCGTTCTTCCGATACGATGGATATAGCTTTGAGGGTCAAAGGGTATATGATAGTTAAAGACATGACTTACATCGCTTATATCGAGGCCCCTGGCTGCCACATCGGTAGCAACCAGCATATCTACCTGCCCCTTCTTAAAGGTTGCGATGGTCTCGTTTCGGGCGCGCTGCTCCATGTCACCGTGAAGGGCCTTTGCAGAATAACCTCGCGACAGCAAAGTTGTGGAAAGCTTGTCCGCCTCGCGCTTGGTACGGCAGAAGACTATAGATTTTGATGGCGACTCGGTATCGATGAGCCTGACCATTGCCTCCTCCCTTTCCCTCTCGTGGATAACGTAGTAACGCTGACTGATGTCCGGATTGGTTGTGATCTCCTTGGGAGTCACATCTATGGCGGTCGGCGTTTTCAGGATCTTTTTCGAAAGTGCCCTTATGGGAGCAGGCATGGTTGCGGAAAAGAGCAGTGTCTGGCGCTTTTCGGGCAGATAGCCGAATATGGCCTCAATGTCCTCAAGGAAGCCCATATCAAGCATCTCATCGGCCTCATCAAGAACAACAATGGATGGAGTGAAACGCCTCAAGCGCTTGGAGCGCAGGTGATCCAGAAGTCTGCCGGGAGTAGCTACCACTACCTGCGCACCTCGGTGTATCATCTCCACCTGTCTGCCTATTGACTGGCCGCCGTAGACTGCCACGGTCCTGATGCCGGCAAAATGGCCAAGACGGTAAAGCTCCTCGCTCACCTGCTCTGCCAGTTCACGGGTGGGGACTATTACCAGCAGTGCTACCCCTCCTTTGGTGTCAATATTATTCATAGTCGGAAGGCCGAAGGCCGCCGTCTTGCCTGTTCCTGTCTGCGCCTGTGCAACTACATCGCTGCCGGCCATAACAACGGGGATTGCCCTTTGCTGCACCGGGCTTGGCGCCCTGAATCCCGCTTCTTTTACCCCTTTAAGGATGCCATCATTGAAACCGAATTCCAAAAAAGTCTCGGCAAGACCCTTACTGTCTGTCATTTATACTCCCCGTTCAATCAAATAAATTTTTAATTTCCAGCTAAATCGCCGGCCACTGTATCAATCTTTTTTTACCTTTGGCCTCTTGTTGGCCTGCAAGACCTTTTTGCGCAGCCTTACAGATTCAGGCGTAACCTCCACGAGCTCATCCTCTTTGATAAACTCTATTGCCTCTTCAAGGCTCATTAGCTTGGGCGGGATGAGCTGTACCGTTTCATCGGAACCTGATGCCCTCATGTTGGTCAGCTTCTTTTCCTTTGTCACATTAACGTCCATATCGCCTTCTCTTGCATTTTCACCAACGATCATGCCTTCGTAGACCTGGATATTTTCCTTCACAAAAAGGGTGCCCCTTGGCTGTAGATTGCATAGCGCAAAGGGGGTAGTCCTTCCCTGTCTGTCTGCAACCAGGGCCCCTGTGTTTCTCTGTGTCATATGTCCGTGCCAGGGCTCGTATCCGTCAAAGAGGTGGTTCAAAAGGCCAGTTCCTCTCGTATCGGTTAGGAACTGTGATCTGAAGCCGATGAGCCCCCTTGAGGGTATCCTGAACTCCACCCTTACTCTGCCATGACCGTGGTTGTTCATCTTCATCATCTTTCCCTTTCTCATACCCACCTGCTGGGTGACGGCGCCGACGTATTCCTCGGGCACATCGATTATGAGAAGTTCCATAGGCTCATGCAGTTTTCCGTCAATATCCTTGGTGATGATCTCCGGGGTAGATACAGAAAGTTCATAGCCCTCTCTTCTCATGGTCTCGACAATTATGGCAAGCTGCAATTCTCCACGGCCCATGACCTTGAAGGCGTCGGTGCTGGAATCAAGATCCACCTTTATGGCCACATTGTAGAGGAGTTCCTTTTCCAGCCGGTCACGCAGGTTTCTGGAAGTGACGTACTTGCCTTCTTTTCCCGCAAAGGGGGATGTGTTTACGGAAAATACAATAGATATTGTAGGTTCATCCACCTTTATCCTGGGAAGGGGAACAGGGTTTTCAATGTCCGTAACGGTATCCCCTATGTTTATCTCTTCTATCCCCGCAAGACATATCATATCCCCGGCAGATGACTCCTTGATAGGCGTTCTTTCCAGCCCCTGAAAGGTGTAGAGTGATGAGACCTTCGTCCTGACTGGCTCGCCCTTGCTGTTTATAACGGCAACTGTATCTCCCACCTTAACCGTTCCGGCAAATATCCTGCCTATGGCAAGCCTTCCCACGTAATCATCGTAATCAATATTTGTGATAAGCACCTGGAGGATGCCGTCCTTGTCCACGTCAGGGGCGGGTACAGTTTCGATGATCTGGTCAAATAGAGGTTTCAGGCTTTCCGTCGGCTTTTCCGGGTCGAGGGTTGCCATACCGTCCTTGGCGATGGCGTATATTATAGGAAACTCAAGCTGGTCTTCATCGGCATCGAGGTCTATGAAGAGATCGTAAACCTCATCCAGGACCTCCTGTATACGGGAATCGGGCCGGTCGATCTTGTTTATCACAAGGATTGGTGCAAGCTTCAGTTCAAATGCCTTTTGCAGGACAAAGCGGGTTTGAGGCAGCGGGCCTTCCGAGGCGTCTACAAGGAGCAGTACGCCGTCTGCCATCTTCAGTGTCCTCTCCACTTCACCGCCAAAATCGGCATGTCCCGGAGTATCTACTATGTTGATCTTCACACCTTCATACTCGACCGAGGTGCTTTTGGCAGATATGGTGATACCGCGCTCCCTCTCAAGGTCGTTGCTGTCCATGACCCTGTCCTGCAGCTCCTCGTTCTCCCTGAAGGTGCCGGCCTGGCGGAGCATATAGTCAACAAGCGTGGTCTTACCATGATCGACGTGTGCGATGATGGCGATATTTCTTATGTCTTCGCGTTTCATACAGATTCCTCTAATAGTTTATATAAAAAGTTACGAGACCAAACAGAAGGTATGGCCCCTTAAATCTAAAAAATAAATTAAAAATTGTAATGTTCTAACGCAGGAGGGGTTGTTGGCAGGCGCTTGGGATCTAAAATGGAACTGCTTCTTAAACCGAACTTACGTTATACTTTTCCGTTGGCAAAGCCAACTCTCATCTAATAACGAAACAGTATAACACAAACAGCCAACAAATGGATAGTGATACATTATTGATGAAGATACATTCTGCACGTGCAGGGGAAGTTACTTGCTGTCCTTATTGACTATATAGGGCCTGAACTTCTGCCCCACCTCGAACTCACCGCTTATTATCTCAGCGATTGAGTGCTTATCCTTAACCTCTGTTATCTGAACAATGCCGACTATGATGTCTTCCTCGGTGCCAAGTATGTCTCCCGATGCCGGGTCTATAAGCTCAGCCCCCTTTTCATAGGCGACCCATTTAGAACCTGTTTTTAGTGCCCGGTCTATCCCTCCGGATATTATAATGTTGCTGTTGTTGACTTTCACTACCCGGGGGTGCCACTTGTTTTGGGCAATGGCACGGCTTATACTCTTGATGCACTTGGATATGGCCTCTTTAGTCGCCTTTCCAAGGGGGGTGCGGTAGAAGGCCTTGCCGCCGAAACCGACTTTGCTGTAAAAAGCTTCGAACTTTATATTCCCGGCATAGGCCTTGCCGCTCAGGCTCTCGCTGGCAACGACCTCTCCTGATTCAATGTCTATGACATAGAGCGTGACAGAGACAAGGGCAACATCCCCACCAATTCCCAAGCCAAGTTTGCTTGCAAAGGCCCTGATGCCGCCGCCTGCAACATGGGTAAAGTCGGTTATTGAGCCCTTTATAAGGTACTTGGCATTTTTAAGCTTGCCGCTGGCTACTTTTCCTTCTTTCCTGAAGTATGGCGACTTTTGCGTTTCAATTTCATTGATGACGGAACCCAGCTCGCTACGCGTGAGGACCTCGTAGTGCCTTGACCTTACCAGCTCGTCTACCAGAAGGTCCCGGACGCCCCGTCCTATGTTCCACTTGTAGCGCAGTTGCACCTTGTTCTCAAAATCCAGAACAGCGATGGTCGGTATTTCGTAGGCCCTTACAGACCTGGGCAGCACCTTTTTTGAGGTCAGGGCGGCGCAGCCGGATAGACTTATAAAAAGCAGGAGGGACAGGATTGCAGTTATTATCCTGTGTCTCGCCATGCTGATCTTGTTAATAGTTGATAGCATGGAAATATTTTAACATTATTTTTTCGCATGGCAAGCATATATATCAGTCCGACACCTCATTTTATTGAAGGTATTCGCTTTTATTTGTCTTGCTGAGCCAGTCGAAGCAGTTAAAGGGCTTTTTACAAGGGGCCCGTAGTTCCTAAGGATATAACGGGCAGGGTGGAAATGCCCGCTCTACATCTCTTGCACTATCTCATTATAAGTATTTAAAGAAGCAATATCTTTTTGTTCCGGTACTTTAATATCTCTTCTGCGGTAAAGCTGAGGACGGGGTCATAGAAGGGCACTCTTTCAGGAGATATTTCGAGGCGCCTTGCCTCTTTTTCTGAAAGGGGCGCTATGTTTCCACTT
>JADFVX010000127.1 GCA_015222755.1 Pseudomonadota bacterium | reverse complement strand
TTTGTTCGGGCGCACCCCGAGGGTACTTTGTCACTTTGTTCGGGCGCACCCCGAGGGTACTTTGTCACTTTGTTCGGGCGCACTCCGAGAGTACTTTGTCACTTTGTTCGGGCGCATGGGAATGGCAGGACCTAATTAAAGACCGTTATGTTATAATTTCTCTATGAAAACAGAGCACCATATAGAGGACTGGCTCCCTATAACAAAGAAGGATGCAGAAGGTCGCGGCTGGGATGAGGTAGATGTGGTGATAATCTCTGGAGATGCTTATGTGGATCATCCATCTTTTGGCCATGCAGTCATAGGACGCCTTATGGAGAGCAAGGGACTGCGCGTTGCAATAGTGCCTCAGCCGAACTGGAAGGACGACCTTAGGGATTTCAAGAAATTCGGCAGGCCCCGGCTTTTTTTCGCCGTTACATCGGGTTGCATGGACTCCATGGTAAACCACTATACGGCGGCCAAACGCAAACGGTCCAACGATGCCTACACACCGGGGGGAGAGGCTGGTTTCAGGCCTGACTACGCCGTTATCACCTATACGCAGATACTTAAGAAACTCTATCCCGAGACTCCGGTCATTATCGGCGGGATGGAGGCCTCCATGCGTAGACTCACCCACTATGATTACTGGTCCGATTCGCTTAAACCATCCATACTTATTGACAGTGGGGCCGACCTGCTCGTCTACGGCATGGGTGAGCAGCCGCTCCGGGAGATTGTGAAGCTACTTTCCAAAAATGTTCCCTTTTCCTCCCTTAGCACCGTCCCGCAAACGGCGCTTCTGCGGCCTAAAGGCGCGCAACTGCCGAAGAACAAGAGGTGGGAGACTTTGTCTCTGGCCTCACACGAGGCCTGCCAGGCGGACAAAAGAATCTTCGCCACCCATTTCAAGCATATTGAGATGGAGTCAAATCGGCAGGCGGCCAAGAGGTTGACTGAAGAAGTCGGCGGCAAGGTGGTAGTCGTTAATCCGCCCTTTCCTACAATGACGGAAAAGGAGATAGACGCCTCCTTCGACCTTCCCTATACCCGCCTCCCCCACCCCAAGTACAGAAAACGCGGCCCCATACCTGCCTATGAGATGATACGCTTTTCTATAAACATGCACCGAGGTTGCTTCGGGGGGTGCAGCTTCTGCGCCATCTCGGCCCATCAGGGAAAGATGGTAGTAAGCAGGTCCAAAGGATCGATTATGAAAGAGGTGGAAGCAGTGACGGAGATGCCCGGCTTCAAGGGCTACATAAGCGACCTGGGCGGACCCTCAGCCAATATGTATCGCATGACTCCAAAGGATATGCCGGAGTGCACTAACTGTGCACGTCCTTCCTGCATCTATCCCAAGTTCTGCGCCAACCTGAACACAGATCACAGACCACTCACCGATATATACAAGACGGTGGCGGCCCACCCGAAGGTAAAGAAGGCCTTTGTCACAAGCGGTGTACGCTATGATCTTTTTCTCGGCAAGACAAAGGATGAGGACAGGGCCCTTGGCTGCAGTGAATATATGGAGGAACTCGTGACAAACCACGTATCAGGGCGACTGAAAGTAGCACCGGAGCACAGCTCCGATAGAGTACTCAGGATCATCCGTAAACCCTCCTACGATATTTTTACGGACTTCAAGAAGCGCTTTGATGATATCTGCCGCCGGAAGAAGTTAAAGCAGCAGATCATACCCTACTTTATTTCCAGCCACCCCGGCAGTGAATTGGCTGATATGGCTGATATCGCCCTGCGTACAAAGGAGAGCGGTTTCGAACTTGAACAGGTGCAGGATTTCACCCCAACTCCCATGACACTATCAACAGCTATCTACTATTCCGGCTATCATCCCTATACGCTCAAACCTTTATTTACAGCCCGCACAGCAGAAGATAAAAAGGAGCAAAACAGGTTCTTTTTCTGGCACAAAAAAGAAAACATAGCATGGATCAGGAGGGCCCTTGAAAAAGCCGGCCTCGCAGAAGTGGCTCAAAGCCTGCTATCTGGAGGCAGAAAAAAACAGCTTTGAAGAATATAAAAAAATGAATTTTTGGAAATTATATTTTCTTGTAACAACAAAACATATCAGATAGAGGGTGCCCGGCTTAAAGCAGGTAGAAGCCGATAAAATAATCCCCGTATCTGAGTTGCAGATAAAAAAATTCAACCTTTTTTTTGTATGCGCCTGTACATCACCGGAACAAACGATACGGCAAGCACCAGTGCAAGTCCTGCAAAAAACTCCATCGTCACCCTGCCCTTGACCAGATCCAGTAGTGAGCTGCCAAAAACAACGTAGGCAGTTGTGCCGGGCAACATGAATACAAATGACGCCAGGACGTAGTGGGTGAATCTTATACTTGTAAGCCCGAATGCATAGTTCAGCAGATTAAAGGGGAAAAGGGGTATGAGACGGGTAATGGCTACAAAGACCCAACCCTTTTTTTTGACGCCATCATCTATGGCCTCCAGCCGGCCTCTAAGGAGATTAGCTGCCTGCTTCCGGGCAAAGTAGCGCGCCACAAGGAATGCCAAAGATGCACCAATTGTAGCGCCTGTAATCGCGAATATTGTACCGTAAAAGGGGCCGAATGCGAGGCCGGCTGCGACAGTCATAGGCGTGCCGGGAAGGAAAAGACTGGGAGTCACCGAGTAAAGCAGTATATATACCAAAGGCCCCCACATGCCAAGGCCCTCGATCCAGTCCCTAAGCTGCTCCTTTTCAAGATAGCGGTCAATGTTGGTCAGTTTTATCAAAATCACTACGCCCGCAAGAGCAAATATAAAAATGCACAAGCGGACAAGGCTTTTTCTCCGACTACCGCCTGTCGACATCGTTGATCCTCCTCAGCTTATTTGCTTACGCAGTTTCGCCCTTTTTTCTTAGCCCTGTACAAGGCCTCATCTGCCGATTTTATAACGGCCTCCGGCGTCCCCGTTTCATCACTTCTTTCTGCCACACCTATGCTGATGGTAACAGAAACCCTATGTCCGGTCTTTTTAGACCCACGCTGTATCTTACCTTTTTCACTTTTCTTCGGCCTGTCCTTTCCCCGTATCGCCACACTGTAGCCTTCTATGTCCACCCGTAAGGACTCAAGGTGGGTAAGGATCGAGGCGACCTCTTTTTTTGGAAATATCACGGTAAACTCCTCCCCGCCGTAGCGATAAGGTTTTCCGCCCCCAGTTACCAGCCGAATACGGCTGGCCACCATCTTCAATACCTGGTCGCCTATGTCATGTCCATAGGTATCATTAAATCTTTTAAAGTGATCTATATCGAGCATAGCAATGGCATAATCCCTTCCAAGCATGAGGAGGCGCTCGTTTAGGGCCCTGCGCCCCGGCAGGCCAGTAAGCTCGTCCCTGTATGCCATATCGTGGGACTTCTGCACGATACCGAGACAGAGGATAAGCCCTCCCATTGCGACAAAGAGAGTAAAAAAGTTTTCCCTGCTATAGAAACTACAAGCCAGTATTAGTGCCAAAAGGAGACCGAAAAAGCCGTTTTCTATTGGAGTGCGTTTTGCAATCATCGTGAGAGAGACTATGATTGCACTTAATAGGGCAGCGCCAGTTGCTGCCTGGGAAAGAGGGCCTATGCTCAAGGCAGGAAGGGAGATGAAATCTCTGGAGATATTGCTGTATAGCAAGGCATCCTGGACAGTCAGCAGCCTGAAAATAAAGCCGACCTGCAAGAGTATAAACATTATTCGCGCTATTCCGTGGCCCGTGAGTATACCGCGCTCCTTAAGGACTGAAAAAAAGGCGATATTGAGGGGGAGCAGTATTGAAAGTGCTCCAAATACTATTTTTGAGGAGATGTCTCCTCTTGCGGGCTGTAAAAAAAGAGTATAGCCGTAGTAGCCAAGCAGCATGAGAATCAGTATGTGGAAAGAGCGGCTAACATTAAACCTGAAACTCAGCATAATGCCGATTGCAAATACTATGTAGGGGAGATAGGGGAAGGCCTTCCTGAAGGTCCCACCTGCTGTACCTATGTAGGGCAATATAAAAAAATAAGAAGAGCCAAGTAAAATCAAAGGAAGGAGAAGGGGTCGGGCTATTTTTTTCATCTTTTTCCTTGTAGTTTTTATTGGTCGAGATGGTGGATTATAGCATATTCTCCTCCCCGAGCCAGAACAGATATCGGCTGTTCATGGCAAGGTTGACAAACAAAGCTGTGCCGCTATAATGCCCGGAAGAAAATTGGGGAGGCACTTTTTAATGGAAAATAAGCCAAAGATAGCTGTAGTTGGCGCTGGCGCTGTGGGCGGATATTTCGGAGGGAGACTTGCCGAGGCAGGGCATGATGTCTGCTTCCTTGCCAGGGGGCGGCACCTGGATGCCTTAAGATCAAATGGCCTGATCATAAAAAGCTGTAAGGGCGATGCTGCAATAGATCCTGTCGTGGCAACGGACAATCCCGATGAAATAGGGGAGTGCCATATCGTCCTCTTCTGTGTAAAGTCATTTGATACA
The DNA here is from genome assembly GCA_015222755.1 of Pseudomonadota bacterium. Taxonomy (GTDB): domain Bacteria; phylum Desulfobacterota; class JADFVX01; order JADFVX01; family JADFVX01; genus JADFVX01. Next base: position 1,932 of record JADFVX010000127.1, on the reverse strand, counting down.
GCTGAAACAGCGGAAGCCATCCGTCCCCTTGTAGGCAATAGCACAACTGTCATATCACTGCAAAACGGTATAGAAAATGAGGAGGTGCTTGGGGAAATACTTGGAAAGGAAAAGGTGATGGGAGCTGTCACCTTTATCGGTTCAAGGATAAGCGAGCCAGGTGTCATTATGCATACGGCGGCAGGAAACCTTAGCATAGGGGAGACAGATGGTTCCATGTCGGTGCGGGGCGATAATATCTGCAGGCTTTTTGAGTCCTCTGGCATAGAGGCAAGGCTGACAGAAAATATTAAGAAGGCTATGTGGCAAAAAATGGTATGGAACTGCGGTTTTAACGCAATCACTGCATTGACTGGATGTACGGCTTCAGAGGTTCTTGTACTTGATGAGAGCAGGATTGCAATCGAAAGCACTATGATAGAGGTTATAACTCTTGCAAAGAAGCTAGGGATAGAGCTATCCGAAGACCTGCCAGGCAAGATGATAGCCCACAGCGAGGGGCAAGGAGCTATCAGGACATCTATGCTAATTGATATGGAAAGCGGCAGGCCTATGGAGATTGAGGCCCTTAACGGGACGATTTCCAGAAAAGCAAAGGCTCTGGGGCTGGCAAGCCCGATCAACGACACCCTTTACGGCATGATCAGTTCCGTAAACAAAAAAAGGGGTTTTTAAGGCAGGGAGCCTAGCCTTTTAAGTTTAGCAAATCCTCGTGGTACTCAAGGGATGCCTTGCCTTTTGTATCTTCAAGCCACTTTTGAAAGACCTCATCCCTGCGCTCTTCAATAAGTTTTGCCCTGAGAAGTTCTTTCTCTTTTTCGAAGGCCCCGGCATCTATCTCTTTTCGCTCTTTAAGTTTGAATACGAAGGCATCATAACCTACAGAATAAACCTTGTCCGCAAGCGGTCCACCAGCGGTCAAGAGGAATGCCTTGGCAACGATCTCCTCAGAAATGCCTATCTTAGGTACAAAGTTTCTTGACCTGCTAAATGGCCCCGTTTTTTCCCGTTTGAGGCCTGAACTTGTCGCCAGGGTTTTCAGGCTTTTGCCGCCCTTTGCCATTGCCAGTACACCTTCAGCCTTTCCTGCCGCCACATCGCGGGCCTTCTCCTTTATAACAATCCTTTTAACGGCACTGTCTACCTCATCAAACACAGGTTCCCTGGGTGCTTCCTTTCCCAGAAGCGTAATGATAAAAAATGCATTGTCCAGCTCTATGGGGCGGCCTATCCAGCCAGCCTCCATCCTGGATGCATCCTTGACAGAGTCGGCAACACCCTTCAGTGAAGATGGGATATTGTCCAGTGTAAAGGCCTCTGTTTTTTTATAGCTTATTTTTTCTTCCTTGAGCAAGGCCTCAAGACTTTCCCCCTTTATTGCCTCATAGTAAATATCATCGGCACGGCCCTGAGCAAGTTCCTTGGATATCTCGTCCTGAAGGACCTTTCTTATTTCACCCTTAACTTCTGCAAGGGGCTTGGCTTTTTCCTCTACGAAATCAGTTAGCTTGATTATGTGAAAACCATATAGCGTTTCCACAAGTTCGCTGACCTCTCCCTTTTCCATGGAAAAAGCTGCATCTTCAAAAGGTTTTACCATCATCCCGCTAGAGAAAAACCCAAGGTCTCCACCCTTGTTAGCCGAGCCTGGATCTCCGGAATGCTTCTTTGCCAAGGTGGCAAAGTCCTCACCGTTTTCCACTTTTTCCAAAATGGCTGTAGCATCAGAGTTTGCCTTTTCTTTGTCATCGCCAAACTTAATAAGGATGTGGCTGGCCCTGGCCCTGGCAGGAAGGCTGAAATCATCTATATAGCTCTTGTAGTAGTCTTCGTAATCCTCGTTGGTAAGTTTTATTTCTTTGAGGAAATCTCCAGGTGCAAAACTGGCATAGCCCAGGCTTATTTTTTCAGGTATTGTAAACTCTCCCACAT
>JADFVX010000126.1 GCA_015222755.1 Pseudomonadota bacterium | reverse complement strand
CCTAATACCCTCACGATAGTGTCACATCTTCATTAGTTATTAAAGAGAGGCTTAATGGGTGTGTTGAAAAAGCCCGTCCGTAGTCATTGCGCCCGAGCAGAGCGACAAAGTACTCTTGGGGTGCGAGCGCAGCGTGGCAATCTCGGTTCTATATAAATCAAGCACTTATAGTTTGCACCCCAAGGGCACTTCTTCACCTTGTTCAGGGCGCCGCGTCGCTGGCGCTCCTCGCAAAGACGATAATAAAGAATTTTTTCAACGAACCCTTAATTCGCAATTAAAAGCCAAGTTAAAATCAAATAGGGACGGCAACCGTTAAAAACTCGCCTATCCCCCTCCCCAAGAGTGATTTGCTCTGCCAGCACCTAAGGGCTTCTCTAAAACTCATGACGCCCTTACAGCAAGTAGGGGAGTAACTATCGTCAAAGATTGACTTCCAATTTTCTTGATGATATGATTTTGGCATGTCTAGCAAAGCTGAAAAAATTGTTTCAGAGGCACTCGAACTGCCCACAGCAGTCCGCGCATTTTTGGCGGAGAAACTTATTGAGAGTCTGGATGTTGGATCGGTCGGTGAACTGTCCCCCGAGTGGAAAGAGGAGATAGAAAAAAGGTGCAGGGAGATTGACGAAGGCTCGGCGCAGCTTCTTGATGCTGAAGCTGTATTTTCCAAAGCCTATTCATCCCTTGCATGAAGCCGATTCAATTTCATTCTGATGCGGGAGCCGAGATGATAGAGGCCGCCGCACATTATGAAGAACAGCAAAAAGATCTTGGTAGGCGCTTCCTTGCCTCAGTTCAAGATTCTCTTAATCGAATTTGAATTAACCCCCTTTTATACCCGGTTGTTGAACCCGGTGTCCGAAGATGCATCACAAAAACTTTTCCATTCGGGATTCTTTTCAAGACGCTCCCCGATAAGATTGTAATCGTTGCCGTAATGCACCATCATCGCAATCCCGATTATTGGGGAAGCCGATAGAATTAATTGTGTCCAGCGATTTTTCAAAAAGAGGAATACTTCAGTAGAACTGTATTCCCGACCAGGTCGGGAAGTTCAAATCCCCCACTCCAAGAGTGATTTGCTCTGCCGGCACCTATAGCCTCACGATAGTGTCACATCTTCATTAGTTATTAAAGAGAGGCTTGATTTGCAACTGAAAGCCAAGTTAACAGTTGATGTTTTGGACCCCTTTGACTAACATAGAGGGACTAAAAAACTTTGGAGTTTGTAATGAAAAAAACTGTTTTGGGTATATTTTTAATGCTGCTTGTTTCCGCCTGCTCCCCTTCGACGGATGTCACTTTAGAAAAAACGAAGGATAATTTTGGTGTTGAGGTAACGGTAAACAAGAAGGGTGATATGTACACTATATCTCCTCGTAAGATTCATCAGGTGCTTCCACTTAGAGGGCATATGCCTGTACTGAATAATCCTGAGTTTGTGGATGTTTCCACTGCGGATGGTTTTCTTAAGGCCGACGATCTGGTCATGGGTTTGAAGGTGGGGAATGCTGTGAAGGCCTATCCTGTAAAGATTATACGCTGGCATCCTGTCGTAAATGATTCCCTGGAAGACGAACCGATCCTTATCGCTTATGATCCAATTTCTGACATGGGAGTAGCCTACAAACGTATAGTCAAAATGCCAGGGAAAGATGAAGAGATCACTTTAAACACAAGTGACAAGATGTACAATTCAAACCCTCTTGTTAAAGATGCTGAAACTAAGACCACGTGGAGCCCACATCTGGGCGAGGCAATATTTGGTCGCCTTGCCGGGCAGAAACTTGAAGAATTGCCTCTTGTGGTCACCTCCTGGGCTGACTGGAAGAGGGCATATCCAACAACGAAAGTTTTATCAATAGATACGGGACACAGGCGTGAATACGACAAGAACATATACGAGGAGTACTACCGTGGACAGCACCTTCTTTTTGAGGTGGAACACGAGGACAGACGCCTGCCGAATAAGGAGTATGTCTATGGTGTCCATGCGGGAGGAGAGGCAAAGGCATACCCCGTGAAACTCCTGTCAAAGGGGATGTCCTTTAAAGATAGGATAGGTGAGATTGATGTCACCGTGTCTATGAATGAGTTCGGGATTTTTTCTGTTGTGCCTGAGAAGGATGCCAAGGTCTCGACAAGAAGGCTCTTATGGTTTGCATGGGTAGCATTTAACCCGGATACAGCCCTCTATGAGGCGGCTAAGAACTAGGTCTTCATGAGTGATGTCCAGGAAAGGGCCATACTCTGCCCAAACTGTAGAAAACTTATAAGTGCCGACGAGCCTGTCTGTCCTCACTGCGGAACGGCAAAGCCCGGCGCAAAGTGGAAGTCGGCACTTGTGGCGCTCATCGCCCCCAGGGGCGACAACATTGTAAACTACATCATCTACGTGAATGTGGCGATGTTTGTCATCTCCATACTTTTCTCATCCTCCGGTGTAGGTATGTCCGGCAATCCCCTCACCCTGTTTTCTCCCTCCTCCAACGCCATGCTCCTTCTGGGCGCAACGGGTACCGTCCCTATAGACCAGGTCGGCAGGTGGTGGTCACTCCTGTCTGCCAACTACCTTCATGGCGGCTTGCTGCATATTGTTTTTAACATGATGGCGCTGCGCCAGCTTGGGCCTTTTGTCATTCGTGAATACGGCATATACCGAATGATGGTTATCTATACCGTTTCAGGCCTTATAGGCTACTGGCTTTCCTATGAGGCGGGAGTCCGTTTTACCATAGGTGCTTCTGCCGCTGTGTGCGGTCTTATCGGAGCAGCCTTATATTATGGTAAAAGCCGTGGAGGCGAATATGGAAAGGCCGTCTCAAAAGAGGTCTCAGGCTGGATATTCGGGCTTTTTATCTTCGGCCTCATTTTTCCGGGTATAAACAACTGGGGACACGCTGGAGGTATATTGGGTGGTATAGCCGTAGGATATCTTCTAAACTACAGGGAGCGAAAGGCAGACAACCTCGTGCATCTGGTCCTTTCCGCTGTATGTATATTTGCAACCATTGCCGTTTTGCTCTGGGCTGTGGGCTCGGCTTCTTTCTACCGCCTTGGCGGATAAATGATATAATGGGACTGCTGTGAAAAGTTTTGTTGTAATATTAGCAGCTATACTGCTTACGGCCTGCTCCGGGGGGTCGCCTAAAGAGTTGTATGAAACGGCAAAGTTCGAGGAGTTACAGAACAACCATCTCCATGCAGTGGAGCTATACACCGAGATTATTGATAATCATCCTGAGAGTGAGTATGCCGGTCTTTCAAAAGAACGTTTATCAGCATTGAAGCGCTGACAGTAATCGGAAGAAGTCATGGATAGAAATCAAAAACGATCTGTAATACTGCTTATCCACTGCCGTGATCAAAAGGGCATTGTCGCCTCTGTCACCGATTTCATATCAAAAAATAACGGTAATATCCTTTACCTGGATCAGTACGTAGATGCAGGCAGGGGCATGTTCTTTATGCGTGTCGAGTGGGACCTTGACGGCTTTAGTGTTCCGCCTGACCGGCTTGAATCTGTTTTCAGTGAAGAGGTAGGTGGTAGCTGTAATATGCATTTGTCTCTTTATTTTTCCGATGAGCGGCCCAGGATGGCTGTCTTCGTCTCAAAACTTTCCCACTGCCTCTACGACATTCTTTCCCGCTGCCAGTCTGGAGAATGGCGGGTGGAGGTGCCTCTTATAATCAGCAATCACCCCGACCTTGAAGCTGTGGCGAAGGGCTTCGGTATTGACTATCATTATATTCCTGTCACAAAGGACAATAAGGCTAAGCAGGAAAAACACCAGGTTGAGCTGTTAAAGGCACACAATATAGACTTCGTTGCGCTGGCGAGATATATGCAGATACTGACGGCAGATTTTGTATCGCACTTCCCGAACCGCATCATAAATATACACCATGCATTCCTTCCTGCCTTTCCCGGTGCAAAGCCTTACCACTCTGCCTATGAGAGGGGTGTGAAGATAATCGG
>JADFVX010000125.1 GCA_015222755.1 Pseudomonadota bacterium | reverse complement strand
TCTTTATAGGGTCATCCGCCTCACTGATCTGCTTCTTGCCGTAAAGCCACCAGCCAAGCCCCATGCCTGCAAGGGCTATTATGGTGGACTGGATCATAATATCCCAGTGGAGAGGCCCGTGCTGATATTCGCCGTAGTGGATGAAGTTTCCAAAACTGCTATGCTCAATAAATGGAATTCCGAATTCTCCAATAAGCCCAGCAACTAAGGAAAGTCCCGCCAATATGACAAGCGGCCCTGTCATAAGCGCTGGTGACTCATGTGCATGATGGTCAGTTCTCTTCGGCCCTGTAAATGCAACGCACCAGAGCCTTGTCATATAAAGTGGCGTCAGGAAGGCGGCTATAGAACCTATGATAAAGAGCCCTGTATGGCCGCTATCATGTGCTGCACCGAGAATAAGGTCCTTACTCCAGAAACCTGCAAATGGAGGCAGGCCAGAAAGGGCGAGATAGCCTATAAAAAATGTCCAGTAGGTGATGGGCATATATTTCTTCAGACCGCCCATGTCCCAAATGTCCTGAGAATGAACGGCGTGGATCACGCTGCCAGCGCCGAGGAAGAGAAGGGCCTTGAAAAAAGCGTGCGTTGTAACATGGAACATACTCGCGCTATATCCCAGTACTCCCATAGCCATAATCATGTAACCTATCTGGCTTAGCGTTGAAAATGCGAGGATGCGCTTGATGTCGTTTTGTGATATTGCAATGGTCGCCGCAAATATAGCAGTTATACCACCGACATAGGCAACGGTCTCCATGGCGGCCGGTGTGAGCATGAGAAGGGGGTAGGCCCTTGCCACAAGGTAGACACCGGCAACGACCATCGTAGCTGCATGAATAAGTGCAGATACAGGGGTCGGGCCTTCCATGGCATCCGGAAGCCAAACATGGAGGGGAAGCTGCGCCGATTTACCCATTGCACCGCAGAATATGAGCAGGGCCGCCATAGTGAGCGTTCCTGTTGCAAATGTCCCGCCCTGTGTCGCAAGGATATTCTCTATCTCATAAAAATCAAATGATCCCACCGTGTAGTATAGGAGAAGGATGCCGAGGATAAAACCGAAGTCCCCCACCTTGTTTGTCATAAAGGCCTTTACAGATGCCTCTGCCGCAGAGCGTTTTTCATAGTAGTAGCCTATGAGGAGGTATGACGCGAGACCGACAAGCTCCCAGAAGACAAATATCTGGAGATAGTTTTCCGACAGGACTATACCAATCATGGAGAAGATGAAGATTGACAGGCAGGCGAAAAAGCGAGAAAAACCCTCCTCACCCTTCATGTAACCGCGGGCAAATATGTGAATCAGTGTACCCACCCCGGTGACGACCATGAGCATCAGGATGCTGAGAGGATCGATGAGTGTACCCATTTTAAGGGTCAGGCCCGGGACTTCCAGCCATGTAATGTTATTGTGTATCGGCTCAAAATGACCATGTGAAGTGACCAGTTGAAAGAAAGGTATAAGCGTTATGAGAAAAGGTATTCCCACACCGGCAATCGATATGTATGAACTAAGATCCTTATACTTCCTTGTCACCAGAGTTATGGTGAGACAGGAAACAAGGGGAATGAAAAGTATGAACCAGCTATAATGCATGTTTACGCCTCTCTACTAAAATCCTTACCACTTCAGAGTATCGATCTCGTCGATCTCCATCGTTTTTCTAACGCGTACAAGGTTTACTGCAATGGCAAGTGCTACTGCAACCTCAGCTGCTGCAACCGCCATGGTAAAGATCGAGAATACCCTTCCCGTCATATTGCCGAGATAGTGGGAAAAGGTAACAAAATTTATGTTCACCGCATTAAGTATGAGCTCCAGCGACATCAGCACTACGATCACATTCCTGCGGATCATAACGCCTATAATGCCAATTGTGAAAAGGAGCGCCGAAATTATGAGGTAGTATTCCATCGGTATAGCATGTCCCATAACTACTCTCCCTTCTTTTCTTTTACAGTAAGAACGACTGCACCTACAAATCCGACAAGGAGCACTACTGAGATGATCTCGAAGGGCAGAAGGTATTTGGTGAACATCACCATACCTATGGCCTTGGTACTCTGTCCCAGATCCATCATTTTCTGAACATCCGCCGGCTGAGCTCCCATCTTTGCAAAGGGGCCCTTAACTATCAGCATCAGTACTTCGAGGAACATCAGAACAGCGACAGGCAGCGCGTAGACAGTCATCTTGCCGAAGCGTTCTTTCGCCATGGAAGACTTAAAGTCCATAAGAAATACGGCGAAGACAAAGAAGATCATAATCGCCCCCACATAGACAAATATCTGGGCGCCCGCCAGAAAGGGAGATCTCAGGAGTACAAAGAGACATGCCACTTGAAAAAAGCATACAATCAAGGACACAACACTGTGGACCGGGTTCCTAAACGTTATTACCAGCAAGGCAGAAATCACTGCAATTGAAGAAAACAAGGTAAAAAACAGATATTCCATTAGCTCACCAAACCTGTATTAATGAATCTTATTACCACCAGCGATACCTCTTCTTACCGTCTTCCTCTACTCTGATGCCATCCTTGTCACGGATAAACCTGGCCGAGGCGACGGTCCCCATCTTTTCAGGGTCAGTTTCATTGGGCTTGTTTTTAAGCAGCTTTTCCAGGCTCATCACCGCATCTGCCCTATCAAATCCTGCAAATTCGTATCCCGCACCATGGTTGATGGCATCCTCAGGGCATACCTCCACGCAAAGACCGCAGTATGCGCAGCGGTGAAGATCCATCTCGTAGACCGAGGGACGTCTCACGCCTTTATCATCTTCATAGGCCTCTATGGTAATAACACCTGCGGGGCAGATACGCGCGCACAGTTCACAGGCAACGCATTTCAGCTCGCCCTCTTCATCTACGGCCTGATAATGCAGGCCCCGGAAACGGTCATAAGGCACCCACTTCTCTTTGTCCGGGTAATGCATGGTAACAACCTTCTTGAACTGGTACCTGAAGGTCAATCTCATCCCCTGGACAAGGTCCCAGAGAAATACTGTTTTTAGAAAATCTTTAAGCATTAAATCCTCTTATCAAAAATCTATGACAAACAGTCCTGTAATCAGGACATTGGCCACACCAAGCGGTATAAGAAACTTCCAGCCCAGGGTCATAAGTTGGTCATAACGGTAACGGGGCCATGTAAAACGGGTCCACATAAACAGGTAGACCATGAACAGCGTCTTCAAAACAAACCAGACAATACCAGGCACGAAATCCAGAAAGCCGACAGGTGACGTCCAGCCGCCGAGGAAGAGGACTGCGGCAAGGGCCGAGATCGAGATCATTGCGGCATACTCAGCAAGGGCGAATAAGGCGAACCTCATCCCGCTGTACTCCGTATGAAAGCCTGCGCCAAGCTCACCTTCACCTTCGGGAATATCGAAGGGGATCCTGTTGGCCTCTGCAAATCCGGCCACCATGAATATAAAGAATGCGATCAACTGCTTGTGCGGCATAATATTCCAGTTAAGAAAACCGCCCTGCTGCGCAAGAACTATGTCCTGCATATTAAGCGACTGGGCCATCATTATCACACCAATAACTGCAAAGCCCATGGCCACTTCGTAAGAGATCATCTGTGCGGCAGCCCGCAGACCACCGAGAAGCGCATATTTACTGTTTGAAGCCCAGCCACCCATGATGATGCCGTATATGGACAGGCCTCCAATGGCCAGCACGTAGAGCACGCCTATATCCATGTTTGACACATATGCCTCGTCCGACATCGGGATGGCAACAAAAATCGCTATGTAAGGTATAAGTGCCATAAAAGGAGCGGCCTTGAAGAGAAACTTGTCCGCTCCGGTAGGAATAATATCTTCTTTAAGGAAGAGCTTCAGTCCATCGGCTATAGGCTGGAGAACACCATGAAAACCGACACGCATAGGCCCGGGACGCACCTGTATATGACCGGCTATCTTCCTCTCAAGCCACGTAAAGGGCAGTGGCAGTCCGAAGATTATGGCCACGGCGAGAAAAGACTTAAAGACTACCCAGAATATATCGCTTGCTAACAACGCTTCCATAAGCCCCTAGAACCTTCTCCTTCCAAACATGTAGGACAGCATGTCCACATAGGTCGAATTCATCCTTCTCACAATAGAATCCACCTGGAAAACTATGGTCTTCATTATCTTGTATGCTGCCTTTGGATGGCTTTCTACAAAATTATCAAAATCTGTTTTTTCTATCTTCAGTATCTTCGAACTGTGCACTGCCGTAATCGTAGCAGAGTGTGGCCTGCCGTCGAGAAAGGACATCTCACCAAAAATATCACCCTCTTTAAGAAGGGTCAGCACCTGCTCCTTCCCCTCAGGGTCCTTCTTGGTCACCTTTACCTCTCCGGCCTTTATGACGTGAAGGGTATGTCCATCTACACCTTCATCAAAAACAACAGCCCCTGCGGGATGTTCTTCCACCTTGATAATGTCCTTTACCGCAATTAACTCCTCGTCGCTTAAGTAGGAGAAAAAACTCATCTTCTTCAATTTCTTTATATCTTCTGTCATTACTCCCTCCCTTGCCTGATCAGGCCTTGGATACCCTTCCCGACACCCCGGCATTTAAACCTGCAAAAAGTGGCCGTGCATCTAGGTCAGGATGATTGAATGGAACAATTACTGTGTTATCAGATGCACGCCTTGTTACGGCTGCAAGGACTGAAATAGAGCCGTTTTTAGTCTCTACCTTGATTTCATCGCCATCCTCAATACCTGCCGACTTTGCGGCCGCCTCGCCCAGCAGAGCCTTCGGCTTGGAACTGAGCTTCAATAGGCCTTCGTCCATAGCAGTCAGGCTGCCACTGAGAAAAACATCACGACCGGCAACTACCTGCACCGGGTAGTCTTTACCTTTCTCGGATTTAACTGGACCAATCTTTAT
>JADFVX010000024.1 GCA_015222755.1 Pseudomonadota bacterium | reverse complement strand
TTAATGCTCCACAATCGTGCAGAGATCTGGAAGGACAAGCTGAGCCTCTGGAGCGATGTGATAAAAAAATCTCCCTATAAGGCAAGGCCTCATATGAACCTTGCCCACGCCCTTGACCTGGAGGGCAGGCATGAGGAGGCAGCCAGGGGGTATACTATAGCCTTGAAGTTTTCAAGAGACGGCAGCGCATCAGCTATAGAGATACTTAGAAACCTTGGGGTGGCAAGGTTTAGGCTGGGACAACTGCCGGAAGCCATCGGAATATTCAGAAGGGTGCTTATTTTTGAGCCGGACAATGTGGACATCTTAAACAATCTGTCAATCTGCCTGCTGGAAACCGGAAGGCATGACGAGGCCCTGTCCACCGCATTACATGCCGAAGGGGTAATTCCTAATCATGGTGAAATAAACAGTACCCTCGGTGAGATATATCTGGCCATCAAGGAATATCCCAAGGCACTTGGCTACTTTAGGAAGGCGCTGAAACTGAACCCGGATGTGCCTGTAAGGTATTTTAATGCGGCACTTGCCCTGGAAAAAATGGGGAGATTAAGTGAGGCATGTCTTTACTGGGAACAATACTTGGATTTGGAGAAGTCGGTGGAAGAGAGTCGGCTGGTTGATGAGCACATGACAGAAATAGCTTGCCCTTAGTTTTTGGCCGTTTTTGAGCAAGGCAGGTCTGGAACAGGTGTTGCAAGATATGGATGTTCCTGGTTGACAGGTTTTTCGAATGCTGTAGAATGTGCGGTGCCGCTTTTTTTGCATGAAGCAGTGTCGGATTGGCTCTAAAATTTTTTTTAAGGAGTATGTTCCTTGAGAATTGTTGTTGACAGACCTATTTTTGTGGCTATTGTCATGGGTTTTGCCTTGTTTGTGCTCTCCTCCTTCCAGCCCAGAGTAAGTATGGCGGTGGAGATTATAGAACTGCACTACCCACTGGACGGTGAGCTTGTCACAAAAGAGATGGGGCACCTTGTTGCTAAGGTAGACGTATCTGTGTCACCCTATGTTTCTGTGAAGGTGAATGAGCAAATAACACCTGTGATTGACATGCTTCAGCCTTTATATACGGATACCCTGGGAGATATGCTTATTGTCAGGCTTTATTTTGTTCCGGGTGTTAATGAAATTGAGGTTGTTGGGAAAAATGCCGATGGCGATGAAGTGGTAAAAAGCGCTTTTAGGATTTTTTATAAACCGACATTTGCTAGCCTTACATCATCAGTGCCTTCGGCTTTTGTTGAGTCCCCATTTCATGTTTCAGAACGGGAAGACCTCTGCTCTGCTTGTCACCGTATGAAAGTTGATAGCGCCGTAGATATGGAACCTGTTAAGAAATTCGATATTTTTTGTACCAGATGTCACGAATCAGGCCTCCTTGGGGCAAAAGAGCATGGCGGCACCACATGGAAATGTTTGTTCTGCCATGACCACGAAGCAGCGGATAAATACAGCCTCTATGACAATAAGGGTGCTTTCTGTTTGGATTGCCACGGTAGTGAAATGGATGCCTTTTTGAACATGACCTCAGTACACCCAAAATTCAGGGAGAGGGATTGTCTTGCCTGTCATGGAGGGCATGTTGCGGGGGAGGGCCTGTTGGGTGATGCGGTCAATATCTTGTGTTTTAAATGCCACCAGTCGGTGTACGATGGGACTCATATTACACCCGGCCACCCTCTTGAGGCCCCTAAGGACCCCTCCAGAGAGGGAAAAGGCATGGACTGCATGAGTTGCCACCTTGCCCATGCTTCCCAAAAGAAGGCACTTTTGAAGTTTAAGGGTGGAATGGGGATGTGTGCTATCTGTCATGCTAAGTGATTTCGCTTTGTTTTTGCCATATGGCTGTAGTTTTTTTTTTGTTGACCTTGCTTGTTTGTAGCGTTAGAATTACTTAATTTTTTTGGAGTATATTTATGAAATTTGTAGTAAAAAACACCCTTAATATGAAAATTGCCCTCGTCTTGATGACCACTTTATTGTTTTCATGGGGATGTGCTGTTGCGCCTAAGGGGCCTAAGAGGCGCCTGTTCTTCCCTCCCCCTCCGGTAGAGCCAAAGATTGAGTGGAAGGCGACATACACAAACCAGTATAGCTTTCCAAGATCACTCAGGCAGCGCAGGATTGAGGCAATATTGGGAAGGTCGCCATCTATTGGCTTTTCCCGACCTATGGATACTGCTTCAGATGGTAAAGGTCTGATATATGTGACAGACCCTGACAGCAGAAATGTCTATATATATGATACGATCAACTACAAGATAGAAACGCTGGATAAAGATGGGACTGGTGTATTTACGCTTCCCCTTGGAATTGCTGTGGGTGCGGACGGAAGGATTTACGTGTCAGACAGATTCAGGAAAAAAGTGCTGGTATTTAGTGCTGATAGAAAACCACTTTTCACTATTGGGGGAGAGGGCGAGCTGGAGGCTCCCGTGGGTGTGGCAGTAGATAACATAAATAACAAGATCTATGTGACTGACGTAAAGAGGCATGTGGTGAACGCCTTTGATAGAGAGGGGAAGCTCCTGTACGTTCTTGGGCGGGATAAGGATGAGAGGATGGGCTTTAATTTCCCTGTAGATGTAGATGTCCTTCCCGATGGTAGTGTCGTTATCGTAGATACAATGAATGCTAGGGTCCATATCGTTGATTCTAAAGGTAATTATGTGCGTACCTTTGGTAAACGTGGAGATTCCATAGACGCCTTTGAGCTTATAAAAGGGGTGGCGGTGGATAAAGAAGGCCACATATATCTTGCCGACGTAGGAAGTAATTCCATAAAGATATACGATGTTGAAGGACGTCTGCTTTTAACCTTTGGAGGGACCTATAAGTCAATGGGCAAGCTTGCGGCAGGGGGATTTACCATGATTGCCGGAATTTCTGCAGATTCAAATAATGGCATATTTGTTGCAGACCAAATGAACAGGTCCGTTCAGGCATTTCAGTATTTAGATGAAGAGTATTTAAAACTAAATCCATTGCCTGAATCTTACGATCATCTTAAAACTAAATAGATGGGAAATAAAATAAGGAGGAAAATAAGGTATGACTGGGATGGAATTGAATATAAATAACAAAAACCAAATGAAAGGAGGTGAGAAAATGAAGAAAGCGATTATTAGGTTAATTATGGTGTCTTTGATCAGCCTGGCGTATGCTGGGACGGCTGGAGCCGCAATCTTGAACTCTAAGCACGACTTTAGTAGTGACAGTGGAAATTCTTACGCTGTTACTGATGGTGCTACTGAGGACAGGATGTGTGTGTTCTGCCACACCCCGCACAACGCTGTTGAGAATATTCCTCTCTGGAACAGGTCTGGTCAAACTGGTACTTATGAGCTCTATACCAGTAGTGCTACCCTGACAAGTGCCGTTAAGAATTCTGTCATCACTTCAGACAACATTTCATACAAGTGTCTGTCTTGTCATGATGGTACGATCACTATCGGTGGTACTTCCGTTGTAAACGGTGATATCGGTGGTACTGGTGAGTTTCTTAGTGGTACTGCGCTGATTATGGACGGTGAGAGCCTTACAGATGATCATCCAATTGGTTTTGATTACTCTAGGGTTTCTGCTAATGGTGATGCCGCTGGAATCAAGACTGTAGCCGAGGTTACTGGTACAGTTAAGTTCTATAAGGCTGGTACAACCAAGACTAATCAGATGGAGTGTGCTTCCTGCCATGACGTTCACGGACAGGCTGCTCCAGGTACTAAGTTCCTTAGAACTTCCAACACTGGAAGTGCTCTGTGCCTTACTTGTCACATTAAGTAAGTTACAGTATCAGGTACTTTGGGGGATGGGTCTTTGACCCATCCCCTTTTTTTGTGCTTTGCTGATGAAGAAACCTTCCACTTGCCTCATAGGCTTGTGCACTTTCAAGCAGGGATTTAGGTTGTTGTTTTTTTAAGTGCTTTGACTTGAATTTCCCCTGGTTTCCCAGGAAATATAAATTGGGTCCTGTGCACTGGTGATTTTGTTGAGGATTTAATTTTAACAGCCTCTAAATAACAAGACTTCCTGCTGTACTGAAGGGTTCTTTGCTTAGTGTAAGTCCTGTCTCTCCCATAATCGTCATTCCCGTTTTGCCTGAACAAGGTGGCAAAATGCCCTTCGGGTGTGCCCAGCGCAGTCAGTGAAGCTCTCTGGTGTAAGCTGCTCTCGGGGTAAAAGTAATTTGCCAGGATTCCCGATCTCCTTGGAAATGAGAGGGCTGTTGTTATTGCAAGCTGGAGGGGTATTTGCTGTATAGCTGTTTTCTTTCCTCACCGGCTAAGTTAAATGGCTTAGTTGAACAGGTCGAGGCAGCTTGTAGGCTGCAGGCTTATATTTAATTGCAATAAATACTGATTATTGACTATTGGGTGAAAAAGTGGTACAAGTCGAAGGTTATTTAATAAGAAAATATGATGGTTCTACTATAAGGAATGTTGTTTACTAGCCTTAGGCAATCGGCTTCTGTTTTTTTTGGCCTCATAGTATTTTGTTTTATTCTTTCTGGATATTCCGAAGCCCTTGCTGCATTCAGGTTTGCCGGGGGAGCGTATAGTCTTGGCTATAGTGCCGTTGAAACGACTGAGAATGGGAAACTTGTAACTGAGGGAGACAGTTTGTCTCAGCGCCTGACCCTTTCTACATATAACAGGGGGGCCGTTTTTAACAGGCGTCGCAACCCTTATTCTATCCTTCTTACTTATTCCCATCAAAGATACTCGTCAAATATTCAGGATCGCAGTTATTCGCCATCGGCAAGTGATTTATCATGGGATGCAGATGTCTCTATTATTCAGCCCAGGGTAGGAGGCTTAACCCTATACGCGATGGCTAGGGATAAAGAGCGTTCCATTGCTGAGACAAATGCGTATGGCAATACTAATGGTGTTCCTTTCCCTACACAGATAAGGACTCAAATCTATTCTGAACATGGGATTTCTATTACAAAAGGTAATAGGAGAACGCTTAAGACTTTCTTGTCTTACTTTGCTTCCACTAGAGGCTACAAAGATTTTAATGAAGAGATAAAGTTCTCACATTTAAGCTTACAGCGTGGAATTAATTGGCTGCACCTTGACCTTGAAGAAAAACGGATTTCTTCAATAAATAGTGAAATCCGCTCTATTAGGATTGGAAATATTGCCCATTCACCTACTACAAATCAAGTCCCTTCATCAATCAGGCTGGGGGAACGGGAATGGCTTCGGATTACAAATTGGTTTGAAATATCTACAGACATGGAATACCGTACTAGAAAAAAAGGCCTTGCAAGCAAGTCCACTTCCTACAGGCTTTCTTTTTTTGGGAAGGGTTACCGAAAGATATGGAGCATGTTTTTGTATCCGCGGCATAGCGCCACAAAAGGAACTG
Source organism: Pseudomonadota bacterium (assembly GCA_015222755.1). Lineage (GTDB taxonomy): Bacteria > Desulfobacterota > JADFVX01 > JADFVX01 > JADFVX01 > JADFVX01. The sequence continues at coordinate 5,369 of JADFVX010000024.1, read as the reverse complement.
ATAAAACTTCACGTTCACTGGAGCTTCCTCTCGTAGTTGATTATTTTCCTGATCGAAAGTTTGAGTTGAACTCTAATACCAGGTATAAAAAAGATGACACTAGAGACGGTGCTGGTACCTATCTTTCTGTGATAGAATCTATATCTGAGCAATTGAAGGCAATTATAAGGCCTCGGTCATGGCTGATAGTGCGACCTGAATACTTTATAAAAAAGGCTTCCTCAAATGGCCTGGGGTCCTTATCCCAAAGGCTTAAGTTAGACCTTGCTGCCAGAGGAGCTAAGTACAGTGCTTCGCTGGGATCTGGTTATAGCACATCTAAGTCAGAGACTCTTAGTGGGAATGATAGTAAGTCAGACAGTTTTAATATAAGCGTGAGAGGTCGTTACAGGGGCCGAGGTTGGTTGAGAAGCTTTGGCTTGTCACAAGGGTATATTATAGCGTCTACCAGTTCTGGTAATAAAACAGAAAAACATATCTCTCAGTTAGATTTGGATGCCGTGTTTTCATACAGGCTTAAAGCGGACTTTCGTGTATCGCGCACTCAGGAGGACCTAAATGGTCAAACGTCCAAGAACCTAGACGTGCTCACAACCTTAACTTATGATACAAAAAAAAGGTTTTCAAATGAAATGGAAGTATCTATGAACAAAAGTGAATCTGGAGAGGGTTCTACCAAACGAACTGAGATAGATGATGAAGCAATTTATAAGTTTACTAAAAATCTTAAAAGTAAAACGGGCATTAATTTATCAAAGGAGAGTAATGATTTTGGTGATCGAGGGCACTTCCGCTTTGAGCAGAGACTTGCTTATTCACGCCTAGGCGGAGGTTTTTTGAGGAGGAAATTATATGATATTAACGGAGGCTACATCTTAAATAAATATGATATTTCCGGGGGGCAGACTAAAGAAAGCAGTGAATATTCCCTGGCAATAGACTACTATTTATCGAGAGTAGTCAGGTTTGGCGGAAGCTACTCATATATCTCCGATAATGCGCAGCAGACACGTACTTTAACAAAACTCTTTGTAAGTGTGAATTACCCAAAATTAACAGCTGGAATATCTTATGATTCAGCAGTTACTGATTCGCCTGGTGCCGGTGAAAGTGTTGTCGAAAAAATTAATATTTTATTGACCAAGTCTTTTTAGGGTGGATTGATTTTGTTGTCAATTTAATCTGAGCTTTTATGTTCAGGTAAAAAAAAGAATTGATATGAACAAAGAAGCTAATCGTTTCGACCTGAAAGAAGTACCAAAGCTATTCTAGAAGGACAGCCACTTCTGTGCAAAAAACACGTTTGATTAAGGACTTAGCGAAGCAGCCCTGGAATGTGTTTGGATTCACCATTTTCAGGGGTATTGCATTAAACCTGGTAGTCGAGAGAGTATAAAGACCATCAAAGTGCTAAATCTAATTTTCAACTCAATGCCCCTCGTGGCAGTTCTCCTCCCACCTAGTCAAGAAACATCAACGTAACCCTTAATAATAAAATTAGTGTTCTCTATGGGCCGGACATGTCCTGTAAAGATATCCCTATTCATCTTCGGGAGCTGCATGGGCTCGCCCTCTTAACTTAAAGCCAGGAGTGTATATTTATGATTATCGGTTTTTTTATGTATTAAGCCAGGATGGATTTGTAGCAGGCAGGTGATTACGTGTCTAGCATTATGAAATATTACCTTAAGCTCTACCCTATTCTATCTTGCCAATCCACCTTATCATCATCCTCAAGGCCACCCGGGCCAAGAGGTTTTAGCATAATAAAGAGCGCCGGAAGGAATGTGAGGTCTGCCAGAAGCGCAATTGCCATTGCAAGGCCTGTGAGAAGACCGAAGTATATGGTGGGTATGAAGTTGGAAAGGACGAGTATGGAAAAACCTATTACGATGACTACCGTAGTATAGTACATGGCGTAACCGATACTGCGGTGACAGCGGTTCATCGTGTTGAGATAGTTGCCGTCCTTTTTGAACTCGCTCATGAAACGGTGGATATAATGTATCGTATCATCTACGGCAATACCGACACTTATTGCCGCAATGGTGATGGTCATCATATCAAGCGGTATGCCTATCCAGCCCATAAAGCCCAGTATGAATATGACGGGCAGTATGTTTGGAAGGAAGGCGATCATCGCTATTTTGACGGATCTGAAGACTATCATAAACATGACAAGGAGCACTCCCATCACCGCCCCCAGGGTAAGTATCTGTGAATCAAAGAGGCTCTGCAACATGTTGTTGTAGAGTACCAAAAGGCCGGTGACGCGGCTGTTCTCCTCTGTTTGACCCAGAAAGCCAGTCAGGTCTGCGCGTATCTTCTTGATAAGTTCGTTGCGGCGTAGCGTGGGTTCAGAATCACGAACGCGGACAAAGAAGCGCACCTCGCTGTCTTCCACTGAGACATAGGGAGTAAGTATTATCTTCTTGAATTTTTCCGGCAGTTCGTTGTATACAAGGGCTAGTTTAAAGTTGTCCAGCGGCTCACCATTGTTGATCTTTTCTCCGACCTTCAGCATGGTGCCAAGGGAAAGCACCTTGCCCGTTTCCGGCAAAGCGTCGAGATAGTCATGTATCTTTTCCACCTGCTCCATGCGGTGCGCAGTAAACCAGTATTGCGCCTCGCCCTTTGTGGCCTCGAACTCCTCTTCAAAATCATCGAACTCATCGTCCCACTCAGCTTCTTCGCTGGAAGGCGCAGGTTCAACTGGCTCCTCGTCATCATCAAAGCGGACAGTGATATCAAGGGGAGTTGTACCGCCCAACTGCTGGTCTATAACCTTCATCCCCTGGTAGATCTCTGTACTTTCCTTGAAATAATCTATAAAACTGTTCTCTACGCGCAAGCGCATTGCACCGGCCACGCTGAGCCCGATGACTATGAGGCTGGAGAGGACTATGAACCAGCGAAAACGCTCCGTAAAGGCGGCAAGAAATCTTGTGAGTGTAAAGTGTGTCTCAAAGGTGGTATTTGGAAGCCTCTTCTCGAAGAGTATGAGCGTTGCAGGAAATATAAGAAATGTAAGCAGTAGGGACACTGTTATCCCTGCACTCATCATCCAGCCGAAGTTTATAACGGGCAGGATATCGCATAGTATGAGAGAACTGAAACCTGCAACGGTGGTAAGTACGGCAAAAAGACAGGGTTTTGCCATAAAGAGCACTGTCTGCAAGAGAAGTTCGAAGTGGTCAAGGTCGGGATCCTGACCCAGCAGTTCCCTGTAGCGCACTGTGAGATGCAGGGTTATCGCCATGGTGATGATAAGCTGTATGGCAACAAAATTGGATGAGATGACCGTAACCTCCCAGCCGAAAAACCCCAGTATGCCGCAGGTAGCTATAACAGAGAAGGTGCAGCACAAAATCGGTATAAGTACCCAGCGCTTCTGGCGGAAGATCACCCAGAGTGTGAGCACCAGAAAGCCTAGTACGCCGAGACCGAAGATCCTGAGGTCGTTCTTTACATAAGTTATAAGGTCATCGGCTATCATACTGACACCGCCAAGGAAGAGGTCACCCTCGTGGCGGTAGGCGTCCAGCACCTTTCTTACCTGCACTATATTCTCATGCTGTTTTATACGCGTCTTGTCCCGGTAGGCCTTGAAATCCACAAGAACCTGCTCAAGCTCACTATATTCAGCATCTGTAATAGTACCCAGTTTCAGCTTATCCTTCAGGCTGTTACGGCGGTTCCGCAGGTCGGTATAAGGCTTGTCTTCAGGGAGCTTTACCTGAATGGCTGTTGTCTTAAAATCGGGACTTACTATGAGGTTGCGGTAGATGGGGCTGTTTATAAACTCTTTACGCGCCATGGCCCTGTCCACATCGGGCGATTCTATAGTACGGACATTTTTTACCATCTCCTTCACGGGAAGGGGAGGGCTTTCCAGTAGAGGCACATCAAGTATGGAGACTACAGAATCAACTCCTTCCAGTGCCGTAAGGTCTCGTTTCAGATCGGCGATAACCTTTAGTGTATGGTCGGAGAGAAGATCTTTATTGGGAGTAAAAGACACGACAAGAAAATCTGCATTGCCGTAACGTGCACTGACGGCCCGCGTATACCGGAGGTCTTCATCATCTTCGAGGACGAGTGTTTCGGCAGAGGCATCAACTTCGAGGCGTATCGCCTGCTGGCCGAGAAAACCGATTGCAATGATGAGTAGTAGTAGAACCGTTTTGGGATAGGCAAGTACCCCGTATTCGTAAAAACGCCTAAGCATAGGTTGGGCCCCTACCCCTCCTACTTGACATCAACAGCCTTAAACTCATCACTCTTATCAAGCTTTGCCATAAGGTCATCTATTGTGCCATTTTTCAATACGTCATTAAACTGCGTACGGTAAGTCTGGATTACACTCACGCCCTGCAACTCCACATCGTATATCTGCCAGCCGAGTTCTTTTGAGCGGTAGAACTTGTAGAGCATTGATATCTTGTCGTCCTTGGAGACAAAGTTTATCGGAACATGTACCTTTCTCTTTATGATGAGAGGCTCCTCGTAGACCACCTCTTCATCCTCGTAAAGATCCAGCTTTTCAATGTAGGAATCCTGCATCTTTCGGACAAAGAGATCTGAAAATTCCTCCTTCTTTTCAGGCGAAAGGCCCGGCCAGTGTTTTCTACCCAAGGTCAGCTTTGCCATCTTTTTGAAATCAAATATGGGCTTTATAAGCTCCAGAATATTGTCTTTACGTAGCGATTTTTCCATATCCTTCTGGCGAAGAAGTGCGACAACTGCATCTATTTTAGCCCTGAGAAGCTCCCTTACCTCTGTACCGGTATCGGCCGATGCAGGCGAGCTTCCAAGGAGCAGTATGCATAGTGATAAGATTAGAAGCCTTTTCATGTCTATTCCTTTATATCCTTTTCTCTTTTTTGTTCATAGGCGTCCCTGAGGAAGGTATAAAGATCCAGGGCATCCTTCTTCAGGCTCTCATATTCACCGATATGCAGTGAACTGTAGTTGATTGTGTTAAAGGCGCGTATACCAAGTTCAGACTCATCATCCTTTACGTATGTGACGGGATCAAGAAAGTGGTCGGGAACAAAGGCTATTGTGTCGCGCAGGTTGGAGGGGCCGAGGATGGGCAGGACTATGTGAAAACCGCCACCTATGCCGTAATGTCCAAGGGTCTGGCCGAAATCCTCGGGATAAGCCTCAAGGCCAAGCCATTCTTTTGCGGGGTCCCTGAATCCGAGGATTCCTACAGTGCTGTTAATACAAAAACGCCCCAGCTCTGTACCTGCCTCTTTAATCTTAAACTGGAGCACATTATTTACAAAACGAACAGGAAACAGGAGGTTATTAAAAAAACGATTAATCGCCACACGTCCCGTTTCCGGCACTACCTTTCTATACCC
>JADFVX010000124.1 GCA_015222755.1 Pseudomonadota bacterium | reverse complement strand
CCTTTGGTGCGGAAGGGATAGGTCTGTGTCGTACGGAGCACATGTTCTTTGAAGCTGACAGGATCATGGCCGTCAGGGAGATGATACTCTCGGACTCGAAAGAGGAAAGAGAAAAATTTCTGGATCGCATACTCCCAATGCAAAAGGGCGACTTCAAAGGTCTGTTCCAGGAGATGAAAGGCCTTCCTGTAACAATCAGGCTCCTTGATCCGCCATTGCATGAGTTCCTGCCCCAGACAAAGCGCGACCTGCAGGAGATTGCCGTTGATATGGGGGTGTCCATCGATGATCTTAAGCACAAAACAGAGTCGCTTAAGGAGATGAACCCCATGCTGGGACACAGGGGCTGCCGGCTCGGTGTCACCTATCCAGAGATCTACGAGATGCAGGCAAGGGCCATCATTGAGGCGGCCTGCGAGCTTGTAAATGATGACGGCTACTCCATCGTCCCGGAAATCATGGTGCCTCTGGTGGGTCACGTCAAGGAGCTTGCCTATATCAAGGAGAGGATAGTCAAGGTCATAGATGCTGTTATAAAGGAAAAGGGTTGTGAGCTTGAATACCTGATAGGTACCATGATAGAGCTCCCAAGGGCTGCTCTGACGGCAGATGCCATAGCAAAAGAAGCCGAGTTCTTCTCCTTCGGCACAAACGACCTTACGCAGACGACATTGGGTCTTAGCCGCGACGACTCTGGACAGTTTCTTCCCTACTATGTTGAAAAGGGAATTTACAACTGTGATCCCTTCGTTGCTATTGACCAGAACGGTGTCGGACAACTTATAAAGATGGGCGTTGACAGGGGAAGAGAGACAAGACCGGATATCAAGCTCGGTATATGCGGTGAGCATGGAGGAGAACCGTCATCGGTTGAATTTTGCCACAACGTCGGCCTTGATTATGTAAGTTGCTCTCCCTACCGTGTACCGATTGCGCGTCTGGCTGCGGCCCAGGCGGCATTGAGAGAAAAACAGTAGATACAAACTTGGAATATTTAAAAAAGTAAAGCCTCCCTTTTACGGGAGGCTTTTTTATTGGATGTTTTTAAATATCTAGCGAACCATTCTGTAAAAACGGTAGAGCCGCTCCGGCTGAACCCCCAATAAGTAGAGGTATAGTAGAATTTGGTTTCTAAGCGTTGTCCAGAGCCACCCTTCCTTGCGCCACCGTCTTGCCGAAGTGACTACAGCCCTATTTGTGATTTTTAGCCTTCCCTTTTTTCTTAAGCGACGGACAAGTTCCACATCCTCCATAATAGGAAATGCCTTGAAACCTCCAAGGGCTTCAAAGTCCTTCCGCCTCATAAAAATTGCCTGATCGCCGTATGGCATATTCAGCCACTTTGAGCGCAGGTTAACCATGGCGGATATAAAACCAAGGGCTGCGCTTTTCTCAGGCAGGGCGAATCGGAAGGCTCCGCAGCTTACTCTCCCGTCCTTTAATATCTCAACTACCTCCTCCACCCACCCTTCGGGCAGCAGCGTGTCTGCATGAAGGAAGAGCAGGGCCTCCCCTCTGGCCGCAGCCGCCCCGACATTCATCTGCTCACCCCGCCCACTGGCGGCAGATATGACCATATCTGCCTGTTTTTCCGCAATCTCCAGCGTTGCATCTTCACTCCCACCATCTGAGACGATTATCTCCACAGCTTCCGCCCTTGCGGAATCAATGGTCGCCTGAAGCGTCTTTTCTTCGTTAAGGGTGGGTATGATAACGCTTATCATCGTTAAGCTCATATATTGACCGGTATATTATTCTCTGTTACTATCTCAGTAACCAAAGCCTATCTGATGGGGCACTTACATTCAAGCAGATTATGAGCATAAAAAGGAGAAACTCTAAGGTGAAAGATGTCAGACTGACACAATTCAGCCACGGCGGCGGATGAGCCTGTAAGCTCCAGGCAAAGGAGTTGGTGCAGGTCCTGCACCATATACCAAAAGGCGTTGACCCGAACATACTGGTAGGGCTGGAATATGCCGATGATGCTGCCGTATACCGTCTCAGTGATGATATGGCGGTGGTGCAGAGCGTTGATTTTTTTACCCCTGTAGTCGATGATCCCTATCTTTTCGGTAAGATAACGGCGGCCAACGCCCTCAGTGATCTTTATGCTATGGGTGCTACGCCTATTTTTGCCCTCAACATTGTGGCCTTCCCGTCTAAAGACCTGCCTCCCAAAGTACTGGAAGACATACTTACCGGGGGCGCCCATGTGGCGGCAGAGGCCGGGATAGTAATTGCCGGTGGGCACTCCATAGACGACAAGGAACCGAAGTACGGCATGTCGGTAACGGGAAAGGTCCACCCCGATAAGATAGTCAAGAACTCCACCGCCAGGGCGGGAGACAGGCTCATACTCACCAAGCCCTTGGGCTCAGGCATTATTGCTTCGGCTATTAAAAAGGGTGAGGCCAGTGAAGCCGTGATGGAAGAGGTCATCCACTGGATGGTCATGCTGAACAGGGGTGCCGCTGAGGCCATGATAGAGACGGGCGTTTCAGCAGCTACCGATATCACCGGCTTCGGCCTTCTTGGCCACCTCTACGAGCTTGTTGACGCAAGCGCTGTAGGTGCCGTGCTAAAAGCATCAAGTATACCTCTCATGCATGGCGTGCATGAGTGCCTTGCCGCCGGGGCCTATTCCGGTGGAAGCAAGAGCAATATGGATTTTGTAGCAGATCACGTAGACTGGGATGAGAATATCTCCGGGGAGATGAAGAAGATACTCTGTGATGCCCAGACCTCAGGTGGACTGCTCATATGCGTACCTGAGGAAAATACTAAAAAACTAATATCTGAACTTGAAAAAAGAAATGTCTTTCACGTAGAGATAGGCCATCTAAGAACAGATCAACCTGGCAGGATAAAGATATCTGCTTGACAGACCTCTTGGTTATGTCTCTCTGCTATCTAGATGTTACAAAACTTGTCATAGAGAGAAAAGCTCACAAATAAGGGACCCAAGTAGAAAAGTAAATCAAAAGATTTTTCTTCTAAATGACAAATGGCTAAATTTCTATCAAAAAACAACAAAAGGTTGATCTTCTTATTTTTAGGAGTATTCGTTGCCGGCTTCTCTTTTTTTGTGCCTGGTTTAGGTATTTATTTCAGCAGACATATCGTTGGATTACACCGGCAGGGATACTTTCAAATAATAAATGATTTAAAATCCTTTTTGTTTTTTTTGGGGATTGCCATCGTTTTTTTTGGGTTTATACTGAGCCTTGAAAGAGTTTGGAGCAAGTTTAAAAATATTATTATAAATACCACTTTAGTTTTTTGCAGCATTGTAGTTACTTTAGCGCTTATAGAAATTGCTCTTTATTGCACATATAAAAATATATCTGTTGGAGGTGCCCTCTCACCATCCTTTTATACTATTTACAAAGACTACAAACATAATAGAAATGGATACAGAGACAATAAAAACTACTACTATAAAAAAAGACACCAAGGTATACACAGGACTCTTGTTTTAGGAGACTCCTTATCATACGGATCAGGCGTTAAGGATGTAAACAAAACATACCCTAAATTACTTGAAGGGGCGTTGAATACTTACATTTCAAAAGGAAAGTTTGAGGTTCTAAATTTTTCAAGGAGCGGTCGAAGCACTGAAGAGGAACTTAATTTATTTAAAACAATCGGGAAGAGATATGACCCTGATACCGTTATTTTGGGGTATTATCTCAATGATGCTGAAACTGAAGAAGTCTCTGAAGAAATAAATACTAGTAAAAAAACATTGGAGTTACTTCCTGAACCATATGAAGAATTTATAACGGGGCACTCCTACACTTACTATATATTTAAATATATGCTTAAAGCATTATTTCTAAATGAACAAAATAAGTACTTTATACACTCACTGTATAGAACAGATAGGATTTCAAAACATATTGACACTCTAGAGGAACTAATTTTATTGGTTCAGGAAAAAAGCAGTATGATAATTGTGATTTTCCCCGTTATTACAGACTTTAATAATTACCCCTACAAGTATATTCACAAGATCATAAAAGAGGTTGCAACCCGTAACAATGTTAATGTCATTGATCTTTTACCTTCATTTAAAGCCGAGGGTTATAGGACGCTAAGAGTAAGTCGTTTTGACAGTCATCCAAATGAAAAGGCACACCTTTTGGCGGCTAAACAAATTTTTTGGTCTCTTTATAAAGATAGAGCGAGTTTTAAATAATTACATAAAATATCTTAATATAGAGGGTGCAATTTATGCTTAACAACCAAACTTTAAATCTCTCCATAGTCATAATGGCAGGTGGCGCCGGAACCCGCTTCTGGCCGCTTAGTACCGAGAAAAGGCCGAAGCAGTTCCTGAAACTGTTTGGTGAAAGGTCGCTGCTGCAAAAAAGCTACGACCGTGTTGCCTCATTGCTACCGCCTGAGCGCATACTTGTCCTCACAAGTGCTTCCTTTACCGAGCTTGTTAAGGAACAACTCCCGGAAATACCGGAAGAAAATATCATCGGTGAGCCTATGCGGCGGGATACTGCGGCGGCGGTCGCCCTGGCGGCCCTCCTTTGCAGGAAACGCTTCGGTAATACCATCACGGGTATTATGACGGCCGACCACATCATAGAGCCTGTGGAGCTATTCCAAAAAACGCTTCTCTCGGCAGCAGAGGCGGCGGCAAATGAAGCTGCTCTCTATACCATAGGCATTGAACCTACTTACCCGGCTACTGGCTTTGGATATCTCGAATGCAGCGATGAACTATCCGATGATAGTGGGATCAAGCACTATACTCTAAAGCAGTTTAAGGAAAAGCCGGATATAGACACGGCCACAGGCTATTTAGAATCCGGCCGTTTCCTCTGGAACAGCGGAATGTTCGTCTGGCAGACAGACGCCATCCTCAGCGCTTTTGAGACGCACCTTCCCGGGCACCTGCGTCATATTGAAAAGGCCATAGAGGCCGATGCTAGTGCAGAGTGGCCCTTAGCCCTGGAGGAAGCCTTTGAGCCGCTGGAGAAGATATCCATTGATTTTGCCATTATGGAGAAGGCTGAAGATGTGCGCACCGTTGCGGCGAGTTTTTCATGGAGCGATGTAGGTGGCTGGCTTGCGCTGGAAGAGTTCCTTCAGTCCGACGACAAGGGCAATCACCGTTCCTGCGGGCTGGAGACATTAGATGCAGCATCTAACCTGGTATTTAGCGAGGACAGTGAGGAAACGGTAGCCCTTGTGGGGGTAAGCAACCTGATAGTGGTAAGGGCCGGAAGCCGCACCCTGATAGTGGACAAGGACAGGGCAGAGGACATAAAAAAGCTCGTTGCAGGGCTGGATGATAAATTAAAATAGGCTTATTAAGTGGATTGTTGTTCAAATAAAAAAAATCAAGAAAGTGATGACACAGAACTTGTTTCCTGCCTTAGCTGCAATATGAAGACAGGTAAAAACGTTGCTGTAGTTATGTATCTCAAGGGGAAGGAATATTATTTTTGCTCCCATGATTGTCAGGACAGGTGGGAGATGAAAAACCCTAATACTCTATGGTAGGCATTGTCAAAACACCACAATCTCCTTCCTCAACCTTTCCGCCTCCATAACTTAAGCCTGGTTAGTTAAATGGGAAGTCGGGGCCTGTTTTATTTAGGGCTTTATCATTTGATATCAACTTCTTGGCCTGCTCCGACCCCAAGAATTCACCTCTAAAGCACCTCCACCTTGTTTCTTCCCCCCTCTTTGGCCTTATACAGTGCATCATCGGCCCTTTTGATAAAGCTTTCAACGCTGTCCTCTTTTTTGAACTCCGTTACACCGAAGCTACATGTCACCGTCCCGACAAGACCAAAATCGGCCTCCTCAATCGCCTTCCTAAGCTTAGCGGCCAATATCTTTGCTCCTTCCAAGTCTGATTCCAGTGCAAGTGTCATAAACTCTTCTCCACCCCAGCGGGCAAAGAGGTCTTGTTCTCTCACATGTGAGGCTACAAGTCCGGCAACACCCTTTAACACCGCATCACCCTCTTGGTGGCCAAAGCTGTCGTTGACACTTTTAAAGTTGTCTATATCAAACATGATAAGGGAGAGGGGCTCTGAGTATCTCCGGACCCTGCTGATCTCGGACAGCAAGAGGCTGTTGAACTTTGCCCTATTGTAAACACCTGTCAGAGCGTCTATTGTTGCCTGGCGCTCCAAGTCCCTCTTTTCCTCCTCAAGGTGCGTAACGTCGGTGAGAGCATATACATACCTGTCAAGCTCTGAAGACCTGTTGCAGAATATCATGCAGGCGATGGGTGATTTATCAGATCTTGTCGGTGCCAGGTATGCAATGTTGTGGACATCGGGGTTGCAAATGATGCGGTTCACCAGTGCCATGGCATCCTGCTCAGGGTATGGCGGACTTAAAATCGCGGTAAAAAGATCCCCCACCTTGCTGAATTCCCTGCTGAGTTCATCCAGTGACGAATACCCAAGGTAGTTCAAGAATGTCTTATTGGCATGCCTGATCTCGTCATCTTTTGTCGTCAACATGAAAGAGGGACTGCTGTCCAGGATCAGCTTTATAAACTTGTTTTCAGCCTCGATCTCCCTGCGTTGGAATACTGCCGTTGCGCATTTGATAAGCGCCCCCATCAGGGCATCGGTGTTAACGGGCTTCAATACATATTCATCGACACCCACTTCTATTGACTTCATGAAATATTTCAGCTCATTAAATGCGGTGGCAACGATGATCGGCACATCCCGGTCGTCCTCCCTGATCGCCTCGGCCATTTCAAGGCCGTTCATTGCCGGCATCTCGATATCCGTCATCACAAGATCGGGTCGGTGCTGCCTGAATGCCTCAACACCCTCCTTCCCATTAGCAGCAGTATAAAGCGTTCCCACCCGCCTCTTTAAAAAGCGCGAGAGCTGATCCCTTATCTCCTCTTCATCTTCGACATAGAGCAGCTTGAGTTTCTTCAATATTTCAGCATCCATTGTCAGGTTCTCCGATTCTTATTATGAGGGATTTGACTCAGAAGCGACAGGCAGCAACACCCGAAACCTTGCCCCCCCTTTTACATTCCGCACATCAATACGTCCATCCATATTATCCTCAATGATCATCTTGGACATGTACAGGCCAAGCCCGGTACCGCCCCCCTCCTTTTTGCTGGAAAAATAGGGGTCGAAGATCTTTTCTATGATCTCTTCGGGGATGCCCCCGCCATCATCTGTTATGGTGACAACACAATTGCCCTTGTCCCTTCCTATATTTACCATGATGCTGCCATCCTTTCCCCCTTTCTCCTTTATGGCATCCCTGGCATTGTTAACCAGGTTCAATACCACCTGAGAGTACTCATTCGGGTACCCCGAAACGGTAACATCCGTCTCCTCTTCGATTGTAACGTTTATATTCTCATATTTAAAACTGTCTTCAATAAGTTTGAAGGTCTCCTCTATTGCCTTTGCCGGTGAAAACTCCTCCTTTTCCTTGTTGGGATGGAAGAAATTTCTAAAATCATCGATGGTGGCCGACATCTTGTCTATAAGCTTCTCAGCCTTCGAGGTATAGGCATCCAGATTTGCCTTGTCCAGTTCATCATACTCAAAATCATCTTTAATATTAACAAGAAGAAGCCCCAGCAGGTTGAGTGGCTGTCTCCACTGGTGGGCGATATGCCCTATCATCTCACCCATAGCTGCAAGGCGGGACTGCTGGATCAGCATATAGTCTTTCTCACGGCTCGTTGCTAGCTCTTCCTTTACCCTTTTCTCAAGCGTGACATTAAGGTCTTCGATCTCCCTGTTTCTTGCCTCAAGCATGATCCTGGCTTTTTCAATTGATGCCGCCTGGCTTAGTGCCTTCTGGGCACGATTGACAGTCATGGCAAGGGCGAAGGCCAGCACAATTCCGAAGACCAGCATAAAAAATGGGGCGAGATTGGTGGCAGCATCTCCAGCAGGTACATGGTGCAAGGCCTGCCATAAACTTACGGAAAAGGTCAGCACTACGATAGCTATGGGAACCGGAAACCAATAGGGGAGAGTAGGTTCCTGTCCCCGCTCCTTGATCCAGGCGAACATAAAAAGTCCTATCCCCAGAACCATAAAACCAAAGGCCGTGTGGACGGCCATCCGTGTTAAGTTTCCCCAGCCATAGGCACTTTCCAGGCCTGTCATATAGCCGGAAAAGGCGATTATACCCAGGCCCAGAACCACAGATCCCAGGGTTCCGATTGTCAGTGTGCACCACTTATAGCGCGCAAATAGATAGGATATTAGTATGGTGGTGCCGGTGAGCATGAAACAGAGTGCCGTATTCGGTGCCATTCTGCCCAGATGTGAGGTTTTGACCCCTACGTAATGCTCCATCATGAGTTGATCTATACCGAGGTCGACCCCAAAGATGTATTCTATCAGCGTAAGAATTCCTACAGTCGCCACCAGCCCGCCACTGACAACCACCAGTCGGGGCAGTTTATAAACGAGTGCCAACACCCCCAGACCACTTAAGAGAAATCCCAGGGCGGTATTGTATTGCATCGGCACGAATGTCGGGAGTACCTGGATAAGGATTATGGTATGCGTATACCAGCCTGCCAGGACTACAATCCCCAGCAGCGCTGAAAGACCTCCCGTGGCGATGATCAAGGTCCTCAACAGGTATGGCAGGCGCTCTTCTTTGGTCAAGGATCTATCCTCCAAATTCGACTTCATTCTTTTGGACCAGCTTCAGTAATTCAGAAAGGCACTTAAGCCCTCAAAGAGAGGCTGAAAAAGCCCCCTTTATCCGGCTTGGGGTTTTATTATACTCAAAAACAAGCCCAGATTTTTGCAGTTCCCGCTGTTGCTCGGCGAGAAACATCAGGTCAGAAATTATATGGTGAAAGGTGTCGGTCGTTGTTTTGACCTGCAGGTCAAGATGCCCGGATTCTTTTGTCTTTGTTATGCTGAGCTTAGACTTGGTTTCGGTATTGTAGATCAACACCACAATGCCACCAACAAGGATGGCTAGAGGGAAAAAAACGGCTAGGAAAATGTTACGCATAGGAGCACCTCTTTAAAAGACAACTCTCTTCTCTTTCTGCGAAACGAAGGGGATAAGGTGAAAAAAACTATATATAAAAGTCTATACCCTACTTAATGATAAGACAAGGGCTAAGAACAAATAGCCTGCTATCATATACCATATAAAATCAAACCCGTATTAAACTTCTTAGCTTTACAATTCACCCCTGGCCCGGATGTACGGCATAAGTGCCTTCACGAATTCAAGACTTTGCAGGAACATCTATTTCTAATATAGCAAATAGTTTTTAGAAGTGCCCTGTTAATCAGTTGTAGTTGAGATATTGTATATGGAGAGGATTTTGAAAAAATACCGGTACAGGGAGAACGGGATGAGGATTACATATTGTTATCTATGAGATATATACTTGCCGAATTTCATATCCTCTTTCATGATGTGCTCAGTCAACCAATGTTTGAGCTGGCTCATTACCTGAGACATCATTATTGGCTCACCCTTAAAGAGCATTTGGACCTGCTCCAAAATTTGTGTTTTAAAAAAGTAGTGCATCTCTTTGTGTTTCTGGAGATGCGGGTAATCAATGTCTTCCATCAGTCTTTCTTCATCTGAAAAGTGCAAGTCAGTATAAGCCAGCAATTCTTTGAATAGTGTGTATTTGTAATCGCCTGCTTCGGGACTTAACAGTGCATCGTGCAGCCTGTTGATGATACCTATCCATTCTCTATGTTGCTCATCGATGTCAGGGACGCCTACACTGAAATCTTTGTCACTCCACTCAATTAATGCCAATTCAATACCTTTTTCCTTTCTCTCTTTAGTATAACATTCTGTTTTGTAGAAATCTATATGCCTTGATTACGACTTATAATCTGCACATTTTGAAGAGTTTGACAAAATCAACATTACAGGAAGGAGGTATTCAAAAAATATGCGTTGACCCTGTTTAATTCTAATTGACATAGCTCCGGGCAAGCAATAAAATAACCTTTTTTTACGGTAGGTCCCCAAAAAAACTAGAGCAAAATAGGAGAAAGCGATGAAAAAGCATGTAAAAGGGTTAGTAATTTTTTTAGTTATCTTTTGTATGGCAGCGATTGTGTCGGCAGAAGACCTGACAGAACTTGAGGGTACGGTATCCAGTATAAATACTATTTCTAATACCTTTGTGCTGAATACAGAGAAGGGCTCTCTTCCCATCAGCGTAAGGGTAATGAGCCGTATAATGATAGATGGTGAAAGGAAGCCGCTGGCTGCAGTGAAATCGGGTTCCTATGCCAAGGGCACATATAAAAACTGGAATGGCAAGGCCACTGTTAAGGAGATTGTTATCACAGCGGCAAAGTAGAAACAAAGCAGTTAGTCAGCAATCAAAGACATGTATTAAATAGGGACGGTGACCACGGAATTTAGAAAGCGGTTGCCGTCCCTATTTCTTTTTTAAAAGTCAGTAGAGAGGCCTGGCCCCTCTTGTTTTTACTAGTTGTCCCAATCCTCATCGGTGACGATGAGCCGTTCGACCGGTTTCCCTCCCTCTATATGCTCGGAGACGATATCGTTGACGTCCCCTTTTGTGAGGCCTTTATACCAGACATTACCAGGCATGACTAGTGCCAGAGGCCCAAGATGGCAGGGGCCAAGGCATCCTGTGGTTGCCAGTGAAACCTTAGCGAATAGGTTTTTGCTGTCAAGGGCTTCACTAAATGCCATGGGAAGATCCATGGCACCTTTCTCGGCGCAGCTCCCCCTGGGATGTCCTGCCGGCCTCTGCTTGTTGCATACAAATATCATCTTTTCTGGTTTTGCCATTTCTTTCCTCCAAATAATGTTTAGTGTCCTGCCTCTTAAGTTGTCTTAGATGCGCCTTTTGTTAAGGAGGTTCATATTAGAAAAAAAAATGTTCTTTGGCAAGGGTAAGCATTATTTATGAAGAACTTCAAGGTTTAGTGATGCTCCCCCTTTAATTCATAGAAATCTACTATTTTTTAAAAAAGAATAATTTTGAGCATTACAGGAAGGAAGTATTCAAAAAATAGGCGCTGACCCTATTTTCTCTAATCGCCCGATTACCCTTTGATAATCAGTCATATTTCGATAAGATGGCTTAACAGGCAAATCTGATAACCTCCGACCGCCTTCGCGGCTATGCCTTTATCGCCCCGGCACCGGACCTTATCCCGGTCTTTACCCTATACGAGACGTTTGACAATGAAGATAATCGGAACAAACATATCGAAATCTGATCTGTGGCGCTCCCTTCTCCTGGTCGCACTGTTAGCCACCGGAGTGAGCCTCTACTTTATGGGGCTCTTTGACGTTATCCGCTTGCTGGAATGGGCAGAAGGGTACACTAAATTCTGGTGGGTCGCCGCAGGGCTGGCCTTGCTGCAGGCGCTTTTTTTTATGCTGGCCCTCCCCGGCTCGACCTTTTTATGGGTGATAGCCCCCTTATATCCCCCTTTGGCGGCCACCTTGATCCTGGTGGCGGGCAGCACCATGGGTGCTATGGGAGGCTATCTCTTCGCCCGCAGGCTGACCGGGCCGTGGCGTGCGCGCATCGGCGAAAACCGTTTCTTTCGCCTGCTGGAGAAGAGAAGTGATTTCCTTACACAGTGCGCCTTACGCACCGTCCCCGCCTTTCCCCACTCCTTTATCAACTACAGTGCAGGCGTCCTGAAACTACCCCTCCTCCCATTCCTACTGGCCGCCATGGTCGGGATTTCCATTAAGACCATCCTCTATACGACCGCCATCCACGGGGCGATGAAGGCAAGCGATCCTTCCGAACTTATCCGCATTGAGACGATGGGACCCCTTGTCATCCTGACCCTTCTTTTCGTCCTGGCCCATTTCTTTCAACGCCACCTCTCCCGTATAGACAAAAAAACTGAAGGATAGCCCTGTTAAAGACTGGGAAATAGGGGGAGTGTCCCCCTATTAAATAAGTGGGAAATAGGGGGACACTCCCCCTATTAAATAAGGGCTTCACTAAATGCCATGGGAAGATCCATGGCACCTTTCCCGGCGCAGCTCCCCCGGATTACTCCAGGCCTGAATCAAGTGTTGTGTCCCCAAAAGATCGGAGGTGGCCCTCCTTTTCTTTTGATATTACCGCCCATTCTGATATTCTTAAATAAGAGGCTTGAGCATTCCCTGGCCCGATCATAAGAGGAGGAAGGACCTATGCAAGATAGTTCGAAGGATAGGATGGGATGGCCGATACCGGCAGGCACGCTGTTCCGCCGCACTCAGCTCAGGCGCCTCATCTGCCTCCTCCTCCTGGGCACCGGCCTTTCCGGCTGCGCACCGGCCCTCTTCCGGGATATCAGGAAGGAGATCACGCCCAATGTGACCGTCGGGCAGGTCGCCTCAGACCCGGCCACCTTCATCGGGAAGAAGGTCCTCTGGGGCGGGGTTATTGTTCGGTCGGAGAACATGGCCGACAAGACTATCCTGGAGGTGATCGAGGCGCCCCTCACCAGATATGCCAGGCCGGCGAACCTGGACCGCTCCGGCGGGCGGTTCATCATTGAGCATGAAGGATTCCTCGACATCGCTGTCTATGCCGAGGGGCGGGTGATTACCGTGGCCGGCGAGATACTGGGGACGAGGGAGGGGAAGATCGGGGAGAGGAACTATACCTTTCCCCTCCTGAGGGATATCAAACTCCACCTGTGGGAGAAGCGGAGGGAAGAGATCTACCCCTCGCATATTTTCCTCTACGACCCATTTTATTACCCATTTTACGGCCCCTACTATTATCCCTATTACAGGCCCGGCCACCCCCGCCGGCAGCCACAACCATGGATTGAACCGCCGCGGAGGGAACCACCCCCCGGGCATGAGTACAAAAAAGAGAAAAAGAATAAAAAGAGGGATTAGAGAAGAGGGGAAAGGGGCGAAGGTTTTGAGTTAAGTATTGTATCCCCAGCATTACCTAATAAATAGTTGATATGGGGCGACAATACCTAGTCCCAGTAATTAAGTAATGTGGCCCTGGCACTTAAGAGAACCGGCCGCTTTAATTCTCTAATAGAAACGTTCCCTATTTTCTCTATGATTGACCTGCTATTTTCCTCACCCTCTCGATTATCAGGGGAAGCCGTGCCTGACTTACATCATCTGGCGGTAAGTGGCCCGACACACTTTCAATAAAGCGAGGATCCTTCAATAGAGCCGAAAATTCGTCTTCCAGATAAACTCTTAGACTCTCCCTGGAACGACTGACTTCATTAACCAACTCCGAACGTCCGTCAATGAGGGCAATGATATCTTCAAGGTCGTGACTCGCGAAATAATCGCCCTCTCCTCTGCCTTTAAAAGCCTCTAGCTTGGTCCCTAGAAAATAGGGGGCTGTTATAAGGCGTATCTTACGACCTGAAGGCAATTCAATTAACAGGGCATTTTCCAGCGCTTCCTCATACCAGATATTGCCGAACCCTAAGAGCTTTGATGATACCGGCATAACATCCAACAGCATCTCCCCTGATTTCCATCGACATAGCGGGGCGCCCTCCGCCATATCTTCAGAAAACCCAAGAGTCCTCAGTTTGTCACTCAATTCGTAGTAGGCTGGCATGGAAGTAAGGTCTACGATCACGTCAACGTCAATTGTATTCCTTATGGGAGAGGCAGCCCTATCCGTGATAAGGATTTCAGTAGAGCATCCTCCGAGAAAAACCATTTCCTCGGCAAGAGAGCCCAGCTTGTCTATCACAGATTCGAGCAATTTCAAATTAAGACTGATATCTTCTATCATATTGCCACCAGACGTTGTTTCAATTCTTTTATTGCAAATTCTCTTTCTCTTGCACGCCCCCCCCTAATCCCGTCAACAAGCACAAGAAGTTCATAGAGTGCCTTGTCTTTTTTAGCAGCCTTAGGTACCGATTTGTAGAGGGGAGAAAAGGCGACGCCCCGCACTTCCCCTTCCGGATCGGGCCAAACAGGTGGGAATTCGTCACTTTGAGAGATAAGGCGACTTAGCGGCAAGGCGGCAAAGCCAGTCGGCATTCCGCGAACGATTTCACCTCTATCAGGGACAAAGACGTAGCGGATGCCGTGGCAGATAAAATCAGCAAGGCCCTGTTTGGAAGGAACTATCTTTTCCTGTTGTTTTATGGCAAGCCGGGCTGCCAGGGACCGCTTTATAGCTGCATGAACCTCGGAAGGGCTCAAAGAGAGATCGACAGCAAGGTTGTTGTAGGACCACGATGCATCCCCCTCCTTTTCCAGAGCAACCAGCTTCAACAATACCAAGATGTCTTGCGGCTTTAAAATCATTACATCCTCCTCACGCGATATTCGCTATTCTCGATTCGCGAATAGCATATAATGCTGAATTGGTTCTGTCAATGTTTTTAGTATGCCTTAAAGGATGCACAGATATGGATAGGTGCTTTAAAAAACAGACTTCTTGTTAAACCTGAGTTCTTGTATGGGGGATTTAAAATTTTATGGTTATAGGGGAAAGGATTTATTATGGGATTTACTGGGGCTTGACCTGGGTGTTTTATATATCCGCATTTTTGACCTTAAAAACGCCATTATAGGCCATAAAATGGGGCAAAACAGAAGACAAATCTTTTTACTTTCAGTTAGTTAGCGTGGCCCGACCCCATCAAACACCAATCGAAACATACACCACCGCTTCAGGGAGTTGTAGTCGTGCCGGTGACTCCGGCGGTTAGTGTGAAGCGCATAGCCTCATCCATACTCATGTCCAGG
>JADFVX010000123.1 GCA_015222755.1 Pseudomonadota bacterium | reverse complement strand
CGCCAGGTGGAAATTATACCATCTTCAAGCCACTCAAACTCACCCTTCATAAAGCGCTGGGCTATGCGATATTCTGCGCTGTCATCGTTACAGTAGACAGAAGAATGAAGTAAGCGGAGCCTTCTTCTTGCCCGTTTGCAGAAAGCGTCGGCCAGATCAAGGGGGCTACGGTCACTCCGATTTTTCTCGTACAGCATCTGTGCCCTGGATATTGTTGCAGCCATGGCAAATAGCTCCGTACCCATTTCCACAAGACGACCCAGTACCCGCTGTTTTTTCTCCAGTTTTGCCTGGTACCACATCATGACATGGAAGAGTGTCCTTGCCAGGCGCCTCGTCCCACGCTCAAGGTATCTCAGGTGACTATACAGCGGTCCTGAAAAATTATGTCTATCCGGTAAATTGTTTCTCTTGACCCAGAGAAGCGGGTACCACTTTACATAATACCTGGCAGCGGCAGCCATATCCATCTTCCCGGTGAGAGGGGACATTTTGGCTATCTTCATATGCGGGTCCAGGGCCTCTCTGGCAATAAAGAGATGCATAATATCCGTAGTTCCCTCGATTATTGTATTGATTCGAGCATCTCTAAGTATACGTTCCACTGGCATAGGGTCTTCCCCCCTTGCGCCCAGTGAAGCTGCTGTCTCATACCCTCTTCCCCCTCGTATCTGGAGAGACTTGTCAATGATAGACCAGAGACGCTCAGTGCTGAAGAGTTTTGCCATGGCAGCCTCAAGACGGATATCGAACTTCCCGCCATCAGCCATAGAAGAACTAAGCAATGCTACTGATTCAATAGCAAATGTATCCGAGGCTATCTCTGCTATTTTTTCTGCTACTGCATCATGTTCACCTATGGGAGAACCCCACTGCTCACGCTCGTTGGCCCACTTGCGAACCATAGCAAGACATTGCTTAGCCACACCTGATGAACCGGACGGGAGGGTGAGCCTACCCGTGTTTAGTGTCACAAGAGCAAGTTTCAAGCCCTTGCCCTCTCCCATGATGATATTTTCTTTAGGTACCTTGACATCCTTGAAGGTTAGCAGGCCATTGGAAAGACCGTTTAGCCCCAGAAAACGGCACCTGTGCCCAACCTCGAAGCCATCCATCCCCTTTTCTACAATAAAGGCAGTAATCGATGTTCTATCCGGGTCTTCGGTCGGTGTCCTTGCCATTACTATAAGTATATCTGCAATAGGGCCGTTGGAGATCCACAGCTTTGTGCCGTTTATAATATAGTGTTCTCCATCCTTGCTTGGTGTTGCCGTGGTGGTCATTTTGGAAGGGTCTGAGCCAACTCCGGGCTCTGTCAGGGCAAAGGCAGATATCTTGCCCTTGGCAAGTTGGGGAAGGTATTTCTTTTTCTGCTCCTCAGTTCCGAAAAGCTTAAGCGGCTGGGGGACACCGATGCTCTGGTGGGCTGAAAGAAAAACGGCAGAAGAACCGCAGTGGCTGGAGACCAGCTCGATGATACGCCCATAGTTGTACTGGCTCATTCCGAGGCCGCCGTATTCCTTCGGGATCTTGATCCCTAAAAGACCGAGCTTCTTGTAGCCATTTATTACTTTTTGGGGAATATCTCCCTTCTGGTCCACCTCATCGGCATCGAGCTCTTTTTCAAGAAAGGCCTTGAGCTTTACCAATATTTTATCGCCGGCCTCTTTTTCCTCTTTAGGCTGCTTTGGAAAGGGGAATAGCGGATCCATGTTGAGCTTGCCCATAAAAAGGTCTCCGGCAAAGCTCGGGTGCTTCCACTCCTCCTCCCTTGCCGATTCAGTTACTTCAAGGGCCCTTTTCTCATCTGCTGTTGACACTGCGACCTCCTTTTATAGCACCTACAAAATATTCAAATACTATTTACAGCCGAGCTCCTTTGAGCGTTTTGTTGCCGCCTCAACTGCCGCTATGACTGCCGCACGGAAACCCTTTTCCTCAAGCTGCCCCATACCGGCAATCGTAGTACCCCCCGGAGAGGTTACCATGTCCCTCAGTTCAGCTGGATGCCGTTTTTCTTCCTCTACAGTCTTTGCAGCACCATAAACTGTCTGGGTTGCAAGAAGTGTTGCCGTATCTCTCGGAAGCCCCACCTTAACGCCGGCATCGGACAAGGCCTCGATAAATGTATACACAAAGGCCGGGCCGCTCCCGCTAAGACCTGTCACTCCGTCCATAAGGGATTCATCTGCAAGTATCAAGGCCTTACCAACAGCTTCAAATATAGCAACTACAGAGCCCGTCTCTTCTTCACTCACACTCAGCTCAGGACAAATAACTGACACACCTGCAAGCACAAGTGCCGGGGTATTAGGCATTACCCTGACTATCCTGGCATCCTTATTTAGACACGAGGCAAGCTTCTGAATCGTTATACCTGCAGCAATGCTGACTAACAGCTTGTCAGGGCCTATTTCGTCGCGGATTTCCTCCAGCACAGGCCCTATCATGTTCGGCTTAACGGCAAGAATGATTATATCTGAACGTCTTGCCACCTCGAAATTCTTGCTGAAACCCTCAACACCGTAGCCTTCCACTACGACATTAAGGCGCTCTATGGATTTATCACTTACGCTAATCTCTGTTTTTTTTACCCGGCCTGACTTGATCAGGCCATTTATGATGGCCTCCGCCATATTACCTGAACCCAGAAAACCTATTCTTTTACCATGCAGCATAGCTGACTCTCTCCTGTCTATATTATCAGTTCTGTTATGGATTCAATATACTCCCGGTACTAATTGCTTTCAAGAAAAAAAGGTCATTTGAGGCAGCACTCCGGTATGCTGTTAAGATTGACGCCAAGCACTACTTTGCCAACTGTAAAGATGGCAAGCGTGATCAATACGGCACCGATAATGTTTAAGAATATTCCAATTCTTGCCATCTCAGCTATCTTTATACGCCCCGTTCCGAATATTATCGCATTGGGGGGTGTAGCAACGGGCAACATAAAGGCACATGAGGCAGACAGGGTTGCGGGGACCATGAGCAACAGCGGATCTACCTTTATCGCTACAGCCAGGCCAGCGAGTATGGGTAGGAACATCTCTGTCGTTGCTGTATTTGAGGTCAGTTCCGTAAGGAAGGTCACTACCAGGCATATTGCAATTATCAAAACAGCAGGTGGCATCCCCCCAAGGCCGGACAGTGACTGGCCGACCCATTCGGAAAGACCGGAGGTCTTAAAGCCCCCGGCCAGCGCAAAACCACCGCCAAAAAGAAGCACAATCCCCCATGGAAGTTTGACCGCCGTTTCCCAGTCCATAATCTTTTTCCCCCCTTCTCGGGAGGGTATCATAAACAGCAGCAGTGCCATAGTAATAGCTACTGTCCCGTCATCAAGCATCTTGGGGTTTTCGAGCAGTGATGACCATCCGGGGACATTGAAGCTTCCTATGGCAATTCCACTCCTGCTGAGCCAGAGGAAGGCCATAAGAGAAAAAACGGCAAAGACTACTTTTTCCTCATAAGCAAAAGGGCCAAGTTTTTCATACTCTCCCTCGAGCAGGCCTCTGTCTACGGCAAACTTGCTGCTGGGCGGGCAAAAAACTGTCGAAAGCAGCGTCCATATGATAAGGAACATAAGAGCGGACAGGGTCAGTGCAAAGGCGAACCACCGGGCAAAGGTGATCTCCGGGGCAGCAGGAAAATATATATTGTATATTCGTGCAAAGGAGAGATTTGGAGGTGTGCCTATAAGCGTCGCCATACCTCCCACAGAGGCTGAATAGGCCACACCCAGAAGCAATACAATGGCAAATCTATGGACTATCTTTTCATCCACCGTCTCCTCAAGTTTGAGGATTATAGCCAGTACGATGGGTACCATCATCATAGTCGTTGCCGTGTTCGATATCCACATAGACAGGAAGGCGGAGGCAAACATGAAACCAAAGAGTATCTTTCTGGGACTGACACCCATTAGAAGGATAAGTCTCAGGGCGATACGGCGATGCAGGTTCCAGCGCTCCATTGCGAGAGCTACTATGAATCCACCCAGAAAAAGAAAAATAACATGGTTGAAGTATAGGGGAGCTACCTTCTTTCCAGCCATAATACCAAGGAGCGGGAAGAGTGCCACAGGCAGCAGCGCCGTCGCAGCAAGGGGTATGGCCTCGGTAATCCACAGGACAGCCATCAGTATGGCAATACCGGCCATCCGGGTAACTTCAGGATGCTCAGGATCAAGTTCGGCAAAAAAGATGAAGAGGAAGCTGACTATAGGGGCAATAATAATAGCAAGCCCTTTAATTTTCGCGCCGGACTTTCCCTGACCAGTCATATTACCTGTAGTCAAAAAATTGCTCCTTTAGTTAGTTTTCATCCAGAAACTACCTCCCCTTCAAGGGGAGGGTGGGGATGGGTAAAAGGGCTTGAATGCTTGACCCACCCTCACCCTGGCCCTCTCCCTGAGGGAGAGGGGAATATTTGAGTTTCCCGATGGAAATTAATAGCTAAAAACCTTCAATTACCACCAAGCGTTTCACCCTGCCCGACTTCGTCTTCGACACTGACCGCTGCAGCAAGACCCTCCGCAGGCGGCATTACATCAAAGGAAAGGGAAAGCAAGGATGCAGGGTCTACATTAATTCCTCCCAGATAGGCTCCCCAGTGCAGGTGAGGGCCTGTAGAGCGGCCTGTGCTCCCCACAAGTCCGATCACCTCTCCCTTTTCCACCCTTTCACCGTGATTGACAAGTATCTTTGACAGGTGCATATATAGAGTAGAAAGACCGTGCCCGTGGTCTACAACAACTGTCTTGCCTCCGTAATACATCTTATCTACATAAACAACAGTTCCACCGTTGGGGCTTTTAACAGGTGTACCGGCATAGGCCTTAAGGTCGTTCCCCGAGTGGGGTTTCTTTTCTATCCCGTTAAGTATCCTCCTGACACCAAAGTTGTCCGCAAACAGTCCGTCTGCTGGGCGCACAAACTCTCCATCCCAGAAACGCTCAGGAGTTAACATCTTTTTCACCTTCTTGAGTGAATTTGCCTCACGTATGATCCTGGCGATTTTCCCCTTGTCGGGGGTCACCATCTTCTCAGGCAGGGAAAGTCTCTCCACCCTGTAGTCTCTGGCCGTCACCTCAACCATATAGTTTTCCCTTATATCCTGACCGTCTGCAAGAGCAGTCAAGACAAGCTGATAGTCTCCCGGCTCCATATTCATGGCGGCACCGATAAGCGCAGTTTGGCCTAGCCCGTCATCCTGAAAAACAAGTTCCCTGCCGTCAAACTGTCCGGAGATTGAGTCAATGGCCAAATCGCTTTCAATTTTGACAAGTGCAACATCACCCTGCCTTATACCACTCTCAAGGCCATATAGAGAAAGTTCTGCAGCAAAGGCCGTAAATGTATTGAGTATTAGAAGTCCAACAATACAGATGTAGATTTTTGTTTTAGTAAGCATTTTCATAATTCACCTATTAGTCTTTTTCTTACCCCGCCGATCAGGAAAAGGGAGCCCGTTACCAACATAAAAGGCGCTTCCCCAATCAATGACCTGCCTCTACTGAGGGCGGCCTCTACATCGGGCAAAACTATCAACTCTGTTTCCTTATTCAAGGTATCTTTATAACCGATTTTACCCTGAGGGTCAAATCCCCTTTCCCCGCCCGGATTTGTAAGGATGATTACATTGGCAATAGGCGCAAGTCTTTCGAGCATACCGTCAATATCCTTGTCAGCCATAAAGCCTGCAATCACGACCCCTTTCTTTCTCGGATATCGAATCTCCATTGTTTCAGTCAGCACCCCTACTCCAGCCGGATTATGAGCACCGTCCAGTATAATATCGGGCGATTTGGAAATCACCTCGTAGCGGCCCGGCCAGAACACCGACATCAGACCCTGCCTGATAGCAGGCTCAGCCACTGCGAGCCCTGATCCAGACAGACACTCGGTGGCCGCAATTGCGACGGCGGCGTTATCCTGCTGGTGACTGCCGACAAGAGACAGTCCCAGTCCATCGAGTTCTATGGATATACCTTTATACTGAAACTTTCCTTCCGGCAAAGAGTTCCTTCTGTAGTCGCAGTCAAAACGAAGGGTCTCGCTCTTTTTTCCCGAGGCATCAGCCTCAAGGACCGCCAGAACCTCGTCAGGCTGTTTCCCGAATACGACAGGAACAGAGGGCTTGATTATTCCGGCCTTTTCAGCAGCAACAGCTTCCAGGGTATCTCCCAGGTATTCACAATGATCTATAGCAACAGGAGTAATAACAGAAACGAGAGGTTTTAAAATGTTAGTCGCATCAAGCCTGCCGCCCAATCCCGTTTCTATAACTGCCATATCCAGTCCGGCGCGTGCAAAATATAGAAAGGCAACCGCTGTTGTAAATTCGAAGTAAGTAGCTTCAATCATGGGAGACTTATCGGCAGCCTCCTTCACATCGCTGGAGAGTCTCTCCAGCACATCATCAGCAATCTCCTCAGCATTGATCTTAATTCGCTCTGAAAAACGCTCAAGGTGAGGGGATGTGTAAAGACCGCTGCGGTAGCCTTCGGCCCGCAGAATACTGTCTATCATAGCTGCGGTAGAGCCTTTACCATTTGTCCCGGCAATGTGGATCGCTTTAAAATCGAGATGGGGATTACCCAGCCTCTCCATAAGCTGGATCATCCGCACAAGGCCGAGGTCGATATGAGACTGGTCAAGTCTTCCTAAACTCATTTTTTTAAGTGAAGTTAGTCTATGATGTAGGTTATGAAAGAATCTGTAAGTAAATATAACAGAGAAGAGTGCAGGCAGTAAATAGAGCTTCCCAAAAAAAACCAATTTAAATAAAAAAATGAACAATTAATTACTTGCTTGAATACATAAAGCTAGATAGTGACACTTTAAAATTAAGCGGATAGTAGTAGCGCTGTGTTATAATCTTTTACTTTCTAAGATAGTATTTTAAAACGTGGTGAATCTCCCAGCCTACAAGGCGGGACATCTTAAAACAAGGATAAGAGTGCCATTTATACTCGTGCAAATCACGGGGTATTATGAACATGCTTTCATAAAATATTGGCTTTATTTCCTTGTTTTGGCACTTCAAGGTTTTTAATAAACTTAAAAATGCACCCTCACACAAAAAACAACAGCTCCCGCCTTCTATTCAATAAAACTTTTTATACTATTTCCGGATTGCTGGCATTAATAGTATTAAGTGTTTTTTCATCGACTCTTGACAATAACTTTGTAAATTGGGACGACAATAAATATATTTATGAAAACCCTAATATTAAGTTAATAAATGTCTCCTTTTTCAAATGGCTTTCGAAGGCAATTGTTGTTGGGAACTGGCACCCCTTAACAGTCCTTAGTCACACTATTGACTATCAGATTTGGGGGCTCAATCCATTTGGGCATCACCTGACAAACCTTATCATCCATGCCTTCAATACTATATTGGTTTTTTTACTTGTGCGGCTACTGCTTCGAACAGTCCACGACGGCCCAAAAGAAAACATCTGGACAGCATCATTAACCGCTTTATTCTTTGGCCTCCATCCATTGCGTGTAGAGTCTGTCGCATGGGCTTCAGAAAGAAAGGATGTCTTATGCGCTTTTTTCTATTTACTAAGTCTCATCACGTACCTGTTCTACACTTTTTTTTGTAAAAATAAACAAAAACTCTACTACTATTTAAGTTTGACGTGCTTCCTCCTTGCATTATTGAGCAAACCTATGGCTGTTACCCTTCCCGTGGTCTTGTTGATTTTAGATTTTTTCCCTCTCAAAAGGTCAAGAAGTAAAATCCAAGTCATCATAATAGAAAAAATTCCTTTTTATCTCTTAGGTGTTTTATTTTGTGCCATCACTATATGGTCTCAAAATTTAGATGGAGCAATTAAAACTTTAGAGTCTTCTCCTCTTAGCATAAGAATTTTTGTGGCTGTTCGTGCATATGTCATTTATTTTGAGAAATTTCTTTTTCCTTTCAACCTTACCCCAATCTACCCCTATCCTTTAAGCACCACCAGCTTAGCCAGTATTGATTTTGTTATACCTGCTTTAATTCTAATGTTATTTTTTTATATGATCATACGGAGCTTTAAAAAAAAACCTGTCCTTTCAGTTCTAGGGCTTTACTACATAATTACCCTGCTACCTGTTATTGGTATCATAAAGGTCGGAGATCAAGCACTGGCCGACCGGTACAGCTACTTGGCCTCTCTCGCTCCCACTTTACTTTGCGGATTAGTTATATCAAACACCCTGATATTTTATGGGAATAGAATTTACAGGAAGACAACTCTGACACTTCTGATTCTTATAGTTTTTTTTCTTTCAATTAACACAATCAAGCAACTATCCATCTGGCAGGACTCTATTGCTCTATGGTCTCATGAGACCAAACTTTACCCTGACTCAATCAGTCGGGCATACCTCAAGCTTGGTTTAGCTTATGACGATTCAGATAATTCAAAAATGGCTATTAAAAGCTATAGCAAAGCGATTGAGATTAACCCTCAATACCGAGATGCACTTAATAACAGAGCAGTTGCTTATACTGGAGAGGGCAAATATCTAATGGCAATTCAAGATCTGGACAAAGCCCTAAAACTGGACTCAAATGATGCGATTAGTTATAGCAGTAGAGGAAATGCTTATTTCAGATTAGGTGACATGAAAAAAGCAATAAACAACTACAGCAAGGCTATATCAGTAGCCCCTCAATTTGTAGATGCATACAATAACAGAGGTTTTGTGAACTACACTCTCAAAAACATGGCTCAAGCAAGATTTGATTTTCATAAGGCTATTGCTTTAGACAGCAATTATTCTGAAGGTTACTACACTCTGGCGCTGATCGACTTACAAGATGGAGCCACACAAAGAGCTGTCTCCAATTTAAAAAAAGCTGCTCAGCTTGGAAACCGTGAAGCCCAAATATACTTGCAAAAAAACAAGACTATTCTTGGTATAAAATAAGCAGCAAGTTTATAGCTCTGGGATTAATCGCATGAAGAAAAGCATGGTAATCGTTAAAGGCTAACTCAAGCCTGCGTCTATTCACCCTACCCTCTCAAAAACATATAAAAAAAGGAGCCTGCTTCAAAGCAAGACTCCTTTTTACAACAACGCCGAAATAACAATTTTGCTGGCATTGCAATTAAAATTGTTGGCTAGCTGTATACCTCTACAGCAAAAAAAATGCAGGTTCATAACCATGGTCTTCATCTCCGTCATCTCTTCAATGACAAGCATCACTCCCCCTTCTCTGCCGGAACATCAGGAAGAACAAATCTGGTGGACTTCGCTAACTTGCCCTGGAAGAGGAAACCGCCGTGGAAACTTTGAATATCCGCCTTATCATAGATAAACTCAAATATCTCGTCCGCCCTGTCACCTTCCACGACGACGGTGATAATATCCACTTCAATTCTGCCCCTTCGTCCTCCGCCGCGCCCCCCGGCGACGTTCCCGGTGATCACCCCTTTTCCCTCTTTTAATTCCCTTACAATACCAAGGCCTTTGCCTTTCGGAGTAATGCAGGTGATCAATTTGCAATCATTAATGATATTCATTATTCAAACCTTTAGTAAAGAGTCCACACCCAGATGGCATGACCTTGCTTTGGCCCTAAAAGAACCCGATTTTCCTTCCCGTTAAAACTTAGCCGAGTGGAGCAATTGGCGGAGGAAGAAGGTCACAAACTGTCTGAGCAAAGCGAGTTTTTGTGACCGCCTCTGGCAACTGCGGAATGAGGGAAGCCAAGGGCCAAGTTTTTGGGCGGCCTTTCTTTTGCTTCTTCTTCTTTGGCCGCCAAAGAAAAGAAGAATTCCTATGGCATAGCCGGTTAACCCTGACCCCGCCCAGAGGACGGAGACTTCTATGACTTATTAAAATCAAGCACAGTCATCT
>JADFVX010000023.1 GCA_015222755.1 Pseudomonadota bacterium | reverse complement strand
GTCCCTCTCCAGTGTTTTATTATGTGCAGTCTTTCATTAAATAATCAAAACCTATTTTCGAGTTTTGATGATGGTTCCTAGTTCTGTATTGAGGACATGATACTTACCTTCGACTATATCAATTTGGCTTATTTGGTTTCTTGCCATAATAAGGCCCATTTTGACATCCTGTTTTATAAAGATAAGCTCACCTGCTTTTGCATCAATTGTAATATCTGCCCAGTTTTCAGCCTTTGAACTTATCTGATGAGTACCCGGACTTACATAAAAATATATGTATTGCTTCCCACGCGTGTATCCCATTTCAGATTCTATTTCTTTACCATCCAGAAAAACATTAAAGCGGATGAGTTTACCTAGGAATGATGGCCGGACAACATAGACCAAGGCGCTACCATCTTCTTTTTTCACTGGCAATGTATATCCTTCAACTTCCAGCGCCATCTTTTCTGGGGAAGGTAGGGTTGCGCACCCTTGTACAATCAACATTGTAACTAAAAAAACATAAATCAACCCTCTCCTTAACATGATTACCTCCTTCATATTTTATTATTCGCCAATTTAGTTTATCAATGGCGACTAAACGTATCACAAATCAATTTAAAATGTACAACATATATTGTTTTCTTACATTTTTATGTAGTGGGGAAGAGTTTATGAGGACTAATGATTACGGATTGAAATCTTCTATTTTTACAGGATTTGACTTTTTGATGACTACAGGAAGGAGTTGCTAAGCACTACTTCAGGGAGATCATATAGCTAAAAAGGAAGCAGGCCTTTCAGGCCACTTTTTGACCCGCTCTTCGATGACCCGCCGGACAGGAGCCCTTCGAGATCACCCAGTTGTGAGGACAGCTGTTTATCAAAGACATTCAGGCCGCCTATATCGCCTGCGAGCTTACTGATAGGACCGTTGACCTTCTCTGTAATAGCTGACTTAAGCCCCTGCTGCAGCTTGGCCGACTCTTTCTTTACAATGCTGCCGACAGCCTTTTTCAGGACATTATCTATATTTGAAGAAAGGCGCACCTTGTAATCTTCTCTCGTTCCATCGAGTGCCACCTTCAAGCTGAAACCACGTATGTCGGAAAGTGCCTCGTAGAGTGATTTTTTCAGGTGCCCGTCTCCATCCTTATCTCCGCCTGAAAGGGAGACGGAATTGAATCGGCCATCGAAATCGGCATCAAGCACTCCTTTTATAAGACTGGCCTTTAGGCTAAAGTCACTGTCTGCCTTGCTGAGACTTACGGGGAAGTCAGCACCCTCGGAAAGAACCACATCCTTCAAGGCATAACCAGCGATCTTCATATTCACCTTGTTTTTGGGCGTCGATACGTCCAAGCGGTTCACCTCACCGTCTATACTAAGGGAGCCTATCCCCTCAAGCTTGTCCCCGCTGAAGTTGAAGGTAGTGGGCAGATTACGTATTGTCTGATCGGAACTTATCTCCTTTATCTCGCCACTAACCTTACCTGCTGTAATATCTGCTGAGACCTTGGCCAGCTTTACGAGGTAATCTGGCATGGGCTTAAATTCCCTGAAACGGACATTAATACCCTTACCACGCTCGGACTTCTGCTCCTTGGCTGTTGCCGGTTTTTCCTCCATCGCCTTTTCTATTACAGGTTTTAGCTTTTCATGCCATGCAAATGCAGTATCCGTCCACTCTGCAATCTTGCCGCCGAAGAGCATGCGGCTGAAGTTGGAAAGTCCACCAGATGAGAGAGAGTATTTTTCCTTAAGCCGCCGAAGGTCTTTCTTGGGCATGGCCTTTACCTGTGCTACCCGGCTTTTAAGGTTCGCTATTTCTGACTTGAGGTCCTTTCTGGCAGTCTTTATGGAATTGATATCTTTTTTGATATCCGCCTTGAGCGCCTTCAACTCCCCTGCACCACCCAGAATCCCAAGTACGCCGCCCTTCAGGCCTTTCTTGGCTTCTTTGAAGCGTGCCTTGTACTCCTTAAGCTTCTTGCTGTCGGGCAGGCCGTCTATCCGCTCCTTCCACTGAGATTTTCCATTTTTGATGTCGGCTCGGATAATATCCACCAGCTTCAATGTCTCAAGCTCTTCACGGGCAAGTATCTCTTTCGGGTCTGGTATGTCCATAGAGGGAAATGAGAAGGTATCACCGGAGGAAGCACCTTCTTTTGCCGTGGCCTTCTCTACAGCAGCACCTTTAACAGCCCCAGATTTTTTTCGCTCAGTCCCGGTGCGGACGCCATCGAGGGTCATTTCATCGACTATCGCCTTGCCGTGCAGGAGGTGCCCGAAATCCATCAAAAATGAGGTGTGCGCCACTTCGACCATGTTCTTCATCGGCTCATCGGGGTCCGTCACCTCCAGGCCCTCCAGGGTAAGCCCCAGTGGCGAGAGGGATAGGTCGGCCTTTTTGAGGTCCACCTTCGCGCCTACTGCCTTTGTTCCGACAAATTCTATAGACCTTTCAATAATACCATCGATGAGAAATAGCCATGCACCGGCTATGAGGCCGCTTATGATTATAAAGGATACCAGTCCCTGCCAGCGGATCATCTTCATTCTCCACCTCTCAGGATAGCGATCTTTTCATAGGCCTGATAGAACTTTGAGGCCTTGAAAAACTGCATGAGCTTACTCTTCCTTATAGCTTCCAGTATATAGTCACGGTATTTTACTATTAGAAGATTGAAGAGAAAATAGAATGGCACAAAGAGAAGCGCAGAGATAAGAAGTGAGCCGGCAACGATAGTATTGTTAAAATGTGTCAGCCGCCAGTAGGGATTGTTGTATAAGGCGGTAAAGGTCTCCTTCATCGGGTCCGCTGAAAGTAAAGCCAGCCCTGCCTTATGAAAGAGCGGGTCGAGCATATAGGCGAAGCCCGTGAAAAAGAGAAGGCCGAGAATAAAAGCGGAGAGGTTGACACGCAGGAGAAGTATGAGGAAAAGTACAAGGAGGTTGTGCAGGCTGAGCAGAGGCGTAAAGCCCGCCACCATGGCAAAACAAAAGGCGAGGCTTACCTGGCCCGGTTCCGCCTCCGAGTTGAGCACCTTCAGCAATTTTGCCAGCATCTGTAACATCTAAGATCTCCAGGATTTAAAAACCATAAGTGTATAACACACAAATAATAGTTATGACAAGCTTACGATTTATTTTTTCTTCTTGTTCATGCTTGAAAGCAATCTTGCCGCCAGATTGGAGACAGTCTTTGATACGTTCCTGCTCTTTGCCAGGAGTTCGAGATCTTTTTTACGGATATGGTTCAGCAGGTTCATGGCCACTGGTATGGGTACTCTCGGATTGGAGACGAGGTTAAGCTTTATCTGGTATTTTTTCATCCAGTCCCTGTTGGCAAGAATCAGCCTGAACACCTCTTCTCCGACACTCTTGGAGGCGGAAAAAAGGTCGACTTCACTCTCCGTTATCCTCGGATTTTTCATAACATTCCCGCATATGAGCCGGTTCGGCTCTTTTACCAGAATGGTCCTGGCCTCCTTGTTACCCGTGATGGCCAGCTTTATCTTCTGTGATACACCCATGTCGAGGATCTGCTTGTAAAGACTGGCCTCTTCCTCCTCTTCAACAGGTTCTGCCTCTTCCTCTCCTGGCTCAACAATATACCCTATCTTTTTCAATAGGCTTGAAGAGGCGGCCTTATTGCTGCTCATAGCCTCCACTATGCCCGGATTTGATTTTACCCTTTCCCCATCTTCCGCTATTAGCTCCAGCAGACCGGCGTCATCGGTAGAAGCGGCGATACTCTCTATTGTTTTTATTTCAGTATTGGCATTTTTCAGAATAAGTCCCAACAGGGTACTGTTATTGGAGAAATGCCTTGAGAGATAGTGCAGCAGGTCCGGATTTGCCTCGGGAGAGGAAATGGCAGTGCTGAGGAGTTCTTCCGGTAGTGCCGAAAGCGACTTGTGGGCGAGTTCTTTTATCTCAGGATCTTTGTCGTTGGCAAGATAGTAGAGAGCAGCAACCTGCTCCTCCCCCTCTATGGGAAGACGGCCTTCGGCCGCCATCAAACGTATGTCTTTAGGTGAATCAGGGTGAATACACTCAACTGTAGTCTTGGAAAGCTTGAGCTTGGCTTTGGACATCTGACTCTTATTTGTTCTTAATAAAGGCTGTCTCCAGCCCTTTCCCCTTAAGCACCGACTCCACCTTTAAGGCTTCTTCAGCCGTAGCGTAGGGGCCCAGCAATACGTGGTAGACTTTCATCTTCACAGGTTTTTTAACTATCTCCGTATCAAAACCTTTGGCCTCGAGAATAATGCCTTCTTCCACAGCCAGATGCTTATAGTAATAGGAGGCGATAAGAACTGTAAATTTATCGCCGCCCAGTGGGAATGCCTTTGCGCTCCGATAGCCCAGGCCACGCAGGTCAAGGCTTGCATTGTTAGCCTCTTCAAAACTATCCCACTTGCCGGCAGTAAGGCGGTTCATTCCCACGGACTTGTAGGCCGTTTCAACTCTGGGGGTGTAGCCCGCCGCTTTTATCTTTGATACAGGTCCTTTAAGGTTGCTTTTGAATATAAAGGCTCCAGCCTGAATAAAAAAGCCCTGGCCTCCCTCCGCAGGCAGCTTGGCCTTGGCAATACGGATTTTCTCCGATGGGATGGAAGCGGTCTTTTTAGGCGCTTGTTCCGGTGAAACTTTGTCCTTTAGCTCTTCCTCTACGGGAGCAGGACGCGCAGGCATAGGTTCGGCCTTTGCAGGTTCCATGACCTCATTTTTAATTATATCTACCGCTGCAGCTTTTGTTTCCTCAGCAGGGACAGGTTTTGGAGGCGCCTGTTTTTGCGGCGGTTTTACAGCTATTCTTTTAGGGGCTGGTGTCTTTGCCGGAGCTGAAGCGGAAAGCAGTTCCGGAAAGTAGTTTGGTATTATGTAGGCATAAGCAGCGTAAGCGGCAGCAAGCACTAAGAGCAAAATGAGAAGTGGACTTGTTTTTTTCTTTTTTGGAGCCTCTCCTTCGGCCAGTTCGGCAGGTTCCTCTGCTGCTGCTTGAAGCGGTGGCAACGGCTCTGTATCACCCAGTATATCACCGAGCAGAGACTCTCCTCCCGCGGCATCTTCGGTGCCCAGCTCAGACTCGGTAAACTCACCTTGCGCCTCCGGCAGGGCTTCTTCATCAGCTCCCGGTTCGGACGAAAAAAAATCGTCATCACCGCCAGTTGAAAGATCTTCGTTTTCGGCAACTTCCTCGAAGGATTCCTCAGCTTCTTCCTCTGCATCACCAAAATCTGCATCAAGGAGACCCTCGCCCTCGCCAGTTTCACCAAAAAAATCATCGCCGGGCAGGTCTTCGTTTAAATCCGGAAGTTCATCCTTTTCATCAACCATGGTACCCTCAGTAGTTTGTCAAGTTTGAAATAACTAGCAAATCATACAATAAGAAGCCTAAAAGTCAAGTGAAAGTTGCCCTATATCAGGCAAACCAGGGGGCCATATTCATCCTCTTTACTACTGCCGCGCCATTATAGTAGTCGATAATATTAAGGCAACCAAAATCCTGCTCCATCTTTAGGAGGTTTTCCAGGGGGAGGGACAGCGCGCTAGAGAGTATGATACGGTTTGTCCCACCGTGGGCTACAATGGCTATCTCTTCACCTCTGTGCCTGCGAGCGATTTCATCTATCGCCTCTATTGCTCTTTTTTGAACATCAAGGAGGTTTTCTCCCCCTCCCGGGATACGATAATTGACAATATCGTTAAAACGCTTCTCCGCTTCTCCGGGATAGCACTGGATAACCTCTTCGTAGGAAAGCCCCTCCCACCGTCCGGCGTGGATTTCCTTAAGACGTTCATCAGGCCTTACCTCAAGACCATGCTTGGCCGCCACGGCCTGCGCCCCCTTACGTGCACGCAGGAGATCACTGGAGTAGACCGCCTTGAAGTGAAGGTCTTTCAGCCTTTCAGCCTGAGCGGCAAGTTGGCGTTCTCCTTCTTCGGTGACATCCACATCATTGTGTCCGTTGTACTTGAAAATACCCCTGTGGTTTTCCGTCTCTCCATGCCTCAGCAGGTAAAGACGCGTAAGATCACTGCCCATATATCCTCTCCAAAGAACTGATAAGCTTAATATTGTCCTCCCTCTTCCTTACTGCCATCCTTATATAACGATTGTCCAGGCCTTGAAAGTTGCTGCAATCACGTAAAAGCAGGCCTTCTTCCATCAGCATGCGCTCACAAAGTTTAGATGCCCCCATATCACTATCAAGTCTTACAAATATATAGTTGGCATTGGACTGAAAGGGCCGCATCAGCGCTATGTTGCCAATGGCCTCGAATAGAAAGTCGCGCTCGCCTTCGATAAGGGCCAGGGTCGCCTGCCGGTAGTCCTCGTCCCGTAGCGAGGCGATGGCTGCCGCCTCACCAAGGCAGTTGACTGACCAAGGCTCTTTTTGCCCGGCCAATTCAGTGACCATTGCCTCACTTCCAAAGAGATAGCCTACGCGCAGGCCGGCAATGGCGTAAAATTTTGTAAGTGAGCGCAGTACTATCAATCTCTCCGATGAGGCCGCCCTGTCCTTTACGGAATCCGACTCGGAAAAATCGATAAAGGCCTCATCGACAACAACAAGGACACCTTTTTTTTCTGCTTCCCTGATCAGCCTTAGCATATCCTGCCTTGGAACGATATTTCCAACGGGATTGCCCGGATTTGCTATCCAGAGCATATCATGTCCGCCATCGAGCCTATCTGTAATAGCCTTAAGCTTGGGCTTGAAACTATCTCGCATTTCAAGCTCAATGTAGTCGATCTTACATCCCGCATTTCTCAGGGATGCCTCATATTCTGAGAAGGATGGAGCAACAACAAGCACCCTTTTAGGCTTTAATGCCCGGGGGATAAGATAGATAAGTTCTGTGGAACCGTTACCGGCGAGGATGTTTTCAGGCGGCATGCCGTGGAAGGCGGAAAGTGCCGATATCAGTCCCGACATTTCCGGCTCGGGGTAGCTCTGCACCGAATCTATAGCACCGATCACAGCCTCCCTTGCCATAGGAGATATGCCCAAGGGGTTGATGCTGGCGCTGAAATCTATAATACTCTCTGCGTTTCGCCCGGACCGCCTCGCTGCCGATATGATATTTCCACCATGTCTGTGTGTCATAGTGTCGTATTGTATAACATATTTGAGATAGAGGCTATGTTGGTTTAAGATCATTATGGCGACCCTGCAAAACCTTCTTGGCCGCAGGTCAGCTTGCCAGGCTATTTTATAGATAGGCTGACTTGCCCAGGCGACTTTTTAAGTAGTCTTAGCTATGTCGTCAAAGCCCCTGGCTCATATGTGTTTAGGGTAGGCCGGGCTTCTATGAAGCCTCTGGATTTTGCCATGATCCCATCCCGTGAAAGTATAAAGGTATGGCAGGTAATGGAAGTTGTTATATGTGAACCGATTGGTAGGAAGGCTTGACAAAAAAACAGGTTTGAGTCTCTTGAAGCAGAATAAAAACAGGCATAATAAATCTGTAAATAACTCAACAATTGCACAACATATAGCCCATTATATATGATATTATGGTATTTTCTTACTTAGATTCTAACATTAGTAAACTTATTAAAGCCTGCCTCTATGCCTAATAACCTGCTAATTCTTATTTCTTCAGTTTTATTTATAGCTAGTATATATAACTTCGGAGGTATCTCTGCGACAAAAAAGGGGCGCATTTTTTTTAGCTCTACGGTTTTAGTTTTTTTAATATTAACCGCATTTTTCATTGTATCGAACTACTTCACAGGTAAGGGGATAGATGAATCTGTGATTTATCACTTGAGATATGGTTTGTCGGGAGCAGGATTTGGCGAATACCTTTTGATAATAATTATATCTCTTGTCTTTTTAGTCTTAGCCTTTATTGCTTCATATGCCATTTACAAAAAAACTGGCAAAACTAAAAATCCAGAGCAGTTAAAAAGTAAAAATTACTTGTCATACCTGTGTATCTCTGCTGCAATTTTTATTAATCCCGCCTCAATGGACATAATGGTGTTGACAAGCACAGGGGATGAGGGCTCTTTCTTTGAGTATTATCAAAAGCCACAAATCATAAAAAGGCCAGAAATAAAGAAAAATTTTGTATATATATATGCCGAAAGTCTAGAAAGAACATATTTTGATGAGTCGATTTTTCCAGGCTTGATAAAAAACCTGCGGGATCTAGAATCAAATAGCACTTATTTTACAAATATTAGTGATGTTTCAGGTTCAGGCTGGACAATTGCAGGAATTACTGCAAGTCAATGTGGCATCCCCCTGGTTACACCATCTCACGGCAATTCTATGGCCGGGATGGACAAATTTTTAAAAAGTGCTGATTGTCTTGGTGATCTCTTAAAAAAAGAAGGCTATAAGCTTTCCTATCTTGGAGGTGCAAGTTTAGATTTTGGAGGAAAAGGGAAGTTTTTTTCGACCCATGGCTTTGAGGATGTTCGCGGGCTAGCGGAGCTATCCCCTACTATGAAAGACAAAACCTACCAAACACAATGGGGTCTGTATGATGATTCTCTACTTAGTATTGCGCTAGACCAATTTAATAATTTATCTAAAGCTAAAAAACCTTTTGGCTTATTTCTACTTACTCTTGACACACATTTCCCATATGGACACCCTTCCAACAGCTGTAACGGTATAACGTATAAAGACGGCTCAAATTCTATCCTAAATGCAGTTGCCTGCTCTGATGATTTGATTGGAAATTTTGTCAAAACCATAAGGAACTCCCCTTATGCTGAAAACACCGAAATCATAATAGCATCAGATCACTTAAGCATGAAAAATACAGCATCTTCTTTGCTGGCTAAGGGGGACAGAAAAAATCTTTTCATGGTAGTCAGCCCAAACTCTATTGGGCCACACAAAGTAGACAAAAAAGGTACAACTCTGGATATTGCGCCAACTCTATTAAATATTCTAGGATATGATGCAAAAGTGGGACTGGGGCGTAACCTTCTTGGATCTGAAGCCTCTTTGATAGACCAAGTGGAAAATATAAATAAAAAAATACGGGGCTGGAAAGAAGCGCTCATTTCCTTTTGGGATTTTCCAAGGGTGAAAAATGGTATAGAGATAAATATAGAAAAAGAAATTGTTAAATTGGATGATAGAGAACTTGAAATACCAATTCTTATAGAGTTTAATAGTAAGCTTGAAACCACCATTAAGTTTGAACACGACCTGACCGGAAGTCAAAAAACCCTATTAGATCACATCATGGGCTTAAACCCCAAAACCCCTTTTTTATGGGTAGGCAAATGTTCCTCTGTCCCCCGTATGAGGGCACTTGGGCTTTGTGTGTTTGCTGGAAAGCTGGGCAGGCCTTTTATCTTAGAGCCAGTTGATAAGGTTATGGATATAAGCTTAGAACAACTAAACCAGTTAGTCTTAATGTAGGCTTTTTTGATGATAAAAGAATGGTGTTCTAGGATTTTCTTATAGGAATTCTAATTTTAGTAAAACCTCACAAATTTATAAAAGTCGATTTCTATGCTTCACAACCTGCTAATTCTTATCTCTTCAGCCTTATTTATAGTCAGCATATATAAATCCAGAAATGTCTATGCGACAAAAAAGGCTCGTATTTTTTTCAGTACAACTATTTTTACCTTCGTAATATTAATGGCCTTTTTCCTTGTGTCAGACTATTTCACAGGCAATGGGGTAGATGCCTCGGTCATTTATCATCTTAGATATGGGCTTTCTGGGTCTGGATTTGGCGAATACATTTCAATAATAGCCACATCTATTGTCTTAATAATATTAGCCTTTGCTATTTCATATGCT
Source organism: Pseudomonadota bacterium (assembly GCA_015222755.1). Classification (GTDB taxonomy): domain Bacteria; phylum Desulfobacterota; class JADFVX01; order JADFVX01; family JADFVX01; genus JADFVX01. The sequence continues at coordinate 45 of JADFVX010000023.1, read as the reverse complement.
ATTTACAGTAAAACAGGTAAAATTACAAACCCCCAACAGTCACCC
>JADFVX010000022.1 GCA_015222755.1 Pseudomonadota bacterium | reverse complement strand
TATTTCTTAAGCTGCCTGTGGCAGGCGACCTTATAAGGAAAAATTGTGTATGTAAGTTCTGTAGCACCATGGGGACTATGCTGAGCAGCGGTGTGCCTATTCTTGACGCCCTTGATATCACATCCAAGACAGCTGGAAATGTAGTAATAGAAGAGGCCCTTATTGAGACAAGGAACGCTATTTCAGAAGGTAAAACTATTGTTGAGCCTCTTGAAAAGACAAAAGTCTTCCCATCCATGGTAGTCCAGATGATAGCCGTTGGTGAAGCAACGGGTGCCATGGATGCGATGCTGACCAAAATTGCCGAATTCTATAGTGATGAGGTAGATACGGCTGTTGACGGACTTACAGCACTTATGGAGCCAGCAATCATGGTTGTGCTTGGCGGACTTGTAGGTGGACTTATTATCGCCATGTACCTGCCTATCTTCAGTATGGCTGGAAATGTTTAATCATTGCTATATATAATTCTCCAGTTTGTTTCCTGTTCTGCAAGTAGGGTGACAGCTGACCTTTTGCCATCAACACAGATTTAAACCTGCCGGATTCTTTGCTCTATGGATGGAGACCTTTTCACAAACCCTACAGACACAGAGGCTCGGAAGACACTCCATGAAAAACTGACATGGTTAATGTTGTTTCGAGTCATAGTCGCTGCCATCCTGCTGATTACCGGCCTTATAACGCAAGTAAGGGGGGAAGACGGGACTTTTCTTAACAGATTTACCACCGCTTTCTATATTTTGGCGGGGCTCGTTTTTTTCCTTTCACTTATATACATCCCACTTGTAAAATATTCAAAAAGACTAGTCCAAGTAGCAGCATCGCAGCTCTTTGTAGATTCTCTTATAATAACTTTTGTCGTTTACATAAGCGGCGGCGCATCAAGTCCGCTTTCCTTTTTATACATACTTACTATTATAAGCGCATCTATTGTGGCCTACCAGAGGGGAGGTTTCCTGGCCGCCTCACTAGGCAGCTTTTTGTACGGCGTACTTGCCGTTTTGGAGTACCATAAAGTAATACCCACTATGGCCGAGGTAGTAACTGGGATCGCCCCGCAGCTTCAAGTTAATATTTTGTATAATACTACCTCAAATATCGTAGCATTCTACCTCGTAGCATTCTTAAGCGGTTATCTGGCAACACAGGCAAGGCTTGCTCAAGAGCAGCTTTGGGAACAGCAGATTGATTACCGGGCGCTTGAGGCCTTAAATAATGATATAGTTAGAAGCATATCAAGCGGGCTTATGACCATAAATAACAAGATGCAGATAACATCATTCAACAGCGCTGCAGAGCTAATTGCAGGTAGAAGGCTTGAGCAGGTCTATGGGCAGTCTGTTTATAATATATTTCCCTTTTTAAAGAGTAATTCCATGGGCTCCCGCATGGAAGCATGGTTTGCCAGGGAAGATGGTGAACGTTACTTCCTCGGTTTTTCTATCTCTCCGCTTAGGGGCGCCCGAGGAGAAAAACAGGGTGACATCATAATATTTCAGGATCTCACCCAATTAAAAGAAATGGAAAGAGAACTTAAGACAGCTGACAGGCTCGCGGCAGTTGGAAAGTTTGCCGCTGGTATTGCCCATGAAGTAAGAAACCCTCTTGCCTCAATAAGCGGCTCAGTAGAGATACTTAAAGGGAAGCTTAAAGCCCCGGAGACAGAAGAAAACCAAAGACTAATGGATATAGTCATAAGGGAGGTCGACTGGCTGGACAGTCTGATTGCGCAGTTTCTAGATTATGCAAAACCGTCGGTGTCTGACAAAAAGACTTTCGAGGCTAAAACCTTGATAGATGAAATAGTAGAATCTTTTCGTAATGCCGCAGATAACCTAGAAAAGGGCATTAGCATATCATGCAGCTTTGCTGGGGACAGCTCTGTCGTTGCAGACAGGAATCAAATAAAACAGGTACTTTGGAACCTTATAAAAAATGCTGTTGATGCCTGTGGTAAAAATGGCACTATAGACATCAATACACAAAAAGACAGAGCTGATAAAAACATAGTCATATCCGTATCGGACAGCGGCATGGGTATCCCTGACAGCATTAAGGATGATATCTTTTCTCCATTTATCACTTCAAAGAACAAGGGGAGCGGACTGGGACTTCCCATTGCCCACAAGATCATAGAATCACATCAGGGGCAGCTGACATTCCGGAGTATTCCGGGGGAAACGACTTTTACCATCACCCTGCCCCTTGGATGATGGCTGTTAAAAAAAGGAGCTAGCAGAGTGGCAAAAAAAATACTCATCGTAGATGATGAAAAAAGCATGCGGGAATTTCTTGAGATCCTTTTTGCTGGCGAAGGATATCAGGTCGAAGTGGCAGAAAACGGCAAGTATGCGCTTGAAAAGCTGAAAGCCGGCAGGTATGACCTGGTTATCACGGATATGCAGATGCCTCAGATGGGGGGGGTCGAGCTGCTCAAAAACATAAGGGCAATCTCTTCAAGCACCGAGGTCATAGTAATGACTGCCTATGCATCCACCGAGTCAGCCGTTGAGGCCATGAAATGTGGTGCATGTGATTACATCACCAAGCCTTTTAAAATAGATGAGATCAAGATTATAGTTGATAAGATATTCCAGACAATAGCACTGAAAAATGAAAATTTAGTCCTCAAAAAGGCCCTTGACGAGGGCTACCGTTTTGCCGATATTGTGGGTATAAGCTCAGTTATGAGGGAGCTTTACGATATGATCAGGCAGGTGGCCCCGGCGAACATCAACATATTGATTTCCGGGGAGAGTGGAACAGGTAAGGAACTGGTGGCCAGGGCTATCCACTCCTGCAGTGATAGAGAGGGTAAGCCCTTTGTGGCGATTAACTGTGGGGCCGTTCCTGAGAACCTCCTTGAAAGCGAGCTTTTCGGGCACAAGAAGGGGGCTTTTACCGGTGCCACCTCCAACAAAGAAGGTCTCTTTGACATGGCAGACAAAGGGACTATCTTTCTAGATGAGATAGGGGATATGCCCCTTCTCCTTCAGGTGAAACTGCTAAGGGTTCTGCAGGAACGTGAGTTCAGGCCTGTAGGTGAAACTTCGGACAGGAAGGTGGATGTGAGGATCATAGCAGCATCAAACAGAGATCTTGGAGAATCTGTCAAGAAAAATGAATTCCGGGAAGATCTTTTTTACCGTCTTAACGTTGTACAAATAAAACTCCCTTCACTGAGGGAAAGGAAGGAGGACATACCCTCCCTCATCAGCCATTTCATAGAAAAACATAATAAGAAGCTAGGCCGCAAGATAGTAAAGGCTTCATCAGAAACGGTAGACCTGCTTAAAAAATATGATTTCCCTGGAAATGTTAGGGAGCTGGAAAATATTATTGAAAGGGCCGTTGCTCTGGAGAGTTCAAATGTAATAATGCCTGAATCTTTGTCTGAGGATGTACGTGGAGCAGAAAGGGGGGGCAGCAGCTTAGATTTAATAGATATTCCTGAAGAAGGGATAGATATGGAAAAAACAATGGAGGATATGGAGAAAAAACTTATGATTAAGGCGCTTGCAAGTACAAAAGGTGTAAGGACAAAGGCCGCCAAACTTCTGGGTATAAGCTTTAGGTCTTTCAGGTACAGGCTGTCCAAGTTTGGTATTGAAGATGATTAGGTCTATCGACAGGAATAACTATTAAGTCCTGCTTGCGTGTTTTTTTCTTCTGTCCGTTTCAAGACTTTCTGCCGCTTCTTTCATAATGTCCGCTACTTCTTTGTCTTCACCGCTATAGTCGACCAGGCCAAAGACAATTACAGGTCTGAGCTCGTCTGTAAGGCAATGGGGGTCAAAATCAATTTTACTTATTTTGATTATAAGCCGCTTTAGTATGTCTTTTCCATTTTCTCCCAACTCCGGAAGTATAAGAGCAAACCTGGAGCCCCACAGCCTCCCTATCAGGTCAAAACCTCTCAGGTTTTCAACAATTATAGAAGCAAGCACACTGACAAGCCTATTGCTTTCTTCACGACCGCAGGCCACTACATAGCGGTTAAAGTTTGCGACCTCTATAAGGGCAAAAGAGAACTTTTTATTAAGTCTCCGCGATCTTTCCATCTCACCATTCAAGCTCTTCTCAATCGTTGCAGCATTCGGTAGTGACGTCAGTTCGTCGAGGCTTGTCAGCTCCCTAGTTTTTTCAATCTCCATAATATTAGCCAGAGCCTTCTCCGCATAAGATAAGAAACGCCTAGCTGCATCGCAATCCTCTGTATCAAAAGGTATGGGCTCAAAAGTACCCCTAAGGATTTTATTGTATAGTGAAAGGGTGCCTATGACATCGCCATGCCATGTTATTGGAGAGCAGAGCCCCGTCTTAATGATATCGTCACATTTTTGGTAGTTGCTATTGGAAAAGTCATCGATAATAAGGGGGGATTTTTTAGTTGCTGTATCCACGGCCAGTCCCTTGTCCAACTTAAAGAGGGAGATCCTGAAATCTTTGTCTTCAGCACCGTAGGCCGCCATAACTTTATAATGGTCGTCGTCTTTTTTCTTAAAACGAAAAACCGTAGCCTCGGCATCAAATATCATTGCTGCAGAGGTTGATACTATTCTGGCAACATCTCTCAACTTAGATGCCGCAATAAGGTTGATCCCCGCCTCATTAATGGCCGATATCTTTGTCTCTCTTATGGCAATCTTTTCATCCTTTGCAGCACTGTTGATCTCCTTTGCCAGGAAGGAAGCAAGTTCTCCTGGGAATATTTCTTTTTCCAGTTCATATTCACCTTTGCTCCTCAATGTTAATTTCATCACTCCTTGCAACATGCCCTCAGAGAGCAGGGGGAATGCCCATAAAAAAAACTTCTCATTGTTGCCGAGACTGCCTGTCATGACAAGTTCACTTTGCGACTGCGCCACTGACCCCTCAATGCCTTCTCCTAAAGTGAGCTGGTAGTGCGTAGACGAGGAAAAGGATGTAGATGAAGATGCCTTAAGGTAGAGTCCGTTTTTTTTACCGCCCGGTAGATATATCATGCATTCGCTGTTTGTATGCTCCGACACTGCCGTCGCCACCTGCCTTAACTTTTTGTCCAGAGGTGCTGCAGAGTTCATGATGGCAGATAGTGCCTTCCAAAGCATAAGGCTGTCGGCATGGTGCCGCATCTCCTCTATCTCCTGCGAGCGAAGAATTATGCCCGCCGCCATAGATGCGAGTTCTGTCAGGAATTCCAGGTCATTTTCATTGAATGCATTGTCTCCCCTGTCGGTACTTACGTTAAGCACGCCTATTACCTTGGTGCTTGCAAGAAGTGGAACGGAAAGGGCAGCTTTTACCTTTTCCAGGCTCATCAATGCATCGAGTTTGGAGTCATCAACTCTGCCGGAGAGCAGGAGGGGCTCGCCGCTTTCTGCTACCTTCCCGGCAATGCCTTCACCAATACGTCCACAAAACTGCTCTGCTATCTCGCTGTCTATGCCCTGAAAGGCTGCCATTTTCAGGTGTTTTTCGGTTCTGTCAATGAGCATTACCGAACCTCTTTCCGTCCCCGTGGAAGAAAGGGCTACTCTGAGAACCATTGCAAGAAGCTCTTCATGGTCTTTGGCTAGATTTACAGCATCTACTACCTCTTTCAGGCTCGAAAGCAGCCCTGCCTTGTCACTTGCAGGGAGTACGCTGCCCCCCTTGTTTTTATCAGCAAGGTGTCCCCATATCAGTCTGGCGCTTAATGGACTTATGATCTCCACCTGATCCAGATGGAAAGAGTGGAGCAAACGTCTTGTCTCATCGTCCTCGGATGCATCTATTATGAGATCCACAGCATCGCTGAAGAGAAAGGGAGTCAGGCTGGAAGTGGTTTTTATTTTTAGTCCATCAGCTATTTTATAGCCGAGTTCTTTCAGTTTGAAGATAAGGGCATTAGGGTTCCTGTCTACGACAAGGACGACCCTGGCATCACTGGATTTCTTTATGATCGGCAGAAGCGAAAGGCCCTCTTTACCGCCCCCTACTATGGCTACGTTTTTCATTTACGGCTCCTTTCGTCCTCTATAATGCCGAGATCAAAAAGTGTCTTAAGGGTCAAGGTATCCCCTTCTTCCATCGACTCCGAAGCCGGCGGGGTGCCTCTTTTTTTTCCTTCATCCATGCGTTTGTATCCCTTAAGAAGGATCATCTCTGTGGAAAGGTTTATGCTACTCAGGTTTGTCGATACTCCCGTCTCAACAGTAAAGTTGCCTTCATTCCAGGTCATGAGGTGAAAGAGTGCCTCTTCCCCCTTCAGGTCGCCGTATCGTGCGTGAGAGACCCGGCCGTTCACTACGTATATGCAGCCGTGTTTTTCACCCCTTGCAAGGTGTACCGCAGCTGTCCTGTTTCCCATGTTGAGGATCTGTAAAATATCAGAAAGGCTCATATCATTTAATGAGCCTTTTACACCGTAAAGTGTAGAAAGAGAGGAGTGCTTTACCCTGTTTACCCTGGAAAGCAGGTTCTTGATACGCGCCAGAAGTTCGTTTTTTACAAAAGGTTTCTGTATTACGTCATCTGCGCCAAGATCGAGTGAAAAGACCTCATCTGATACGGAGGTCTTGGAGGTAAGAAAAATGAAAGGTATGTTTAGAAGGTCTGATCTTTCCCGTATGATCCAGCAGAGTTCCCATCCGTCTATCTTTGGGAGTTTTATCTCTGAGATTATAAGCTCGGGGCGGTGCTTTTCAATCTCCACAAGCGCCTCATCCCCGTTGGACACTGCCTGTACTTTGTAGCCTGCCTCCAGGAGGGTTTCCTGCAGGTAGTCAGCGCCTTTATCGACTATAAGTATATAGGGTCTTGAGTCCATGTATGCTCCAAGTTTTTTTTGGATTAGTCTCCGTGGGCAAGATTTTCGAAGCGGGTGTATTCACCCGACCAGCGGAGCCTTACGGTGCCGGTAGGGCCATTCCTCTGTTTGCCTATGATAATTTCGGCCAAACCTTCTATGTTCGGGTCTATGGTCTCCTTGTCCTTGTGGTAAAATTCTTCACGAAATACAAAGATCACTACGTCGGCATCCTGCTCGATACTCCCCGATTCCCTCAGGTCGGACAGTATGGGCCGCTTGTCGCCACCCCGCTGCTCTACGGCACGGCTCAGCTGAGACAGGGCTACCACAGGGACATGTAATTCCTTGGCTAGCGCCTTTAGTGAGCGGGATATCTCCGATATCTCCTTTTCCCTGCTTTCAGAACCGGTGCTTCCCCTCATCAACTGGAGATAGTCTACGATGACCATGCCCAATCCTCGTTCGGCCTTTAGACGTCTCGTCTTTGCCCGCAGTTCAAGTACTGTTATTGCCGGGGTGTCGTCGATGACAACGGGTACCTCTGATAGAAAACCTGCCGCACGGGTCAGCTTTGGCCAGTCCGATTCAGAAAGAAAACCCTTACGCAGCTTTCCGGCATCCACCCTGGCCTCGGAACAGAGCATCCTGGTAACAAGCTGCTCTTTGGACATCTCAAGGGAGAAGATAGCTGTTGGCTTTCTCTCTCGGGACTCATCACGTACGGCGTTGAGTGCGATGTTCAGACAGAGGGCGGTCTTCCCCATAGAAGGGCGTCCGGCGATAATTATAAGGTCTGAAGGCTGAAAGCCTGATGTGTCCCTGTCAAGGTCTTTAAACCCCGAAGTGACGCCGGTTATCATCTCTTTCCGTTCGTATAGTTCTTCAATTGCCTTGAAGCTGTCCTTGACGATCTCTTTGACGCTGTAGAAAGACTGCTTGACCTTGTTTTCCGATATCTCGAATATGCGGCTTTCCGCATAGTCGAGGAATTTGTCCACGTCTGCGCCTTCTTCGTAACCCTTGGTCACTATCTCTGTGGCCGCTCCAATAAGGCCTCTTAAGATAGATTTTTCCCTGACTATCTTGGCATAGTAGGCTATGTTGGCTGCCGTTGCCACTCCATCTGCGAGAGATGCTACATGGGCCGGCCCTCCGACATCACTCAGACAACCGGCATTTTTCAGGGCATCCGTCAGAGTGATGATGTCAACGGGTTCTCCCTTTCCGTTTATTTCGACCATAGTGTCAAAGATCTTCCTGTTATTTTCCCTGTAAAAGGCCGAAGAATCTAGCACTTCGAGCACCTTGTTTATGGCATCGTTATCGATAAGGATACCGCCAAGGATGGAGAGCTCTGCTTCAAGGTTCTGGGGTGGCAGCTTTGTAATTGATTGCGACATTTATTACCTACAGTATGTTTTAAGAGGAACATGAAATTATATACCCAGACTCAGGCCTTGTAAAGGAGGCATTTTTAAAAATCTCCAGGTGCTTGAAGACCTTCCCTGTTTTTGATTTTGATCTTCACATTTTAATTGAATTTTTTGCTAAATCTTTCTATATTTCACTATTACTTTTTTATCGGAGGTTCTTTCATGCTTATACCAAAAATGGCCTACCTGACAAAGGGCGTTGGAAAACACAAAGAAAAGCTGACCAGTTTCGAGATGGCCCTTCGTGATGCAGGGATAGCCGCCCAGAACCTGGTGAAGGTCTCCAGTATCTTCCCTCCCAACTGCAAGATGGTATCCCGCCAGAAGGGCGAAGCTGTGCTGCTCCCTGGTCAGATACTTTTCGTCGTCCTCTCGGAGCAGGCCACGCAGGAGCCAAACAGGCTTATTGCCTCCTCTGTGGGAGTTGCCCTGCCTAAAGACCGCTCCACTCACGGCTATCTTTCGGAGCACCACTCATTTGGTGAGAATGAGAAGAAGGCCGGAGATTACGCAGAAGACCTCGCCGCCACTATGCTTGCGACCACTCTGGGGATAGAGTTTGATCCAGACAAGGCCTGGGACGAAAGGGAAGAGGTCTTCAAGATGTCCGGTAAGATAGTCAACACGCGCAACTGTACCCAGACGGCCATGGGAGCAAAGAATGGTGACTGGACTACAGTTGTTTCCGCCTACGTTCTAATCATGGACTGGATGGAGCCAAAATAGTGCCAGACAACCCTATCCGTTTCGGCCCGGAAGAGGCAAAGTATTGCTCCTACGAGAGTTGCCGGGTTGCCGTTCTTCCCATCCCCTATGAAGGAACAGTCAGCTATGGAGGTGGTGCCTCAAAAGGCCCCGATGCGATCCTTAATGCGTCCCTTCAGCTTGAAGCCTATGATGAGGAACTTAAACGGGAAACCTCTGAAATAGGGATACATACTCTTCCCGCAGTCCGGCCTTCAAAGACCCCTTCTGACATGATGCGTGCCACACACGAGGCGGCGCTAAAACCGGCAAAGGACAACAAGTTTATAGTGGGGCTCGGCGGTGAGCACTCCGTTACAAAGGGGGTGCTCACCGCGCTCGTCGAGGTCAGGGGCAAGGACTTCGGCGTCTTGCAACTCGATGCCCATGCCGACCTTCGCGACAGCTATGACGGCACACCGGATAGCCATGCATGCATTATGCGCCGCGTTGATGATCTAGGCCTTCAGTACAGCCAGGTAGGTATCCGCTCGCTCTCAAAGGAAGAGGCGGATTTTGTAGAGGAGAAGGGCAGGAAAATCCACTTTGCCCATGAGATGAGGGGGGGAAGTGCCTGGATGGATGAGGCCATTGATGGGCTGCCTGAAAATATCTACATCACTATAGACATCGACTGCTTCGACCCTTCCATCATGCCTTCTACAGGCACTCCGGAACCGGGCGGACTTGACTGGTATACTGTCACCTCCTTCCTTCGTAAGGTTTGTAAAAATAAAAAAGTTATAGGTTTTGATGTAGTAGAGTTTGCACCAATTGAGGGCATGAACGCACCTGATTTTCTGGCGGCAAAACTTGTATCTCGCCTGCTGGGATATATATATTAAGGCATTAAAGAGACTTTACGATGATATTCGACTGAAGATGAGCTTAACATGAGCTGCTTTTGAGGTAAAATTGCTAGAGTTTATTTGCAAAACATTCTCTTCAGAATTGAACTCGGAAAGCAGATTCCACGATACCGTCTATGCGCTCTCCTGACAGGATTCATGGACTTTTTCTTAACGGAATCTGTTCAGACGTTTTTTCTTGACAAGCATGTACTTTTTGCCATATTATTCGAGCGCTATGCTGTTAGAACTATTGTCGTGCTATGCAGTTTGGCCTATTCAAAAAAGTTCTAAACATTAGATTTGGTTTCTAATATTAATCATTGAAAGGAGGAGGAATATGTCTGAGGGAAGCGAAGAATACAGTGCAGTTCAGAAGTTTTACGACAATATCTGGTTGCTTCTGGGGATAGGTATTGTGTTACCTACGGTGCTTTTTACGGTCTGGGGTTTGTATGAGGTATACACTTTACCTTATCTCCCTATAGTTAAATAGAATTTAAGGAGGATTACTAGTTATGGCTATTCATGAGCCCCAGGGGAATTGGTGGCAGCCTCTCAGTAAGGATGAGAAGATTTGGTTCATTCTCGCCCTTGTCTGGATGCTTGTTTCATTTTTATACATGCCGATACAGCATTTTATCGGAGTACAGAACCCGCCTAGCGAGAGCTACAGGGTCAGTGCAGAGGACTTTGAGGCCCTCATAGAGGCGCAGGAAGAAAAATACACGGTCGGAGAGGAAAACGGTTTTCCCGTAGTGAGACCTAATCCGGACGAGCCTGTCTACCTTAAGGCGAGTATGTGGGAGTGGACTCCTGTTCTTGAACTTGAGAAGGACAAGACATACAAGATCCACCTTTCTTCTGTAGACCTTGTTCACGGGTTCTCGATTCAACCGATCAACCTGAACCTTATGGTTATTCCTGGAATCGATTACGTTGTCAATCTGAAGCCGACCAGTTCAGGCGATTTCAGGATATTGTGTAATGAATTTTGCGGTCTTGGTCACCATACCATGGTGGGCAAGATCAATGTCATATAAGGAGGTCTAAATGAGTTTCGAAAAAAGAACTTGTGAAATTTCGGGTTTGGAGATTGAGAAAAACTCCGAATCTATGATCAAGCTGAACATGGCGACGGCGATTATTTTCTTTGCCATCGGCGGCGCAGCTGGTCTGCTTGTACTCTTAACCAGGTGGCCTGCTATCCACCTTCTTCCCGTTGAGTGGTACTACCGTTGGCTGACAGCACACGGTCTTCTGGCGCTTCTCGTATGGATTATATTCTTCGAGGTAGCATTGGTACATTTTGGCTCGGTGACTCTGCTGAAGTCCAGGCTGGCAGTGCCGATATTGTCCAAGATTACTTACGGTCTGATGCTGGGTGGTACTCTACTTGTGGTAGTTATGGTTCTGGGCGGTCAGGCAGATGTTCTCTTTACATCTTATGTCCCGCTTCAGGCGCACCCTCTCTACTATCTGGGTATTATACTCTTTGCCGTGGGTTCGCTGATAGCATTCATCCACTTCTTCATCAACGCTGTTGTTGCGAAGAAGGAAGGTGAGTACAAGCGGACCTTGCCTATGGTGTCCTTCGGTATCATGGCGGCCTCTATTATCGGTATCATGTCTATAGCGCACGGTGCTGCTATATACATCCCTACATTCCTGTGGTCACTGGGAATCATCGAGACAATCGATCCTTCTGCATACAGGCTGGTATGGTGGGGTCTGGGTCATACTTCTCAGCAGATCAACGTATGTATGATGGTTGCATGCTGGTACGGGATAGCGGCCTTCCTCTTCAAGGCGAAGCCGGCCAGTGAAAAGCTCTGTCGTAGTGCTTTTGTACTCTACATCCTTTTCATCAATGTTGCTTCCGAGCATCATCTGCTTGTTGACCCGGTTTTCAGTACATGGCACAAGATCGTGAACACAAGCTACGTTATGCACCTTGCTGTTCTCGCTTCCATGATACATGCATTCGCTGTTCCTGCCTCTATTGAGATGGGTCTCAGGAAGCAGGGCTATAACAACGGCCTTTTCGAGTGGCTGAAGAAGGCTCCCTGGGGCAACCCTGCCTTCTCGGCAACCTTCATCTCTATCGTACTCTTCGGTTTCCTCGGTGGTACTACCGGTGTGATCTTCGGTACTGAGCAGTTCAGTATCATCCGTCACAATACCTGGGCCATTACAGGTCACTTCCACGGTACGGTTGTTGCGGGTACGACTATAGCCTTTATGGGTATGGCCTATTTCCTTATCCCGGTATTCTTCAAGCGTGACCTGATAATGCCTGGTGTAGCTAAACTTCAGCCTTTTGTATATGGAACCGGTATTACGATTCTTTCTATCACCATGATGGCTGCCGGTACTTTCGGAGTACCAAGAAGGCACTGGGACTACAACTTCTCAGACGCACCTTTTGGCTATCAATTTGACTCTACAGTTGACATATTTATGGGTCTGGTAGGCATAGGTGGTTTAATAGCGGTTGTAGGTGGTGCGATGTTTGTTTTCGTCACTCTGGGTTCCATCTTCAAAGGAAATAAGAGAGCATAAAGGAGGATATGATTATGTCTGATGAGCATAATGGGTTTCATGCGCCGGGTACATTTGTACTCGCCATTATATTTCTTGTAACATTTATCCTGCTCTGGTTGGGTCATGCAAAGTGGCTCACAGATATCTGGGAAATGTACTAAGAGATAGCTGATTAATTAAAAAGGCCCAACCGAAAGGTTGGGCCTTTTTTTATGAGCGCCAGCCAGGCTAGGAACTCATGGAGGTGCAAGTCCTATATGGAACTATTAGTTGTCTGGAGGGAAGCAAAGGTCGGAGATGTCAGCAGTGTGTAAAGCGCTGGCCTGACCTACAGGAATGATATATTAGGCGGCCGTTTTGGATAAGGTGGCAGCGAGTTTTGAAATACACAGCGAAGTTTGTGCATAAAAACTCCTGATCAAGCTTAACAAATAGGAAAGTCCACTAGCTAGGCCCCGTGAGAGAAAGTTTGTGGGATACGCACTTTCATTGAATAAATAGCCAGGAGTAAGAGCCCCCAAAGGATCAAGCAAGAGAGGAAGGCAAGCCTCAAGTACATCTTTAAATAAAAGCCAAAAAACACTGGAAAAGTCAAGAAGACTTGCCTATAATGTTAGGCCTTATAGTCCAAAAACTATTTAATTGGCAGGTAAATAAGCGATGACAGATAGAGTTAAGGGAATTATAGAAAGTATCAATATAGACAGTGAAGAGGCCATAGGAAGGGTGCTCGACCAGCTTGACACTTTAAGCAAGCTGACAGACGGGGAAAAAACAGACCTCGCTGCGGTACTTACCACAATCTTTTACCACGACCATGCAGGCAAGCCGGACATGACAAGGCTGGCGAACCGCGCGGAAAAGCAGATCGCCCGTTTCGGGGAGGCGGCACTTGGAACGCTGACAGCGGAGCTGACCGATGCCGACCCGGAGTCGGCTGCGCACCTGGGCAGGGCTATAGCTCTAAATGGTGAAAAGGCGGTTGCTATACTGCTTGATACCTGGAACAACAAACGAGATGATGACTTTGCCATCATCAATATTGTGCAGGCACTCTCCTACTTCCGAAGCGATGCAGTTATTAAGTCTATGCCGGAGATACTGGTAGCCGCGAAATCAAAGAACCATCAGGTAAGGGCCGCAGCACTATATGCCCTTGGGAAGCTTGCTCTAAGACTTTCCGCAGAGGCATTCGATGAAAAACTGAGGCTCAAGATGTTCGATACCTCTTTCAACCTCCTGTCAGACAGCAAGCCCTTGGTAAGGAAAGATGCGGCAAGGGCCTTGGGCAAGATGATTAAGAAGGGGATACTTATACCTTGTCAGAGGAAGAAGGTATTTAAGGCATTTAACGCCATACTGGGTAATGACGAACAGCATGAGTGGGACAATGCCTTTATAGTGCGCCACGAGGCCTGCCACTTCCTCCCCTACTGCAGTGAGGCGGAGACCCTTGCGGACAAATACAGGCAGAGCTACCGCATAGTCTCAAAGCGCGAGCTCTGCGACAAGACCTTTCACTTTGCAATAGAGGCGCCCTTTATCGCAAACAAGCTTCAGGCCGGGCAGTTTATCATCGTCAGACCCCATGGGCTCAGTGAGCGCATCCCGCTCTCCATATGCGGGTGGGATGCAGATGCCGGCACTATCCATATAATAGTCATGGCGGTGGGAAAGACCTCCAGCGAGATCAATGCTATGAATGTTGGCGACTGCTTTACCGATGTAGTCGGCCCACTGGGTGAACGCTCCCATGTCAAAAAGCATGAAGGGACATGTGTTGTCATAGGCGGAGGATACGGTACCGGTGCAATAATACCTACTGCAAGAGACCTCAAGGCGCTTGGCAATAAGGTGATAGGCATAGTGGGCGCAAGAAATAAAGACCTGCTGCTTATGATGGATGAACTGGGCGAGGCCTGCGACGAGGTACGCCCAACTACAAACGACGGTTCCGCAGGAAAAGAAGGGCTTGTTACCGACGTTCTAAAGGAAATAATGGACAGGGAGAAGGTAAGCCACGTGCTCGCCGTAGGTCCTGTTCCCATGATGAAGGCCGTAAGCGAAATGACAAGAGCAGACGGGATAGAGACCTTTGTCTCCCTGAACGCCATCATGGTGGATGGTACGGGAATGTGCGGTGCCTGCCGCGTCTCTATAGGTGGGGAAACAAAATTTGCATGCTTCCACGGCCCCGACTTCAACGGTCATGAGGTTGATTTTGATCAGCTCGTAAAACGTCAAAAAATGTTTGTCAAAGAGGAAAAAAAGGCCCTCGCGACACTGGAAATTTAGTAACTTAGAAATATATTAAGCCATAAAAGTGCTGAATATTATTTCGTTAAGGCACTTATCCGGTTTATCCGGGATAGGAGAGAATTATGTCTGAAGAGTGTATCAAGGAGCTAAGCAACAAGGAGCGGATGAACCTCCCATACCAGGAGATGCCCCTGCACCCCGGTATAGAAAGAATAAAGCATTTTTATGAGGTGCCGACAGGTTATACTCCGGAAATGGCGAAAGCTGAGGCCATGCGCTGTATTCAATGTAAGACTCCTGCATGTGTAGCCGGCTGCCCCGTGGGGATAGACATTCCCGCTTTCATCAAGCTAATAGAGGAAGGTAATCCTGCAGACGCTGCAACAAAGATCAGGGAGTCAAACTTCCTTCCTGCCATATGCGGACGCGTCTGTCCTCAGGACAAGCAGTGTCAGGCCGTATGCATAGTGGGCAAGAAAAACGATCCTGTTGGAATCGGCTGCCTTGAAAGATACGCCGCCGACTATGAACGTGAGAATGCTACGCTTAAAATGCCCGATATTCCGAAGTCAACGGGTAAAAAGGTAGCAATAATCGGCGCAGGCCCTGCAGGCATGACAGCCGCCTATGAGCTGCGCACCAGGGGGCATGAGGTCGTCGTCTTTGAGGCCTTCCACAGGGCTGGAGGCGTCCTGGTGTACGGCATACCCCGTTTCAGACTGCCCCTTGAGATAATAGATGAGGACATAGCCTTCCTAGAAAAAATCGGCGTACAGTTTGTATACAACATGATAATAGGGAAGATCCTCACTCTCGATGACCTCCTTGAAAGTGAGGGTTTTGATGCCGTCTTTATCGGCTCCGGAGCAGGGCTTCCGAAGATGCTCAATATCCCCGGAGTCAATGCCAACGGAGTGTACTCGGCCAACGAGTATCTCACACGTATCTACCTGATGCAGGCGGACAAGTTCCCCAAATTTAGCACTCCTCTATACCAGGGGAAAAAGGTTGCTGTTATCGGTGCTGGTAATACTGCAATGGACACTCTCAGGACTGCCAAGCGGCTTGGCGCGGATACGACCTGCTACTACCGTCGTTCCCGTGATGAGGCCCCGGCAAGGTCGGAGGAGGTGGAACATGCGGAAGATGAGTACCTGAACTGGAAGTGGCTTTCAAATCCAGTTGAGTTTATTACAGACGAGGACAACTTCATTACGGCAATAAAGTGCGAAAAGATGGAACTTTCTGAGCCTGACGATTCGGGAAGAAGAAGGCCTGTGCCGACTGGAGAGTTTTTCACCGAGGATTGCGATACCGCAGTCCTTGCTCTCGGTTGCGATGTCAACCCAATCATTCCTGCAACGGATAAAAAGGTACGCATCAACAAGTGGGGTGTCATCATGGTTGATGAAACAACCTGCCAGACCAGCAAGGAAGGTGTATTTGCAGCCGGCGACGCCATAACGGGCGGCTCCACGGTCATACTCGCAATGGGTCAGGCAAAGATGGCTGCAAAATCGATAGACAAATACCTCAAGGGCGACTTGCCGGATGCGCCAGATGTTCCAACCGACCCCGAACATTGGGTCAAGGAATGGAAATTCTCCTGATCTGAGCTCTTAGCTGTTTTACATGAAAGTCCGACCAAAGTGGTCGGGCTTTTTTTATGGAATAAGTAATCGTTTCAAGGGTAGTCCTCTTCCCCATTTTGATTGTCTGTTGACAGCCATTACCGTCTGCTATAGTCTTACGGGCAGGTGGAGGGGCCATGGGAAGAAATAGCTACAAACAAAATTCCCTTTCCGATAAATAGCGAGGCAGATTTTTTTGAACAAGGGCCTCTTATACTTGAAATATAAATCCACCTATTGAAAAGTATGATTTTTAATACAGCTAAAATCTGGAAACTTGCACCGCCAGTAATTGTCCTCTCGGTCTTAGCTTGCCTCCTCTTTGCTAATACATTTGACAATGCCTGGACCTATGATGACAGTGTTGTCATTGTCAATAACCCCGATATACGCTCCCTTGAAGCTTTCATAAGTAATAAATATCATGGCAGGCCATTAAGGGAGTTGACATATATGCTTGATTATACCCTCTTCGGCCTCAATCCCACGGGCTACCATTTTCAGCAGGTTTTATGGCATGTATTAAACAGCCTCCTTGTTTATGTCCTGGTAAGGCGCCTGAAACTCTCCCCCTTTATCGCATGGACCTCTTCCATTTTTTTTCTGATCCACCCTGTTCAAGTTGAAGTGCTTGCAAATATATCGCATAGAAAAGGGAGCCTTGTGCTTTTCTTCTCCCTCTTGTCTGTACTTACTTACATTGAAGGGTTTATGCCGGGAAGGAAACGCTTAGCTTACGTTGTTTTTTCTGTAATGCTCGGTTTAGTAGCTTGTCTGGCAAAACAAACGGCAGTTACCTTGCCCCTGATATTTGCGGCCTATGAGTACGCCTATGTCGAGCCGCACAACAGGTTTCTGTTGAGAAAAAAGTGGCTTGCTTTAACTGCAACGGGAATAATGATCGCTGGTGGCGGCTTATGGCTTTTTCTGTCTGGCATCCTGGATAATCGCTACTGGCAGATCCAGGGCGTTTTGTCAAAACTGAATTATTTTCAGGGAGCGACGGAAGCAACCTACTTAATGACAGTTTTAAAATCCTGGGTCTTTATGGTTTTCAAGTTGTTCTATCCCCGGAACCTGGCCCTTGAGTACACCTTCTCGATACCGTCTTCCTGGAGTGACCCTTGGGTTATCCTTGCCATACTTACAATAATACTCTATTTTGCGGCTCTGCTGTTTTCAGCGAAGCGGCAGCCGGCAATATTTTTTATGCTCATATGGGGAGGAGCCTTCTGGTTGCCTGTATCAAATATATCGCCTCTCGCCTACTTGACGGCAGACCGTTATCTCTATGCCCCTTCCGTCGCTTTTGTTGTTATCTGCATGATCCTTATTGATCTAAGCCTGTCCCGTCTGGCTTTATTGAAATATGTCTTGGTAGTTATGATATTTATACCTATGTCATTCCTTACGGTGAGACAAAACCAGGTATGGCAGAATCCGATAACGCTCTGGTCTAATGCTGTGAGGGTAAGTCCGGATTCTTCTTATGCCTTGAGTAACCTTGGTTCAGCTTATCTTGAAGAAGGGAAGGCCGAGGAGGCTTTGCCCTATTTAAAAAGAGCTATTAAAAACCGATATAATTCAGCGGCTAAATCATACTTGTCAGAGGCTTATGAAATGTTAAGGAGACAGAAAAACAGGCCATGATTATTGATGTTTTTGTGTCTTTTACGAGGAATCGATTTTATGGCTTTTTTAAATCACTTAGGGCGGAGTAACCTGAGCTTGCTGCGGAGTTGTTTGTTGGACTCTTAAATCCCGGCCGTTCTGAGTGGGGCAGAGTTAATCGGCTTTGCCATAAGAATTCTGAAAATCCAAGCATAAAAAAAGCCGGGCAAAAGCCCGGCTTTTCAATTAGCATTTTTTTAATGACTTACAGTGTCTTCAGGTAGGCTACAAGGTCGGCGATCTCACCGTCTTTAAGCTTTTTCTTGAAAAGCTTTGCCATCTTAGACTTTGGGAAAACCTTCTTAGGATCTTTAAGCCAAGTCGTCAGGCCTGCTTCGTCAAGCTTTCCAGCATTTTTGCTGTCACGACCAAGAACTCCTTTAAGAGTAGGTCCAACCTTTTTCTTGCCGTCTATCGTGTGACATGCCTTGCACTTTTTCTTGTACAGCTTTGCTCCTTTTGTGGCATCCCCGGCAATTACAGCGCTAGAGCTTATAGCCATTATGGCCATGCTTACAGCAAATACAACAAACTTTTTCATCTCATTTACTCCTTTAAAATTATTTATATTCGCTACATTATATTTAAAGAGGGTATTTGTTGTCAATAGTATTGAGAATCAATTAAAATAATCTTGCCCAAGGGACTCACTTTCACATAAACTCTACTACAATAAAAGTAGTTTATATGTACTTCTTTACCCGTATTAATAATACACGAGATATGAATAAACACACTAAACGATTCATCGCCTCGGCGCTTATCTACTTTTTTATCGGATGCTCATTGGGGCTGCTTGCCGTAGCCTCACCTGACCTTGTCTACCAGATACGGCCAATACATGCCCATATAAACCTCCTGGGCTGGGTCTCCATGATGATCATTGGGGTGACATATTTCGTAATACCGGTATTTGTTCGAAAATATCCCTATAGCGATAGGGCCGTCACCCTTCACTTGATATTGGCCAATGCAGGGATAATCGGAATGTCGGTCTCATTTTTAGTTCAAAGCGATATACTTCTAGCAATATCCTCTGTTCTTGAGGTCGCCTCTGCCTATCTCTTTCTCTTCAATATTATATCTACTGCGATAAAAGGGGCTCCCGTAAAAGAGGAGGTGCCGGAAGGCTTATTTCTCATGGGAGATAATGATAAAACTGTAGATAAGTGGTCATCCAGTTTTACCCAGGCGGCAACATTTTATTTTGTCATAGGATGCACGCTGGGCGGCTACGTGGCAATAAGCCCCGGGGGTTGGAGCCTTTTCAGGGTGCATTTTCATATTACCCTGCTCGGATGGGTAGCAATGATGATCTTCGGTGTCGCCTACCACATCTTCCCACGATTTTCAGGCAATTCTGTAAGGAACCCCTCCCTTGTTAAAATAAACTATCGTGTAGCCAATACAGGCATCATATTGATGGCACTGGCGCTGATCTACGCTGAGAAAGGGGATAATGCCCTGCTTGCAAACTATGCCACCGGCCTTGCCGGACTTATCGAAGGGGCGGCAGGGCTTATTTTCGTCTACAACATACTGCCTTCTGTTGTCGGGGCGGAAAGGGCTATGGGGAAGGCCTCTGTGCGCTTTGTTCTTGTAAGTCTTTTCTATTTCGTACTCGCAATAATCATGGGAGTTTGTATGACAATCCACCCTTCCCTGGCCGGAGAGATTATGCCTGTCCACGCTCACCTCAATGTTCTGGGCTGGATAACTATGATGATATTTGGAGTCGGCTATTATATGATCCCTGAGTTTGCCGGGAAAAGGCTGTACAGCCAGAAACTTGCCACCATCCACTTCTGGATAGCCAATATCGGCCTTATAGGCTTTCTTTGCCTGCTCCCATTCAGGGATGAGGATACAACTGCGCTTATCACTACCTTTGCCCTCATGGAATTTGCCTCAGCCTTTTTGTTTATCTTCAATATTTTAAAGAGCCTCACAATCTCAAAAAAAGTCCAACGGACTTGATAAAATGGTCATATTTGGTGTAGAATTGCTCCTCAATTCTGCACTAATGGAGGAACAATGAATATCAAAAAAGGTTTGTGGACGCTTTTTATTTCTCTCATCCTGATCTCAGCTGGATGCTCTCAGGGAAGTGATAGTAGCGGCAAGAATGAAGGTCATGCAGAAAAGATGGATCACTCGCAGCATACCATGCCCCAAAAGGAGATAAAGGTCTATGAAAACGGCAGGGTAATAGAGCTTGAGCAGGAAGCACCTGTCATCAAACTTACAGACCAAAGCGGCAAAACAGTCACCAACGAGTCCCTTAAGGGGAAGGCTGTACTCATCAACTTCATCTATACTAGCTGTGATGAAAGCTGTCCCATCATGGTGCATAAGTTTATGGATATTGCTAAAGAGATGAAGGGCGATCTCGGTAAAAACCTTGTCCTTCTGTCTATTACCATGGACCCGGAAAGAGATTCCGTTGAGGCCCTTAAGACCTATGCTGAGAAGATGAAGGCCGACACGTCCTACTGGTCGTTCCTTACCGGTGACAAGGACGTAGTAGCAAAGACCCTTAAGGACTTCAATTTCTTCTACCAGAAAAACGAAGATGGAAGCTTTGGACACGGCAATAGCATAATACTCCTCGATAAAAGAGGCGTATGGAAATACACATTTAATGTGTTAACTGTGCCTGTTGATATAGCTGTAGAGTGGATAAAAAAAGAAATATAGATAATGGGGGCGTGAGCCCCTGGTTTTTTAGTATGAGAAAGTGACACTTCCCGCCTATAAAGCCGGGCACCTTGCAAGCTCCCCGTCAGGCCACCTTTGACATGCCAAGGCAGTCCTTCATAAAACAGCAGCCTCCCTGGTCACAAAAGTTTATTGCTGTACCGAAACAGTCAAAGTTCCCCTCGGTCAGCTGTATTGAATGAATCAGTTCAGACTTTTTTTTACTCCCAACCTTGATCCCCAGCCCCTTTGCCTTTATCTTGATGTCTCCCAGTGTCATCTTCTCTGCCTCCTCACATTAAATACCTTATGCGTTTATGCTACAAAAAGAGTATAGAACAGCTTTTTTACATTGCAAGTTTTCACAAAATATTCTTTGCTAGAACTTGTCCACAGGAAGGGTGCAATTAAAAAGGGAGATATCTTTTGCTGCAAACTCTACCTCAGGCCCTTTGCCTTTTTCTTCTGATCTTCATTGAGGACCATCATGGACTCGACCTTTACACGCACAAGCCTGATACGAAGATCGTTCATAAGCTCTGAAATAAGTGTCGACTTGGCAACTACCTTTTTCATGTCTATGCTGTCCGACCTCAGGAGTTCATCCATCTCCATCTTGGCCACGCGTAACTTTGCCCTGTCAATGGTGCAGGACTTCCCACACTCAGAATCTATCTTCCTGAGTTTTTCTATCTGTATTTTATCAAGGTCAAGCTCTTCCGAATTCAAGAGGTAAAGGTGCTGCTCCTGTGTCTCGTCGTCACAACTGGTCAGTGCGCCATGCATACCTCCATAGGCCGTTAGAGACTCATCAGAGTAGGCATTATCATTTAAACTTACAGTCCCGATAGTAATCAGTGTTACCGCCATAAAAAAAACTAATGGTCTCATCTTACACCTCCATGCAATCTATTATGTAGTCCTTTTACCTATGATGCCTGTTAAACATATGGGATTCATGATAAAAGGCCCAGTTTAAAAAAATCACAGTTATGCTTTAATGCTCTACTTGGCACTTGCTTAAACTTTGTATCACTTAGGTGGAGAAACAAAATGAAGTT